>CAILRJ010000221.1 GCA_903836575.1 uncultured Burkholderiales bacterium
CAGCCGGCGCCGGCATCGGGCTCAGGGAGGTGGTGCAAGCGACCAGCATCGAGCGGCTCTGGCTGGCACCGGCTGACCAGCTGTTCGAACACGGCAGCGGTACACGCGATCCGTTACGACTGGCACAGGCGCTGGCCGATGCAACGCTGGCGGACCGGTTCGATCTGGTGATCCTCGACACCCCGCCCTCGCTCGACATCCTGCTGCTCAATGCGCTATCGGCCGCACATTGGGTACTGGTGCCGTACATCCCGCATCCGCTCTCGTTTGAAGGCGTCAGGCAACTGATGCGCGTGCTGTTCAAGGTTATGTCAGTACAAAATCCGGGCCTGAAAATTCTCGGTTTTCTGCCGATGACGGCGGCCGACCATATCCGCCAGCATCGCAGCATCAGCGCCGATGTGTCGCGCCAGTTCGGCGCGCACCGGGTGCTGGGCGGCATCCGCAACGACATCAAGCTGGCCGAAGCGTTCGCGGTGGGCAAGCCGGTGCGGTATTACGCGCCGGGCTGCCGCGGCGCCCAGGACTTTGCGGCGCTGGCCATCAGTTTGCTACCCGTAATCGAGTGCGCGGACAAACTTGTTGGCGTGTCAGCTTAAAGTATTAATTTTGTTATTTGCAACGCATTAAATTACTGACAAAAAATCATTTAAAGGCAGATCAGCGCGCATGAAACAGGGTCAAAACAACACATCCTCACGACGAATCTCCGTGCCAAGTCAAACGGCAGACAATTCATTAAAAATCTCCTTTGGTTAAACTGTTTAAATTAGTTAAAATTGGTTTTTACAATAATTGAAGGAAGGCAACATGTCTGCGACTGAAATTTGCACAACCCAGAATGCGGCGCGTCTGCTGGGCATTTCCGTCACGTCAGTGCAGCAGTTAGTGGAAGCAGGCGTCATCGAAGCGTGGAAGACCAAGGGCGGTCACCGTCGCATCCCGCTCCATGCCATCCAGGCCTACAAGGCATCACAGACAACAATGTCGGACCATAACGGCTCGCGCGCCATACCCGGCAGAAAGCCCTCAATTGTGATCATCGAGGATAATCTGATGCAACGCGAAATCTACCAGAAGCAGATTACGTCATGGAACCTTGATGCGACGCTGACCTTCTGCGAAAACGGCTATCAGGCATTGATCGAAGTCTCCCGCAATAAACCCAACGTGCTGCTGGCCGATGTCATCATGGACGGCATCGATGGCTACGAAGTGGTCACCACCATTCTTGGCTATCCGGACCTGTCGGACATCCATATCGCCATTCTGTCGAGTCTGAACGAAGCCGAACTGAGCGAGCGTGGCGGCATTCCGAACGGCGTCGTGTACTTCAGCAAACCCATCAACTACGACGAACTGCGTGGTTATCTGCGCGCCTGTTGCGCGCAGCAGCATCGCAATTTAACGACGGCCTATTGATAAAACATCGCTCCATCATGTTAAAAAAAATCGATGCACGTCTTTTGCTTTGTGTCTTTGCTGTTGCACTGGTGGCAGGGTTGTGGACCCTGACTATTCTGCAGTTGCGTTCGACCAGGCAAGTCATCATCGAGAATACCCAACGCGACGTACGCAGCCTGGCACGCCTGTTCAACGAACATGCCAACCGTACCATCGAGTCCGCCGATCAGGCCGTTACCTATTTACGCTTTCGCTACAACACGCTGGGTAAGGACCTCGACATTACCAGCGACCTCAAGGTTGGACTCAACCCGGACAAGATCTATAACCTGTTTTCGATCGTTGATGAACATGGCGACGTCGTGTTGTCGAGCCAGCCTTTTAAACCAATGAACCTGTCCGATCGCGAGCACATCAAAGTCCATGCCGGCACCGATAATGACGCACTGTTCATCAGTCGCCCTGTGCTCGGCCGCGTCTCGAAAAAATGGTCGATCCAGATGACCCGCCGCATCAGTTATCCGGATGGCCGTTTCAAGGGCGTCGTGGTGGTGTCAATGGATCCGCAATATTTTACGCAGCTGTATAACGACATCGATGTCGGCAAATATGGCGTGATCACACTGGTCGGTGCCGACGGCGTGGTCCGGGTGCGCCGGGTTGGCGGCCAGATTTCGATGGGCATGGATGTCTCGGGCAACCAGACCTTCAAGACGATGCAGGCCAGCCCTCATGGTGTATTCACGTCAAACAGCGGGATTGATGGCCGCGAGCGCATTCTGGCTTTCGAAAAACTGCAAAATTACCCGATGATGGTGGCAGTAGGCGTGGATATCGAAGAACGACTGGCTCCGTATTACGTCGACCGCAATCACTCCTTGCTGATTGCCGGGCTGATCAGCGCAGTGATCCTGCTATTTACGGCCAGCATCATCATCCTGGTCGGCCGTCTGATCGTCAGCCGCGAGCGGGCCATTGCGGCCAGTCAGGCCAAATCGCGCTTCCTGTCAAACATGTCGCACGAGTTGCGCACGCCGCTCAATGGGATTCTCGGATTTTCTCAGCTGATCGCCGAAGAACTGGGCGGCCAGTCGACCCATGGCGGCTTTGCTCAATCAATCCATGAATCCGGTATCCGCCTGCTGACGCTGGTCGAGGCGACGCTGGAACTGAGCGCGCTCGAGTCCGGCACGATCAGTCTGGTGCAGCAACCGGAAAATCTGGCCTTGCTGTTGCAGGATGCTATTGCGCGCCACCAGCCAACAGCGTCCGCCAAACAGGTCGCGCTCGACATCAGTATCGATCCGGCAACGCCGGCAACGCTGGTCTGCGACAGGCTGCGCTTGCTCCGGGTGCTCGATATTCTGCTCGACAATGCGGTACGGCATACCGGCGCCGGTGCCATCCGTGTCAGCGCCCGCCCGACGCCGACCGGACTGGAATTAGCGGTCAGCGACAGCGGCAGCGGCGTTCCGGCGCATTTGCAGGAACAGATTTTCGAGCGATTTACACAAGCCGATGATTCAACTACCCGCCAGAACGACGGTGCCGGCCTGGGCCTGCCGATTGCCCGGCACCTTGTCGAATTGATGGGCGGCAGCCTTATCCTGGAATCTCTCCCGGGGCAAGGCGCGAGATTTTCAGTTACTATCGAACAACAAAAATAATAGCCAAAATATCGTTTAAAGGTATGTCGATGCAAAACCACCGCTATTGCGCCATTAATCCGCACTTTTTACTGGAAAGTGCAGGCGACGATCTGGAGCTGTTCCGGGAGCTGTCAACCATGTTTGTCCGGCTGGCCGGTCCGGTTCAGGCGCGGCTTGAACTGGCCATACAAGACGGCAACGGTAAAGCGATCCATTTCGAAAGTCATTCACTCAAAGGCAGCACCGCGCTGGTCGGTGCGACAGAACTCAGCGCGCTGCTCGGCGAGATCGAACACCACGCACGCTGCGAACGCAATGATCTGGTCCTGCCCTGCCTGCCGGAACTCAAACGACTGTTTGATCTGACCATTGAGGAAGTCCGCTTCAGCATTACGCATTTCGACGGACAGCCGGATACCGATTCCGAAAAGGCCGTTCGTTGATGGCACCCTCTTTGGTTCAGCACAAGCGTTCCGGCGCCAGGAATGCGACCACCCTCATCGGCAGCCTGATGATCGTTTTGCTGATCGCTGCGACCGTCGCATCAAGCTGGGTACTGCGTGACCGCGCCATCGAAGACTGGCGTCGGGACCTCGGCAACTTGTCGCTGGTGCTGGCCGAAAATACCGCACAGACGATGGCCTCGGCTTATATGGTACTCGACAGTATCGGCGAAATGGTCGAGAACGCCGACACGACCGATCCGGCCGGAATGACCAAATCCTTTCGCAACATCGCAACACACCAGATCATGCGCGACCGGATCAGCGGATTGCCGCAAATCGACGTGGTCAGCATCGTCGATGCAAACGGTGACGTGATCAACTTTACGCGGGCCTTTCCCGCACCGACGATCAATCTGGCCGAGCGGGATTACTTTGTGCGCCATCGCGACAACGTCGACCCGGCCGTTTTTCTCAGTACGCCAGTCAAGAACAAGGGCAATGGCAAATGGACGTTTTATATCAGCCGACGCATCAACAGCAGCAATGGCCACTTCCTGGGCATGATACTGGTGGGTATTTCTTCCGACTTTTTTGGTGATTTTTTCAAAAATGTAAGTCTGGGCGAGCAGGCCTCCGTGTCGCTTTTCCGGCAAGATTACACGTTACTTGCGCGCTGGCCCGATGCCGAAAAGTTAATGGCAACGAAAAGTTTGCTCGGTGCGACCCATGAGGTGCTGTCTACCGGAAAAACGCACGACGTGGTCCTGACCACCGCGCCGCGTCCGTTCGATGATCTGCGCAACACTCCACGGATGGCAGCAGTGCGCGCGGTGCGCGGCTATCCGCTGGCAGTTACCATCACGATCACCGAAGACTTGTATCTGAGCAGTTGGCGCAGTACGGTGCGGCTTCTGGGTGGCATCGGACTGGTCAGCCTGCTGGCGCTGAGTGTCGCATTCATCCTGATGGCACGCCTGCTGAAGCGCCGCGAACAGGATGCCGAGCAGTCACTCGCGCTGAAACAGGAGGCCGATGAAGCCAATGCCGCCAAATCCCGCTTCCTGGCAATGATGAGCCATGAGATCCGCACGCCAATGAACGGCATACTCGGCATGTCGGAACTCCTGCTTGATACCCGGCTCGATACCAGTCAGCGCTCGTATGCCAACAACGTCCACAACGGCGTGCACCATCTGATGAGAATCATCAACGAGATCCTCGATTTTTCGAAGGTCGAGGCGGGTCAAATGGAAATCGATCTGACCACGTTTGATCCGGTCCTGCTGATTAACGAGGTCATCGACCTGCACCGCGCCGGCGCTAACGCAAAACAATTACAGATCAAGACGGAGATCGGCACAACGGGCCGGTTGCTGGCCGTCGCAGATGCCAGCAGGATCCGTCAGGTGCTGAGTAACCTGATCAACAACGCGATCAAGTTCACTCCGGCCGGCTCAGTCACGGTGGGCTTTCAGGCACGGCCGGACCCGATCGATCCGATGCTGATGCGACTCGATTTCAGTATCGCTGACTGCGGGATCGGTATCACTGCGCTGGCGCAGCAGCGTCTCTTCGAACCGTTCGTTCAGGCCGACAATACGATAGGCCGGAAATATGGTGGCACAGGACTTGGCCTGGCCATTTGCAAGCGTCTGGTTGAGCTGATGCATGGCGAAATTACATGCCACAGCGAGATCGGCTCCGGCACCCGCTTTTCATTTCATGTTCCGGCCCGCGTTGCCGCGCAGCCAGCGGTGATAGTGCCGGCGATTGCCGCTGTCGTCAGCGCCCCGGTTCAGGTTGTTCAGCAAGAAACCGCAGCGCAGGCATTAACGGTACTGGTGGTTGAAGACACTGAAATGAACCGGCAACTGGTCCGCATCCTGCTCGGAAAACGCGGCTGCATCGTCGAAGAAGCCGTCAATGGCGAACGCGCAGTCGAGATGCTGGCGCGAAAGCAGTACGACCTGATCCTGATGGATTGCATGATGCCGGTGATGGATGGCTACGAAGCGACACGACTCCAGCGTGAGCGCGAAGCCCGGTCCGGCGTGCGACGCACACCGATCATTGCGCTGACGGCGAGCGCCATCAATGGCGACCGGGAACGCTGCCTGAACGCCGGCATGGACGATTACCTCGCCAAACCTTTTTCCGCCGCGCAGCTGACCGCCATCATCGAAAAATGGAGCACCCCGCGCAACCTGCCTTAACTGTAACGACGTGAAATCAGCTCGGCCACGCAAACTGGTTTGTCGCTGCCACTGCGCTCGACGCTAACCTGCCAGGTGACTTGTGCGCCGTCCGGGATTTCGTCGACGGCGAGTACGCTGATGCGTCCGCGCAACCAGCTACCAACCGGTACCGGTGCCGGGAAGCGTACTTTGTTGAGGCCATAATTTACGGCCATCTTGACGTCGCTCATCGTGACGGCACTCTCCATCATGGTCGGCAACAGGGCGAGCGTCAAAAAGCCGTGCGCGACGGTGCCGCCAAATGGTGATTCGGCGCGACTGCGTTCGACATCGGTGTGTATCCATTGCTGGTCGCCGGTGACATCGGCAAACTGCTGCACCTTTTCTTGCGGGATACCGATCCAGTCAGACACGGCAATTTCCTGACCAACCAGGGTCTTTAGTTCTGCAAGTGTGGCGATAGTGCGCATAACATTTCTTTCAAAAAAATTCAGGTGGGTCGACGCATGAACAAGCCACGTCCCTTGATGGTGGCGACCAGTTCGTCGTGCTGGTTGTGTGCTTCCCAGAACGAGTTGACAACGCCGCGATCGGGTTTGCTTTTAGAGGGTACGACGTCGAGTACGGTGCTGGTGACCCGGAGTACGTCGCCCGCACGCACAGGCTTAAGCCAGCGCACTTCATCGATGCCGGGTGAACCCATGCTGGAGGAGTCGCGCAGATAACCATCCACCACCAGCCGCATCATCATGCTGCAAGTATGCCAGCCGCTGGCGATGACGCCACCGAAGATGGATTTCTCGGCAGCGTCGGGATCGATATGGAACGGTTGCGGATCGTAGCGGGTGGCGAAGTCGTGGACTTCGGCGGCGTCGACAGTGACGCTGCCCACGTCGAAACAATGGCCTGCGGTAAAGTCTTCAAAGCACCAGGCGGGGTGGGTCATGAGGGCCTTTTTTTAGGATGCGATCTGGTTGATCCGGCATGCCGGATCAACTGTCGGGATGAGCGCGTTGAACGCTCCGTGGAGACTTCCGGTGCAACTACCTCACGCCGCCTGCCGGAACCCCGGCTGCGCGACAAACCGTGCCAGATGATGGTCGGTGTCACCCAGCGTCAGCTCGATGATGGTCAGGCGCTTGAAGTGATGCGCAGCCGGTAATTCATTGGTCACGCCCATGCCGCCGTGCAGTTGAACCGCTTGCTGGCCAACGTATTTCATGGCCTGGCCGATGCGTGCCTTGGCCGCCGAGACAACACGGCGACGTTCGACCGGATCCGCCGAGGTGACCTTGACCGCCGCCAGCGTTGCCATCGAACGCGCCTGTTCGAGATGCATGAACATATCGGCCATGCGGTGCTGCAAAGCCTGGAATTTACCGATAGGTACACCAAACTGCTGACGGGTTTTCATATATTCCAGCGTAGCCTGATTAAGTGATTCCATCACGCCGACGGCTTCGGCACAGAGCAACGTAATACCGTAATCGGTGGCCGCATCGAGGATGTCCCAACCCTCGCCGGATGCACCGAGCAACGCACTGGCCGGCAGCACCACATCAGTCAACGTGATGTCGGCCGCACGCTGGCAGTCGATGGTGCGGTAGTCGCGCAACACGACACCGGGTGTGGTGGCTGGTAGCACGAACAACGAAATCCCTGCCGTGTCGCGCCGGGTGCCACTGCTGCGTGCCGAGACAATCAGCATGCCGGCCTGCGCACCGTGGATCACCACCGTCTTGGTACCGTTGAGAACAAAGCCGCCGTCTTGCGCGGTGGCCGTCGTGGCGATGTCGAACAGATCGTAACGGGACTGCTTCTCGCCCAGCGCACACGCCAGTTTCAGGGCGCCACCGGCGACCTGTTCGAGCAGATCGTCGTGCCCGCCGGCCAGTGCCAGAAATTGCGTTCCCAGCATGGTTGACCAGTACGGTTCGATCACCAGACCACGACCGATTTCATGCATCACCACTTGCATGTCGATGGCGGATCCGTTGAAGCCGCCCTGCTCTTCTGCAACCGGCAAAGCGGTCACGCCCAGTTCGGTCAGTGTGGTCCAGGCGATGTCGGAAGTGCCACTGTCAGACAGAACGATTTTCTTGCGCTGGTCGAACGTGTAGTCCTTGTCGACCCAACGGCGCAGGGCATCGGAGAATTGCTGTTGTTCTTGCGTAAAGGTAAAGTCCATGTCGTCCTCACAGTCCCAGAATCATCTGGGTGATGATGTTTCTTTGAATTTCGTTCGAGCCACCGTAGATCGAGGTCTTGCGGTAATTGAAGTAATACGACGCCAGTGGCGCCGCATCGTCATCCTCGGCCAGGCTGTGCTCGCTGCTGCCTTCAAGAAAGTCCGTGTCGAACGGCAAGCCGTAGGGCCCGATGGCTTCGAGCATCAGTTCGGTCAGTGCCTGCTGTACTTCGGTGCCCTTGATTTTCAGCATCGAGGCTTCCGGGCCGGGTCCGCGCTTGGCATTGTCGAGCGAAATGACGCGCAACACGGTGACTTCCAGCGCCATCAGTTCGATTTCCAGCGAGGCCACCTTGGCGGCAAACACGGCGTCGTCGAGAAGCGGCGCACCATTTTTTTGCTGGTCCAGCGCGACCCGCTTGAGGAATTCCAGTTCGCGCTTGGCGCGGCCAACCGCCGCGATGTTGGTGCGCTCATGGCCCAGCAAATACTTGGCATAGGTCCAGCCTTTGTTCTCTTCGCCGATCAGGTTTTGTACTGGCACCGAGACATTGTCGAAGAACACTTCATTGACTTCATGATCTTCATCAAGGGTGATGATGGGCCGCACCGTGATGCCGGGGGACTTCATGTCGATCAGCAGGAATGAAATGCCTTCCTGCTTGCGTCCGCTGCTATCGGTACGCACCAGACAGAAAATCATGTCGGCGTGCTGACCCAGCGTGGTCCAGGTTTTCTGGCCATTGACGATGTAGTTATCACCGTCGCGCTCGGCACGGGTTTTCAGCGAGGCCAGGTCAGACCCGGAACCGGGCTCCGAATAACCCTGGCACCACCAGTCTTCGCAACTGAGAATACGCGGCAAGTAGTGGGCTTTTTGCGCGGCATTGCCAAAGGCCATGATGACTGGCGCCACCATGTTCACACCAAACGGCAGTATCGGCGGGGTGCCGGCGTGGGCACATTCCTCCTCCCAGATATGGCGCTGGACCGGACTCCATCCCGTACCGCCGAACTCGACCGGCCAACCGGTGCCGACCCAGCCCTGCTGCGCGACGATCTTGTGCCAGCGCACCAGATCGTCTTTCGACAGGCGCTTGTGATTGAGCACTTTGTGCTGCAAATCGGCCGGCAGATTCTGCTCCAGATAACTGCGGACCATCAGACGAAAGGCTTCGTCGTCGGTGGTGTAAGTCAAGTCCATGCTGTCTCCTCCTGTTATTTCGGGCGTGCATCATGATGCACGGTTTGCCGAAGAATAGCACGACCGTGCAATAAAAATTTTCCAGAGGCAAGACATCGGTACGACTTTTGTCAGCACCACTACAATAGGCCACCCTAATTGCGAGAGTCCTGTCGATGCGCCCTCTGAAATCACTCCTGCGCGGTCTTGGCCTGCACTTTGTCCTGCCTTTTGTCCTGCTGATCGCCTGCCTGCAGGTGCATGCTGCCGATCCGGTCTTGCAAGTCGGCTCGAAGCGTTTTACCGAGTCGTATGTACTGGGAGAAATCATCACCCGTACCGCCGCAGTCGCCGGTCCGGCACGCCATCAGCAAGGATTGGGCAATACCGCCATCGTCTTCAATGCGCTCAAGAACGGCAGCATCGACGTCTATCCCGAATACCTCGGCACCATCAACAGCGAAATCCTCAAGCACGACACGCCGTCCTCGCTGGAACAGATCCGCGCCGAACTGGCGCCGCTGGGCCTCGGCGTTGGCGTGCCGCTCGGCTTTAATAATACTTATGCGCTGGCGATGCGCGGCACGCCGGCCGACGGTCCGGTCACGCTGACCGAGCTGGCGACGTTGCCGCAACTGCGACCGGGCCTGTCGCATGAGTTCCTCGGTCGGGTCGATGGCTGGCCCGGACTGGCGCAGCATTACCGCTTGCCGCAACAGCCGACCGGGCTGGACCATGGCATTGCCTATGAAGCGCTGATGGCGAAACAGGTCGATGTCATCGATATTTATTCGACCGATGCGAAGATCGGCAAACTGGGTTTGCGCGTGCTGGAGGATGACCGCCATTTTTTTCCGAGCTATGAAGCGGTGCTGCTGTACCGGCTCGATGCGCCGCAGCGCTTCCCGGCAGCCTGGTCGGCC
This sequence comes from uncultured Burkholderiales bacterium, assembly GCA_903836575.1. GTDB lineage: Bacteria > Pseudomonadota > Gammaproteobacteria > Burkholderiales > Burkholderiaceae_D > Actimicrobium. The sequence continues at coordinate 9,989 of CAILRJ010000221.1, forward strand.
ATCAGCACACTCGCAGGACGCATCGACAACCCGCGCATGATTGCGATGAATGCGGCCGTCGAAATCGATGGCCAGTCGTTCGCTGCCGTGGCCACGCAATTTGTGACGCCCTCGGCAGGGGCGCCGGCGGCGCGTGACGGCTTTCTCGACAAGCTGTTCGGGGAAAATTTCTGGCGGCTGACGCGTCAGCATGTGGTGCTGGTGGCGGTGGCCATCGTGTGCGCCAGCCTGATCGGCATTCCGCTCGGGGTACTGGCGGCTTTCGTGCCACGCGTGCGACAAGCGGTGATGGCGCTGGTTGGCGTGTTGCAGACAATCCCGGCGCTGGCCTTGCTGGCGATGCTCATTCCGCTGCTCGGTCGCATCGGCACGGTGCCGGCACTGATTGCACTGTTTCTGTACGCGCTGCTACCGATCGTGCGCAATACCTGTACAGGCGTGCTGCAAGTACCTGCCGGTTTGCGTATGGCGGCGCTGGCACTGGGCCTGTCGCGGCGCGACCGCTTGCTGCACATCGACTTGCCGCTGGCCTTGCCGGTAATCCTGGCCGGCCTGAAAACCGCTGCCGTGATGAGCGTCGGCACCGCCACCATCGCCGCCTTCATCGGAGCCGGCGGTTACGGCGAACGCATTGCCATCGGCCTGGCACTCAACGACAACGCGATGATGCTGGCCGGCGCAATCCCGGCGGCGGTGCTGGCATTGTTGACGCAAGGGCTATTTGATCTGATGGAACGGATGATGGTGCGCGGCAGCGGGCGCGACACTGACTTGTCCGCATGATCCTGAGGCAAAACGTCTCGTTCAGAAATGAAACAAGCTGCGTAATCCCGGTACGGTCAGCGCCAGCACCAGCATTAACAGCGCTCCCGTCACAACCCGCCACAACGCCGGATTAGGCAAGCGCAGCGCGTCCAATACCGGCAGCGATACAGACCGGTTCAGGAAAATCAACCCGATGTCGCCGGTAATCATCGCGGCAAAAGTCACCGCACGGATCTGCCCTTCCGTGAAACCCGCTGCACCGGCCAGCAGGTAGACCAGCATCAATACCGTCAGCAAGCCCAGTCCTTGTGCCAGTCCGCGCATCAACAGCGAGCGGTCGAAGAGTCGCGCGTTGGCGCAGCGCGGCGGACGCTGCATCACGTTGGCTTCGTCGGGTTCGGCCTCGAAGACAATCGAGCAGGTCGGATCAATGAGCAACTCGAAAAACACGATGTGCACCGGCAGCAGCAACAAAGGCCAGCCCAGCATCACCGGCACCAACGACAAGCCGGCGATCGGCACATGCGCGGCGATGATGAACACCACGGCCTTGCGGATATTGTCGACGATGCGTCGCCCCAGCCGCACAGCAGCGACGATGGCACCGAAATCGTCATCGAGCAGCACCAGCGTGGCCGATTCGCGCGCGACATCGGTACCGCGTGTACCCATCGCAATGCCGATGTGCGCTGCTTTCAGAGCCGGCGCATCGTTGACGCCATCCCCGGTCATTGCGACGATCTCGCCGCGTTGGCGCAAGGCGCGCACCAGCTGCAATTTCTGTTCCGGCCGGACCCGGCAAAATACGTTCACTTGCGCTAGCTGCGCCGATAACTGACTTTCATCAAGGCCATCGAGCTCAGCGCCGGTCAGCACGCCCGCCGATGCCTCCAGCCCGCTTTGCGCCGCAATACTCAGCGCGGTGGCCGGATAATCGCCGGTGATC
>CAILRJ010000222.1 GCA_903836575.1 uncultured Burkholderiales bacterium
CCGTTCGTTACGTAGGGTCCGCCGTCAAAAACAAAGCTGATCTGACGGTGTTCAATGCTGCCGTCAAGGATTTTTCCTGCCGCATTTGATGTGCCCGTGAACACGACATCGCCGCCAGTGAATTGTGTCCGCTGGCCGGTCAAGTTATCACGCAATGTCGAACCGGGCAGCGGCGTCATCGTCACCACAAAAACTGTCGGACCAGTCGCCTTCGACCTGGTCGACGTAAATTGCACGCCACCGTTACCCGTCAGGTCAACTTCATCCGGTGTACCCACACCCATCCTGCGACGGAAATTGAGGATTTCACCCACATCGCTGTAGCGGGTTAAGGAATCACTGAGTGTGTAGGTAATGTTCGAAGTTCCATCGAGCACCTCACTTGGGTAATTCGCAATGGCACAGTTATTAAAAGTGCCGGTGACACGGTTGACTCCGCTGGCTAACTGCGTACCGACCGGTATCGACTGGCCATTGAATGAACCGGTGGCGCTGCCCGTGCGACAGGCGGAGGCGGGATCAGCCCAGAAAGATTTATCGACATCATGATCATCAACGAATTCGCTCAGAGGGGATGAGACCATTGCTCCCAAATCATAGGATTGAAACAGTAATTTCATCAACTTCCCCAGCCCGGTTGCGGGTACGGCAGCGACCACTGTCAAAGTTGCCGGTGCGCTGGTCACCGATCCAATTGCGTTTGTCACCACAACTGTGAGCCGGATTTGATCATCAAACAACGATACTGAAGGAATCTGATAAATCGACTGCGTCGCACCGGCAATGATCTGCCCGTTACGAAACCACTGGTAAGTCAGCGTATTGTCTTGAGTCATTGCAGCGGAAAAAAATACTGGCGTACCGGCAGGTGCGGTGACCGCCGCTGGCATCCTCACAAACGCCGGTACCGCCAACTCACTCAGCGCCAGGCACGCTGGCAAGGTGATATCGGTTGCCGATGGCCCTGCAATGGCAAACGTGGAGTTACGTGGCGAGGCCGCAATAATGCCAGCCTGCCCGTTGCGCCGAATCGCCACACGAAATTTTCCTTGCGCGTCGGTCCTCGCCGTAGCAAGGCCGGAATAATCGATACCGACACTGCGCACCGTGATGCCGTCGACGGACTGGTTGACCGCACCAGACAAACAACCGTTGACAAAGATCGTTTCAACAACTTTGTCCGCATTCCAAGTCGAAAAATGCGTGACACTCCCTTCGTAATACTGATTCGGGGCCACTCCCGCCAGTGTCGCGGTGCCCTCCTCGACCCACAGTCCGGTCGTCTCATTGAAATAAAACAGTGGAATCGTCTGTTCCGGCAGACCGGAACGGCTCACCAGCGGGATGCGGATCGTCGCGCTCTTGCCAGCCGCCAGATTGAGTGGCTTTCCAGCCGCGTCGCGCAGTTGCACCGACAACGCGCCAAAGCTTTCGATCGCTCTCCCCGTGCTGGAGGTGTAGTCGCCCGGCATGTTGGCCGGATTGGTGGCGGGATTGATGGTGGCGATCCTGATGGTGATGGCACCCTGTGGTGCGGCGCCGCTGGCAGCGTCGACGACGCCCGACGGCGCGATGATGACGCTGGCGGCACTATTGGTGTCGGTTAAGGTCGTGCCGGTGCTGTTGTCGAAGGTGGCACTAGCGGCGATCGGCGCCATCCGGCCGGTGACACTGGCGGTTGCACCTGAGGTCACGGTTGTGGTGACGAACGCATCGGCATAGCCGTCGCGCACAAAGCGAACCACTTGCCGGTCTACGCTACCGACCGCGTCCTGGCTGAAGCTGCCGTCGGCAGCGGTGGTGCCGGTTGTGCCGGTGAACTGGACCTGCACGCCAGCCAGTGGCTGGCCGGTGTCACTGGCGACGACAATTCCGGCAATGCGCGCGTTCGGTGCGTCTGTAACTGGCTTCGACAAGGCAGGCGGCGAGTTTGCCGGTGGCATATTCGACGAATCCGACCCGCCTCCTCCGCACGCCGATAAAACCAACGCACTAATGACAGAAATGACCCAGCATTGCACTTTCATGACAACGACTCCCGATGAGATTAAAAAAATAATGCGTCACCGAAAGTAGCTTTTTAATTATTTTGATGGTCATTTTTTGCGCGCCAGATCATCTTTATTTGCGGCAGTTTCAATCGCATGATTCAAGCGTGGGGACAATCCGACAGCAAGGCCAATACGCCACGCAGGTACCGGTCACCTGCGCACGCATGCTTTGTCCGCCACAGACCTTATGCGCCGGTATAATCCGTCAGTCCACTTGCTCCGTATGGTCGCCGTACCGATGCAACTGCAATCGCATCGAGCCTCACCAACCCGTATTTCCGAACGACCTGACATGACTACTCTGACCCTGATCGTCGCCACTGACAACGCCGGTGGTATCGGCATCCGCAATACGTTGCCATGGAAATTGCCGGAAGACCTGGCCCATTTCAAACGCACCACCACTGGCCATCCGATCCTGATGGGGCGCAAGACATTCGAGTCAATCGGCCGGCCGCTGCCGAACCGGCGCAACATCGTCATTAGTCGCAATCCCGACTGGCAGCACGCAGGCGTCGAAACCGTTGCCTCGCTGCAGGCGGCACTGGCCTTGCCAGAGGTGCACGACGTGTTCGTCATTGGCGGCGCCGAGATTTACCGGCTGGCGCTACCACTGGCAGAGCGCCTGATCGTCACCGAGATCGGCCAGCGCTTTGAGTGCGACACATTCTTCCCGGCGATTGATCCGGCAGCCTGGATCGAAACTGCCCGCGACACCCATCAGTCGATATCGCTTGGATGCGATTTCGCTTTCGTCACTTACCAACGCCAGAAAGGTTAATCATGTCAGAGGGTTTTCATGTCCACGGACCGCACGATCATGCGGTCGAACACGCCGGTCACGATGGCGATAAATTTTCCGGCCGTATCGCAGTCATGACGGCAATTCTGGCTACCGTCGGTGCGTTGTTCGGCTATCTCGGCGGTGCCACGCAAAACAATGCCGCGATGCTCAAGAACGACGCTGCCATCAAAAAAACCGAAGCGGCCAACCAGTGGAATTACTACCAGGCCAAATCGAACAAACAAAATCTGGCCGAACTGGCGATGACACTTCCGGGGGTCAACATTGACAAATACAAAGCCGACGTTGCACGCTATAAAACCGAAAAAGAAGAGATTAAAAAAGCAGCCGAAAAGCTAGAAGCCGCGTCGCAGGACTTCAACCTTCAATCCGAGGCGCAGATGCATGAGCACCACCGCTGGGCGCTGGCGACGACAGCCGAGCAGATCGCGATATCACTGGCGGCCATCACACTGCTGACGCGCCGCCGCTGGATGCAGTATCTGGCGTATGGTATCGCCACCATCGGTCTTGGTCTCGGTGCGCTGGCCTGGTTCCCGCATTTGCTAGGTGCGGCACACTAAACCAATGAATCCGTGGCAGGATGTCACGCAACAGTCATCCCGCCATCGCTCCATTTCTGCGAGAATTCGCGTTCGCTGATTTCGATCGCACTTTTACTCACGGCGCGCCCCGACCTGCGGTGCGCCCCACCCGCCGCGTGGCCTATACGGCCTCTGGAGAACACATGAAATTTCGCTTCCCTATCGTCATCATTGACGAGGACTTCCGCTCTGAAAACACCTCCGGCCTGGGCATCCGCGCCCTCGCTGACGCGATGGAAAAAGAAGGCATGGAAGTGCTCGGCGTGACCAGCTACGGCGATCTGTCGCAGTTCGCCCAGCAGCAATCGCGCGCCTCGGCGTTCATCCTGTCGATCGACGATGAAGAATTCGGTGCCGGTTCGTACGAAGAAACCGATCACGCACTGAAATCGCTGCGCGCTTTCGTCGCTGAAATCCGCCACAAGAATGCCGACATCCCGATCTATCTGTACGGCGAAACCCGCACCTCGCGCCATATCCCCAACGATATCCTGCGCGAACTGCACGGCTTCATTCACATGTTCGAAGACACGCCGGAATTCGTCGCGCGTCACATTATCCGCGAAGCCAAGTCATATCTGGATGGACTCTCGCCACCGTTCTTCCGCGCGCTGGTGCATTACGCCAATGACGGTTCGTATTCGTGGCACTGCCCGGGTCACTCCGGTGGCGTGGCATTCCTGAAGTCGCCGATCGGCCAGATGTTCCATCAATTTTTTGGTGAAAACATGCTGCGCGCCGACGTCTGCAATGCTGTCGAAGAACTCGGCCAACTGCTCGACCATACCGGCCCGGTTGCCGCCAGTGAACGCAATGCGGCGCGCATTTTCAATGCCGACCACTGCTATTTCGTCACCAACGGCACCAGCACCAGCAACAAGATGGTCTGGCATTCGACGGTGGCGCCAGGCGACATCGTCGTGGTCGATCGCAATTGCCACAAATCGATCCTGCACGCGATCATCATGACCGGCGCGATCCCGGTATTCCTGATGCCAACGCGAAACCATCTCGGCATCATCGGTCCGATTCCGCTGTCGGAGTTCACGATGGAAAACATCCGCAAGAAGATCGAAGCCAATCCGTTTGCCCGCGAAGCCAAGAATAAGAAGCCACGCATCCTGACCATCACGCAATCGACCTACGACGGCGTGATTTACAACGTCGAAACCCTCAAGCAAATGCTCGATGGCGAAATCGATACGTTGCATTTCGACGAAGCATGGTTGCCGCACGCGACTTTCCATGACTTCTACAAGGACATGCACGCGATCGGCAAAGACCGGCCACGCGCCAAGAAGTCGATGATCTTCTCGACCCAATCAACGCATAAATTGCTAGCCGGCCTGTCGCAGGCCTCGCAAATTCTGGTGCGCGAATCCGAATCCGTGAAGCTCGATCAGGATGCCTTCAACGAAGCCTACCTGATGCACACGTCGACCTCGCCGCAGTATTCGATCATCGCCTCGCTCGATGTTGCGGCAGCGATGATGGAAGCGCCGGGTGGTACGGCACTGGTCGAGGAAAGTATTCTCGAAGCACTCGACTTCCGTCGCGCGATGAAAAAAATCGACCTCGAATGGGGTCATGACTGGTGGTTCCAGGTCTGGGGACCGGACACCTTTTCGGAAGACGGCATCGGTGACCGCGATGACTGGATGATCCGTGCCGAAGATGACTGGCATGGTTTTGGCAATCTCGCGCCTGGCTTCAACATGCTCGATCCGATCAAGGCCACCATCGTCAACCCCGGCCTGTCGCTCGACGGCAAGTTCGGCGAAACCGGCATCCCTGCCTCGATCGTCACCAAGTACCTGGCCGAGCACGGCGTGATCATCGAAAAATGCGGACTGTATTCGTTCTTCATCATGTTCACCATCGGCATCACCAAGGGCCGCTGGAACACGCTGCTAACCGCTTTGCAGCAGTTCAAGGATGACTACGACAAGAACCAGCCGATATGGCGCATCCTGCCGGAATTCGCCGCGGCCAATCCGCGCTACGAGCGCATCGGTCTGCGCGATCTGTGCCAGCAGATCCATGATTTCTACAAGGCCTACGATATCGCCCGACTGACTACCGAGATGTATCTGTCGGACATGCAACCGGCCATGAAACCATCGGATGCATTTGCCATGATGGCGCACCGCGAAATCGACCGGGTGCCGATCGACGAGCTGGAAGGACGTGTCACATCGATCCTGTTGACGCCATATCCACCGGGCATTCCGCTGCTGATCCCGGGTGAGCGCTTCAACAAGACCATCGTTGATTACCTGAAATTCGCCCGCGATTTCAACGAGAAGTTTCCGGGCTTCGAGACCGATGTGCATGGTCTGGTCACCCGTGAAGTTGATGGCAAGCGCGGATATTTTGTGGATTGCGTGCGCAAGTAATTTTTGCAAGCTGGTCCCTCTCCGGGGCCGGCTACTATTTTTGCGCGATACCGTAACCATTGCGCGGTCCGGCTTACTCAATTCCGGTCGACATTTGTCGATGCTCATTGAGAGAAGGCGGCTGCCGTGTTGAATTGTCTAGCAAGAATTAGTCCGACCAGGCGAGTCGATGTTCCGTTGTCGGACGCCAACCACGTGGCCGCGCAAGCCGCAGCGGAACCGGTTCGCCCGCCCCCGCCATTGCCATTGTCATTGACATTACCGGCAGTACCGGTGCTATCAGCCTCAGCGCAGGCGCGCTGGTGGCAAGTGTGCAATCGACTGCCGAGAAACCAGGTGGACGGGTATGGATTGCTGAAGCCCGGCGCAAGGCTGGATTTCTCCTTCGCAGAGCGCGCCGAGATCGGTCGTGCCCTCGAACATCTGCAGGTTACCTCGCACTTCAACGCAGCTGTCACCGCAGCCTGCATCCTCGGCGATCCGGTCAACTTCGGGGCAGTCGAGACATTGATCCGGCACGGCATACTCGATCCGGACCATATTACGGACGGCAGAACCATGCTGCAAACAGCCTGCCTGTATAGCCAGAACGCATCGCCATCAACGATGCTCGGGTGCCCCTTGAACAACGTCTCCCCGCGCTGGTTGCTCTCGGTGCAGGTATCGAGCAGCCAGCGCTTGCGGCCATCGCCTTGCTGAAACGGCCCCGGAAAAGGGACGACATCGACGAGGGCCATGTCGACGTCAATACGCGCAACCCGGCAGGAGAAACTGCGCGGCACCACGCCACGCTGGCCAGACATATCGAGGCAGCAAAGACCTTGCTCGAACTAAAGGTCGGTCCCGACATCGCAGATAACGATGGGGGAGACACCACTGAGCATTGCGGCAAGCATCGGCTCCGAATCACTGTGCGCCATGCTGGTGCTTCACGGCGCCGACCCGCATGCGGTCCATCCTGGTTCTCGCACTCACTGACAGCTCGGCTGCCAGCTACAATTTTCTGCGCCGTAGCGGAACCATTGCGTAGCCCGGTCCACTCAATGGCGGTCCACATCCGTCGATCTTCATTGAGAAAATGGCCTCCCTATGATTACTTGTCTAGCAAAAATCTGCCCGCGCGGGCGAGCCAATGCTCAAGAACCAGCCGCCATCGAGTTGGTGGCGCAACCAGTATCAGGGCCGACCCGTCCGCCCTCGCCGTTGATGGCTGTACCTGTGCTGTCGGCATCGGCACAAACACGCTGGCGGCAAGTGTGCAATCAACCACTGAAAAATCAGCTGAACGCAAGGGAATTACTGATGCCCGGTGCAAGACTGGATTTTTCATACGAAGAACGTACCGAGATTGCCGGCGCCCTCGCTCCTCTGCCCGCTGGTGCGCAATTCTGGTCTACCGTGGCAACAGCCTGCCACCTTGGCGATCCCGTCAAGTTCGCGGCCATCGAGATACTGATCCGACATGACCTGCTCGATCCGAACCTGACTGTTGACGGCAACACCCTGCTGCAAACGGTTTGCCTGCATGGCCAGAATGCATGGCAGTGGGTGGACAGTCCGTTGACGCTGGAACAGCGCATCACCTCGCTGGTTGCACTCGGCGCACGGATCGATCATCCCGAGCTTCCGGCGCTCGACTTGCTGCGACAAACCTGGGAAAGGGACGATCTCGATGGTCGCCTTGCGGCAGCAGCGCTCATTGCAAATGGCGCTGATCCGCTGCAACGGGATACGGGACACTACACCTTGCTCCACCGTGCAGCGGAGACGGGTAACATGCCTTTGCTGCGAGGCTGGCGGCACGCTGGGCTGGCAATGGACCTGCAGTTCGGTCCACACGACCGTACCGCGTTGCACCTGGCTGCCGGTCAGGGGCATCACGAGGTATTGCGTTTCCTGGTCACCGAGTGTGGCGTCGATGTCAACGCGCGCACACTGGACGGCAGCACAGCACTGCATGAGGCCGCATGGCATGCCCACGCCGAAGCGACCAAGGTCCTGCTGGACCTGCAGGCCAACCTCCACTGTGAGGATCGAACTGGCCATACGCCACTCATGATTGCAGTCGTTCGCCGCTCGGAATCACTGCGTGCCCTGCTGATACGGCACGGTGCCGATCCCCACGTTATCCCCCGGCAGCGTTTCCTGTCGGCCGCCGCCTTGTATGAGCAGCTCAATCGTCGACCCTGGCCAGACGGAAATTGATGCCATGTCATTGAGCTTGTCCGCAGGTGACCGACACCGATTTTCCTGGCCTGGTCACGCGCGACGTCGATGGCCAGCGCGGTTACTTTCGGGGTTGCGAACGCAAGTAAATTTTGCTGACAGGCCAGTCAGGCGGCACCGGCAACTATTCCTCGCACCAGAGCGTCACCATTGCGCAGTCCGACCCACGCCATGGCGGTCAACCTCCGTCAATCTTCATTGAAAGAAAATATCTGCCGTGTTGAATTGTTTAGCAAGAATTTGTCCGCCAGGAAGGGGCCGCGCTCCAGCGCCGGCCATCGTCGAGTTGATGGCGCAACCCGCAGCAGAACCCGCCCTGCAGCCCTTGCCGTCGCCGACAGTCCCGGTGCGGCCGGCGACGCCGCAAGCCCGCTGGCTGCAAGTTTGCGATCAAACACTGAAAAGTCAGCTGAACGCGCGAAATTTACTGATGCCCGGCGCACGATTGGATTTTTCATGCGCCGCACGCGCCGAGATCGGTCGCGCCCTCGCCCACCTGCCCGCTGGTGATCAATTCTTGTCATCCGTGGCAACCGCCTGCCACCTTGGCAATCCCGTCAAGTTCGGAGCGGTCGAGACATTGATCCGTCATGGCCTGCTCGCCCCGAACCTGATTATTGACGGCAACACCATGCTGCAAACAGTCTGCCTGCATGGTCAGAATGCATGGACGTGGGTGGAGAATTCGTTGACGCTGGAACAACGTCTGACGTCGCTGCTCGCACTTGGCGCACGCATCGATCATCCAGCACTTCCTGCGATCGACTTGCTGCAGCAAACCTGGGAAAGAGATGATGCTGATGGTCACCTTGCTGCGGCCGCGCTCATTGCCAATGGATGCGATCCGCTGCAACGCGATGAGCAACACCGCACCCTGCTTCACCGCGCAGCCGGGACGGGTAATATTCCAGTGCTTCGCGGCTGGCAACGTGCAGGGTTGGCAATGGACCTGACTGCCGGCGACCAGGGCAATACCGCGCTACACATTGCGGCCAGCAATGGACAACACGAGGCATTGCGATTCCTGATCACCGAGGGGACTGTCGCTATCAATACACTCAACCTGGAAAGTGAAACTGCGCTGCATCTTGCCGTTCTGCATTCGCATATCGAAGCAGCGCGGGCACTGCTGGAGTTGCAGGCCAGTCCTGACTTCACCGATCGCAATGGCCTTACACCATTGTTCATTGCAGACTTCCAACGCTCGGCACCACTGCGTGCCCTGCTGGTACAGCACGGTGCCGATCCACGCGCACACGATTCCCGCCCCTCCCGCAACCGGAATGCGGACGACTGGTATCAACATTTCCATGGCCACCCCTGGCCCGACGCAAATTGATGCCATGTCGTTCGATTGCGCAGCGTGCAACGACCGAAGGGTATTGCACCGATCGAACTGGTGCAATACCCCTCGGTATCAGTGCCGTAAATCCGGAGCCAAATCAGGCCTATTCTTTGGGCTGATCCGGAGCAGTGCGCAAGCTCAACCACATGGTCAGAACCAGGATTCCTACCACCACTCCCAGCGAGGCCATCACCGGAATCTTGACCACATCGACCAGACACATCTTGGCACCAATAAACACCAGGATGACCGCCAAACCGTAGTTCAGCAAATGGAATTTGTTGGCAACCGCAGCCAGCAGGAAGTACATGGCCCGCAAGCCCAATACGGCGAAGACATTACTGGCCAACACGATAAACGGATCGCTGGTGATCGCGAAAATGGCGGGAATGGAATCCACTGCAAAGATCACATCGGTAAGTGCGATCAGACAGATGACCATGAATAACGGCGTGGCGATCTTCTTGCCGTTTTCCATTGTCCAGAAGTTTTCACCATCGTAGTTTTTACTGACAGGTAAAAACTTGCGCAACAACTTCAGGGCAGGATTGTCATCCAGATCAGGTTCCTGGCCGGCCGCCCACCACATCTTGATACCCGTGATGATCAGGAATGCGCCGAACAGATACAAAATCCAGTGGAACTCGGCCAGCAACCAGCCACCGACCAGAATCATGATTGTCCGCAAAACAATCGCACCAATGATACCGATCATCAGCACCCGCTTCTGAAAGGCCGTGGGTACGGCAAAGTAGGTAAAAATCAGCAAAAATACAAAGATGTTGTCCACCGCCAGCGACTTCTCGATCAGGTAACCGGTCAAAAATTCCAGTGCCTTTGTGTTGGCGATCTCGGTCGACCCGGTCGTATCCTTGACCGCCCACCAGAACAGCGCGTTGAACAGCAAGCTCAGCGCAATCCAGACCAGCGACCATTTCAGCGCCTCTTTGACGCCAATGTCATGTGCGCCTTGCTTTTTAAGTACGAAAAAATCGACGAATAACGACAGCAGCACGATGCCGCCGAACGTGATCCACAGCCAGAGGGGAGCAATTGTTTGCATGGGGAACTTCCAGGTGATGGGTTAGCAGTCCTCTCCAGAGAACTTGCTTGTGCTGCGGGCGAACGCGCCAGCGCAGAACAGGCCCAAGTCTAGCGGCTTATCCACATGTTTATACTGATAAATTCATTAATTTAGTTCTAAAAAACAGGAGTGTTGCCGCGAATTTCCGAGCCGATTCCGAGCGCTGACAGCCCATTGTGGAGTGGCTCTGCAACCAGTTTGGCGGGCGCTATAACCGCGGCGCATTGCACCCGCATTGCACCCGCATGGCACCCGCATGGCACCTTATGCTGCACGCTGCTGCCGGATCTGTCGCCAGTTGCTGGCGCTTTGCCAAGGCTAGTCGCGCTCCAGCTTGCGCTCACCGGCAATCTGCGGCGCAGGCGCAGGCAGCCCGGCCGATTGCAGATAACCGGTAATCCGCTCTGCAATAAATTGCGTCGCGAACTCGCGAATCAACGGCAAGTTCAAGACCTCGAACACCGGCACCCAGGTGTCACGACCCTGCACGCTGCGGCGCACCCGCAAGTGCGGATTGAACTGATACCAGCCTTGCATCACACGCACGAACAGAGCCCGGTTGTAGACGTAGTCACGCGCAACCTCATTGCGCGCCAGGACGCTGGAGATGTGCTGGCGCTGGCGGCGTTCCGGCCGAACCACATTGCCTGGCATATGCTGCCATGCGTCAACGATCACTGCGGACTCGAAGGCCGCATTCGGACGGCGTTGGGATTGCGTGAAGCGCGACGGGAACAGTACCCACATTGTCTGGAACAGAAAATATTCAGCCAGATGTTGATCGATGCGGACCAGCCTGTCACCGCTGCTGACATCGATAGACGGCGGCGCCAGCAAGGCATACAGACTAGCGAACGGTCCGCGCGCAAACTCCTTGTCGAGGAAGGCTTCCCGCATCGCCCAGTGCAGCGCGTTCCATCCATAGTGATCGACCGCCTCGCGGTCGGCACCGCGTTCCAGCAAGGCATCGATCAGTGCGACATTGCCGGCAATCGCCGCCACCATCAGCGGCGTCTGGTTCAGCGGCAAGCGGTGATCGACGCCGTACTGGTCGCACTGGCGCAAGATATCCTTGATGTGATTCGTGAAGTACGGCGAATAGCTCTTGCCTTGCAGTGCCGTGCGCTGCGATTCAAAATTGCGCGCCACGTCGAACTTGGCATCGGCCACCAGCCACTTCGCCAGCATCGGCAAATCGAAGCAGGTGGCGATATCGTAGAGTTGCTGGCGTTGCTTGTTGCCGGGGATCTGGTCACGCAACACATTGACCAGCAACTCGCGCGTCTTGTCGCTATCAAAGACCGGCCATGGAACGTCGGCCTGACGCAAGATATCGCGCCGGATCGCTTCGGCCTGTTCCTGCTTGCCTTGTAGTTCGAGCTTGCGCGCTTCCTTTTGCCAATCGTCCATCGACGAACGGCCGGCCTCGACCTGCACCGCACCACCGCTGGCCAGATCCAGCAGGTCAAACAGCGGATGACTGGTGTCCGACTCGACCACGTACAGATTGGTGATCGCCCGCGTCAGCGCCACGTAAAGCGCATTGACGAAGAACTTGTAGACCTCCATCGATTTATCGGACTTGTCGCGCGCACGCCGGTAATCGAGCGTGTCGATCTCCAGTGCCTGCTTGTCGACCCCTTCGGCAATGCTGGCGAATTCGGCGCGGTGGTCGGAAACAAACCGGTACAACACGATATTGTCGTATTCGAGCCCCTTCGCTTCATGGATGGAAAACAGCAGCGGCGTGCCGAAATGCCGGCGCGCGGCAGGCTTGTCTTCGTCGCGCATGACCAGCACGGCAAAGCGCGTCGATTGCCGGGTCTGGCGATCGAGATCGCGCGTGACGTTGTCCTTGTCGGCCATCAATGCGACCTGCCCGGTCACCCCGCCGACACTGCGGACCAGGAAATTACTCTCGCGATCAATCGACCCGAAGCGCTGTTGCTTAATCTTAAGCAACTGGTTGGCAACACGTGTGACCTCAGTACCATTGCGGAAATTGGCAGTCAGCACGCACAAGGCTTGCCGCTCGGCCAGTGCCGGATCGTGCCAGAACACGCTGCGCACACTCGCCCACGAAAAAAAGTTCGGATGCACGATCTGGTTCGAATCACCACACAGCAGGAACTGACCGGGTTGCTTCAATGTGCGCAATACCAGCGCAAGCTGGACCGCGGTCAGATCCTGAACTTCATCAATGACGACAAAATCATAGCGCGGTGCCGCCAGTGCCAGCCATTGCTGCGCCACCAGATTGACATCAAACAAGCCACTGTCAGCGAGCCAGGCACGGTATTTATCGAACAGGTCATAGAGCGCGGGCCGCTGCTCGTCACTGAAAATCGATTGGCGGATGCCGAGTGCCAGATAGGCGCTACGCTCGAGCACGCCGGCACTGCCGGCGGTAATGACACCGCGAATTTCTTCGAACGCCTGATGCGCATCAATGCCTTTGAAGCCGATCCGTACGCGCTCGAACCACCCGGCAAAATCGCGCCACAGCGCTTCACGCCCGGGCGGCATCCGGATCGATTCGAGGAATTCGCGATACGACAGAAACAGCGCGTCCTGTTGGGGCTGTTCGTAACCGTTGGCGTAATACAGGTCGCGCGCATTGCGGGCGAGGAAAGCCGAGTGCGTCACATACAGCACCTCACCGCTGGCCTGCTTGAGTTTTTCGAGGGTCAGTGCGGTCTTGCCACTACCGGCGCTGCCGACCACGATCAGCGGTGGCGACTGACGGAAAATATCTTCCTGGGCGGCATCGAACGACATCGGTTTGTCGAGTAAATGGATGACCGGCGAATCGGGATGCAGATAGCGCAGCACCTGTGCTTCCTGCCGTGCCCCGGGCAAATCAAGGACTACCATGTCGGCAATGCGCGCCTCGTCGACCGTTGCGCCGCGCAAGAAGCGTGACTTGTCGTAATCGTGGTTCAGGATGACTTCGAGCATCAGCGCACAAACCTGCTCGCCGTGGCGCACCAGCGAAAACAGCAAGCGGTCGGCATCCCCGAGCTTGGCGCGGTAAAACTTGCCATGACTCAAGCTGACCAGTTTCTTGACGTGTGCGCCGGCAAAGTCGTCGCGCTCGATGGCGGCGACCACCTTGCGGTAGGCAGCACTGACCCCGGAAGTATCGAGGCCGAGGTATTCGAGTACTTTCATCGCCTATCCGTGCGGCAGGCAGCGCAAAGGGGCCCCGCACCCGCCAAAGAATGCCGCCAGCGCGGCATCGTTACTTGTTATTGTTCAAGCGTCAGTGTCAGGCCTTCGGCAAGGTCACGCCGCGCTGTCCCTGGTATTTGCCATTGCGATCCTTATACGATGTTTCGCACACTTCGTCGGCTTCGAAGAACAGCACTTGCGCGCATCCCTCACCGGCGTAAATTTTGGCGGGCAACGGCGTGGTATTGGAAAACTCCAGCGTCACGTAGCCTTCCCATTCGGGCTCGAAGGGCGTCACGTTGACGATGATGCCGCAACGTGCGTAAGTCGATTTACCGAGGCAGATGGTCAGTACACTGCGCGGTATCCGGAAGTACTCCATCGTCCGTGCCAGCGCGAACGAGTTCGGCGGAATGATGCAGACATCACTTTTGACATCAACGAACGATTTTTCATCGAAGTTCTTCGGATCGACGATGGTCGAATTAATGTTGGTGAAAATCTTGAATTCGTCAGCGCAGCGGATGTCGTAGCCATACGACGAAGTACCGTAGGAAACGATCTTCTGGCCATTGGCTTCGCGCACCTGATTCGGTTCGAACGGTTCGATCATGCCGGTTTCGGCGGCCATGCGGCGGATCCAGGTATCGGACTTGATGCTCATTGTTTTCTCGGACGGTGATGATGCAGTGGACGGCGGGCGCTATTGCGTCGGCACCATGAGTCTGTCGGACTTAGGGAATCGAAGCGTAAAAAAAGCCGGGCGAGGACAAACTTTGCCGATTTCGCAGTACCAACAGCGCGCTGTTGGCCAGGAAAGCGGCAAAATATGGACCGCCCAGGTATTTTTGCAGCCGATTCTCCCTAAGTCCGACAGGTACCCGGGTACGGACGAAAAAGCAGGTACCGGATTTTACGTGAAAAGTCGCCAGGGACGACCCGGAAATGGACAAGACAATGAAAGTTGTCAGCATCAGAAATCAATACGCCTGCCATGTGCTGCAAAACAGGCATGAACGCGACGTCAGGAGTGGCCGTACGAGCATCAAACCGGCACAGGTACGTCCGGCTACATCCCTGCCTGCAGCTTGCTTCCCCATGGTGCCTGTGGCAAGCAGTTGCTGCCGCAATGGCCATGATCCGTGTTCAGTACCGTCGGCAGATCCGCGTATCTCTGGTTATCCGCATAGTCTCTGAACGCCACCATGGTGCGGATGGATGCCGGCAAGACGGTCAACGGGTTGTCACCAAGCCACAAGCATTGAAGCGAACCCAGATCGCCGATTTGCTCAGGCAGGTGTACGAACTGGTTATTGCTGAGGTAGAGCTGCTGAAGCCAGGACAAGTCACCGATACGCTCGGGCAGTCGTGTGAGCTGGTTGTGGGCGACATCGAGCCTTTGCAGCCAGACCAGGTCGCCAATGCAGTCCGGCAGTTGCGTAAGTTGATTACCGGAAACGTCAAGACTTTGCAGCCAGGACAGGTCGCCGATACAGTCGGGCAGTCGCGTGAGTTGGTTTTTGTCAATATGGAGCTGTTGCAGCCAGGACAAGCTGCCGATGGATTCAGGCAGTTCACTGAGTTTGTTCCGGGCGGCATACAGCGATTGCAGCAAGGACAAATTACCGATGCGTTCCGGCAGCTTCGCAAGCTGATTATTTTCGACATCCAGCCACTGCAGTGATGCCAGGTCGCCGATGCGCTCGGGTAGTGCCGTGAGTTGATTGTTTTCGACGCTCAGTCGTTGCAGCGACGACAGCTCACCAATGCAATCCGGCAAAGTTTTCAGACGCAAGGACACGAGATATAACTCCTGCCCCTGATCCCGAAAACAGTTCAAGATACGCGCGGCCGCTTCGGTACGGTTTTCATTTGCCTGCGCTGCCGTCACCCATGTCTTCAGCTCCTGCGCCATTTGCTCAACGCCGGACTGCGCGACTGGCGGGCACCTGACCTCCTTCTGCAGCGCAGTAAGCGAGCCACACGGTGTGAATCGCCCCCATGGACGAGGCGTCTTGCGACGCTCGCGTGCAATGGGAGCGGAAGGAAAACGGGGGAGTAGCGTTCGGTTGTCGGGTCTGTTATGCATGGCAATGGCAGGTCATTGTGTTGGTCGGTGCAAACCGAAAACGGCTGCAAGGGAAGTCCGACTGTCAGTGGCACCTTGCAGCACGCAGTTCCTTGCAGACTGCCATTGTTTTAACGATCATTGCCGCGCAACAAACGCATCAGTCATACCTCGGCTCCCGCGCTTTTCCCGGGAACACTTCAGGCGGTGGCAAGGAGCTTTTGCACTACGCGTCAGTGCACGATTGCACCGACGCGATACCGCCTTCCAAAAAAGGGACTCAGTGTGCGATCAGCCCTTTTTTCCACCCGCTGCCAGCATCAGTCCACCCGCCACGATGGCCGCAATGCCGGCCCACATCGGAATATTGACGTCTTTTTTCTCTTTGACATTCAATTCTATGGGACCGACTTTTACTGCTTGTGTTTCCTTGGTATAGCTGAAGCCACCATAGGCGAGCCCCAGTACGCCGGCGATGATCAGGGCAACGCCCAACATTCTGATTGCATTCATTGTGACTCCTCGGGTTGAAATTTCTTTCCGGAAGATAGCATGCATACGGTCAGCCGCTGCGTTCGGAAAGACACATAGCAAGAGGCGGCAGAAAGATCATGGCATGCCCCTTTGAAGGGCTTTTATGCCGCAAATAGTCGTGCAATTGGATACCTTCAGAGGGTTGATTGGAGAAATTACAGGGAATGCCACCTGTAACTTTTTCTGGCTGACTACCGGCTTGCAAGGTGCCGTCCCGCAATGACCGGCAGACCTGCCTGCAAGAAGCCGGCGTTGATCACGACATCATCATCCACCTGCAACCGGGTGTCGTCGAACAAGTACCCCAATTGCAAGCACTGGAAACGGGCGGATGGACAAGCGCCGCAAACCCGTCGACAAGGATGTTCTGTGTCAGCAACGGCTCGATTTGTCCGCCGGAACTGACATTGCAGGCATCGCTCAAGTGCATGCGCGCACTATCGTGACTGACTCAACCCGGGTTCGCCGCGCAGCGCGGTGTCAGCGTGAAAGTCATTCGTGCAATCGAGCCAGGCATCGCCAAGTCGACCGTCAACACGCTCAACCGGATCGGCCGGATCTTCGAACTGGAAGTCGGCTTCGTGCGCAGCGACAAACTGCCTGGCCACGGGCAACCGTGAGAAAATGCCCGCGCCGAATCCATCCGGCAGCCCTCCCTCAATTTTCAAGGAAACATCATGGCCAAGAAAGAAGAAGTACTCGATCCCGATACGCTGGCATTGATCCAGTGGTGCACCGAAGTCGAAGGCTTTCTGGTAGCAGGTGGCGCGACGCTGGCGCAGGCACAGGAACATATCGAAGACGAAGTCGACTGGTTCACCGACCAGTTCTACGATGGCCTGACGCCTGAACAGGCGGCCAAGGAAGCACTGGCCTGACTGTCAAATTTTTCTTTAGCGCATCGACGACAGCACGATGCCGCCGACGATCAAGCCGAACGCGGCGAAGTGATAGACATGCGGCAGTTCGCCCAGAAAGACGCTTGACATCAGTGCTGCAAACAGCGGCGTCAGGTTGCTGAAAAAACCAGCCACGGTGGGGCCGGCGCGCTGCACGCCGGCACCCCAGCAGCGAAACGCAATGAGCGCAGGCCCGACCGCGACGAATAATACTGCCGCTGCCAGCGGCCAGCTCAAGGCGATGTGTGGCTGACCAATACTCCATTCAACCGTCGTGAACAAGCCCGACCAGACCACGCCAAAACTGACCTGCGCCACCAGAAACGCGGCCCAGTTGCTGCGGATTTCTGGCGGCTCATCCGGCACCATCAGCAGCCAGCTATAGAACGACCAGGCAATCGTGGCGGCAATCATGAACAGATCCCCCGGCACCAGTTGCAGTGCCAGCAGCTGATGGACATCGCCACGACTCAATACCAGCAGCACGCCGACAATCGACAACGCGGCACCCAGCATCTGCTTGCGCCGCACCGTCGCGCCGAAAAACAAGCCGCCAATGAGCATCATCCAGACCGGCATGCCGGCTGCCACCAGTGTCACATTGATCGGCGTCGAGCTTTGCAGCGCCAGATATTGCAGCGAGTTGTACAACCCGACCCCGAGCAAACCCAGCAAGGCAAAACGGCGCCAGCTACGCCAGAGCGGACTCGATGGCCGCAGCACCGAGCCGGCCAGCGGTAACAGGATCAGCAAGGCAATGACCCAGCGCACCAGATTGAGAGTCA
>CAILRJ010000223.1 GCA_903836575.1 uncultured Burkholderiales bacterium
GGATCGAGCTGGCGCGGCTGCCCGGCAGCACCGGCGATCTTCTGAGATGACGCTGGCGCTACAGTACTGGCCGGGACCACTGATGATGCCGGCATCGGGCTTGTTGCTGATCGGTTTGCGCACGCCGCAAGGCGAAGACCGTACGCAGGCGCGCCTGCTGGTGCGGCAGGCGCTGGCCGAGGTGGCCGCAGGGGCTGGCGTGTCGATCTCGCATGCATCCGGTTTTTCGGTGGCGGCCGTGCATCGTCATGGCGCGGTCGGTATCGATCTGATGCGCCTGGACGAAAAGCTGATGCCGGACTGGGAAGCTGTAGCGCGCGACTATCTCGGTCCCGCTGCGCTGGCGCGACTTGCCGGTTGCCGTGACGAGCACCGTGCCGTCTGCTTTGCGCAAGAATGGACCCGGCGTGAAGCACAGCTCAAGTGCCACGGCTGCGGGCTGGTGGAATGGCCGGGCGCGCCGGTGTTGCCGGAACATGGTTGGTCGCGCCTCGCACTGCCAGACGGCTATGTCGGGACGGTGGTCATCAACTAACCGCACGGCCCCCCGTTCCGGTCAGCTCGTGCCCTCACAAACCCGCGCCCTGCAATACCTCTTTACCGACACTACACACACTGTCGGGTACTTCCGTAGCGACAGCCCAGACCAAACCGGCAGAGGACCCCGCGACCTTCAGTCGCCGGTAGAAGCTGCCATTTAATTGGACACGCTCGATCAGATAATTTCGAAAGCGCAGATAAAGCTCCGTATCCACAGGACGATGGTTGTCCTGCTGCCAAAAATCGTTCAGCGGCCCCTGATACGTCAAGCCCTGCATATCGTAAATCGCATCACCACAGACTTTCAGCGGCGTGCCGTACGACAGCGCAGAAAGTCCCACGGTACTGTTGATCAGCACGACCCCGCGAGCATGCTCCAGCAAGGTCGGCAGATGCTGGTCGTGGATGTAGCGCACGCGCTGCGCAATGCCCAGGGACTGCGCCAGCGCGCTCACCAGTTGCGAGTGATCATGATAGCCGCGCTCCAGCGGGTGCTGCTTGATCACCAGATGCGTGCCAACCGGCCCGCACCGGGCAAACGACGAGATGACGGTCTCAATAAAGGTAGGCACCGACTCGAAGCCGGAATGCACGCGCAATTGGGCATCGTTGTGAACTTGCAGTGCAACCAGAAAATACTGTCCTGACAGCGTCGAGGACAACGCGGCCTCGACACCTTTTTCCTTGCGCGCAAAATAGTGCTTGCGCCAGGTACCCCGAAGCCACGGCACCCCCTCCCAAATGGAGAGCGGCCTATGGTGCTGATAATGGCGAAACACTGGCCACAGCAGCACACTCGCCAGGTAGTACAAGATCGCCCACATTGCGGCATACCAGAACGTATTGCCGACATGGACTGTGGCGGCCACATCGGTTTTTGGTCGATTCAGATAAAAAACCGGACTACGGGGAATCCGCGAATGTCCGTTGACGCCGAAGCGCTCCAGCGTGATGTAGTCAGGGCGGACATAGCCCTCTTCAAACACGCCCAGCTCGATGCCACGCGTGACCGTAATTTCACGAGCCGCGCGGTGTAGCGGGCGACAGTCGCCGAACAACAGCACCATGTCTATCTTGCACTCGTCCAGTACCTGCTCGAAAAATGCCGGCCATGCGTCCACCGCGCCCCTGAAAGCGATGGCTCCTGGCGGAGAAAATAGCCAGTCACCGCCATTGAAATCCACCTTGAAAATCTCGGCACCCGCCGCCGTCAGGTCGCGCGCGAGCCGCCTGAAAAACGGTCCGAGTGGTCCCTGCAACAGCAAGATACGCCGTCCCTTAAAACTTGCCAGTCCACCCTTGATCACCGTTTTCTCCCCGGAATACGTAATACCAGCCGCAGCAACTTGCGCCACAAAGGCGTACCGCCCGTAGCCGCAGCGCGCCAGGCCAGCAACTCGTCGAGCGCGTGTTCCGGGGTGATGCGCTGCCCAATCTTGCTGCGACTGAGGTAGACCGGGTACACCATCAGCGCGCCGGCCACCAGCTCATCGAGCGATAGTCGACGGCTGCGGCGCGGCAGCGCCAGCACATCCTCGGTCAGTCCCCATCCGGCATAAAAAGGTTGGCCGTAACAAGTCACTGGCTTGCCACGCAACAGCGCCTCGAAGCCTGTCAGCGAGGTCAGCACATGTACGTCATCCACCATCGCCAGCAGGTCGCCCATCGCAACATCCACGACCACTTCGTCGCACCAGCATCGGGCCTGGTCTTCGCCCTGACCGCGCGCGCGCAGTCCGGCCGCCACGTCCGGATGCGGTTTATAGACGACGTAAGCCTCCCGATTGGCGGCCCTCACCGCCTGCAACAAAGCCATGTTGCTGGAAATTCCAGGCGCGCCGAACCTGATCGAGGCATCCGTTTCGACTTGCCCCGGCACCAGGATGATCCACCTGCCAGGTTGCGGGCAGTGCCAATGGCCCGCTCCCACGTTATATTTGGTCAGTCTGTTGTCGACAATGCGCTGCCGCAGAGCGGCCGCACGCGCCAGCAGTTCGACGCTGAATTGAGTGCGTTGCAACAGGAACTCCAGATCCGATGGCCGCGTCGCATCGTAATAAATACCGCGTTGATCAAGCACCCAAGAGACCGGCTGAATCAACTCTGCACCCAATCCTACCGAGCGCAAAAATCCATCCTCGAGCCGGATTACCTGCACGTCTGACACCAGCCCAGCGGGGTGCGGATCACTACCCCACAGTAATAAAACACTTCCTGCCGGCACGGCGCTGCTGCTTCGGATGAAACGTACCTTCACGTCACCCACAAAACCACGCACGATTGCGCGCTTCCTGAATGAAAATCCGAAGGCAAATACATGCTGCGGCAAGGCTCGGTCCAGATGACTGCTTTCCGAAAAGACGTTACCTTGGGAATGCGTCATCCCAATCGCTCCATCAGGTCTTCGACCAACTGGAAATGGCGCGACCAGGTCGGCGCTACAAAATGGGCGAGACGGTTTAACTGCACCGTTCGCTCGGCGGATTCCGGGCGGGTATAGGACTGGATACAGGCCATCCAGCCGAGTGCATCCAGCGGGTCCCGGTAATCGGGGATACGGCCGGCGATTTCGCGAAAGGCTGGCAAGTCACTCGCAATGACCGGCACGCCATGGGACAGCGCTTCGACCAACGGCATGCCGTACCCTTCAGCAAAAGACGGAAACAGCAAAGCTTGTGAATGATGCAGATAGGTGGCCAGGTCGGCGTCCGAGCAGGCCGGCAGTTCGGTGACGACGTCGCGCAAGGACTCACAGCGCTCGAGCAAAGCCACCACGTTTTCGCATTCCCATCCGCGCTGACCAATCACCACCAGCCTGGGCGCGCTGGCCCCCATCTGCTCGACCAATCGACGCCAGAGCTGCAAAAGCAGCCAGTGATTTTTGCGCGGTTCGATCGTGCTAAGGATGACAAAGTACGGCGCAGCCAGCGGCCGCACTGGCGACGGTGCCGGAAACTCCGGCGCGGCCAGAAGTGCCGCCACCGCGGGCGGCATCCGCTGACCAGACTTTCGCGCATAGTGCTTCAGCGCGTCGAGCGTTGCCTGCGAATTGGTGATCACGCCATGCGCCAGACTCAACACATTGTTCATCCGGGTTACATGTCTGCCCGACTCCCCTGCCCGGCAATATTCAGGATGGCTAATCGGAATCAGGTCGTGCACCAGAAACAGGGGGCGTACCCTCTGCCGTCGCAGTTGTCCCGGATAGCCCGATTGCTCCAATCCGCTATGGCCGGTGTTGAACAAGAAGGCACCGCGAAGGCAAGGGTCACGCTGAAATTTCAGGGCCTCACGGCCAATCAGCCACAGCATGCTCCGGTTGAAATCAGGGAAAGGCGCCAGCAATTGCCCGAACAAGGTCTGTGACGCGGGTCGTGGCAGTACGATCGTGCGTGACCCGAGTCGCACCACCGCTTGCGCGCGACCGAAAAAATGCCGGACGTACGCCAAACTGACGCGGTCCACGCCCGTCGGCAGCCGGCCCTTCATCAATCGGCCTACCAGTCTGGTCACATCAATGAATACGTCAGACATCGCCTCTGCCTGCAGGTCGCTGAATCCAAAGCAGTACGACGCTCATTACAGTGCATTTCCAACATTGACGACCGGGTAGACGACCGAGACGACAATATTCAAAAATTTCTGCAGTTCCGCAGCAGGCGCATTGGCGACGTACAGCACATCCTTGTGGTGAATCGGGAAGCTCTGCGCCACGAAGAACGTGGCGGGATCCTTCAGATTGACCCGGTAAATCACCGGTATTTTTCCTTCCGGCGTCATCGTCGGTGTCTGGCCAGCTAAATCAAGCGCACCGGGTGACTCGAACCGAAAAATGAAGACGCCTTGCGCATCGGCACGAGCGTCCTGCAACCCACCTGCGCGCGCCAAAGCCTGGGCCAGCGAGATGCCCTGCGCTTCAAAGTTCAGCTCTTCATTCTTGCCGGTCGCCCCCAGCACGGTAAAACTGAGCGGCTGGAACAGCGCGGTGACGACGTCACCGGGCCGCAACACGATATTTTGTTTCGGGTCGCGGATGATGGTATCGAGTGGCAATGCCTGAACCTGATCACCGCGCGTCACCTGTAAGGTCGTTTTATTAACCGGCTGGCGCACCCCGCCTGCGGCTGCCAGCGCATCGAGCAATCGCTCGCCGCGCGCAGTCAGCGGCATGCGGGCACTCGTGGTCACCTCTCCCACGACCGTCACGTTGGCCGTGTTGTTGCGGATCACGCGCACCAGAACCTGTGGCTGATTGGCCTTGCCTTTCAGACGGCGCACAATCTCGCCCTCGATCTGATGCGGACTACGTCCCGCGGCAGGAATCTGCCCGGCAAACGGCATGTTAATTGCGCCATCACTATTAACCATCTGCTCCGGAAAAGCCGTCACCCGCGTAATCGCCGGTCCCGAGCGCGGGTCGATGGCACCGCTGCCAAACAGGGCGGCAGGCGGCGCTTCCCAGATCGAGACTTCAATGACGTCACCTGCACCGATAACGTATGCGGCCTCGGAAGACAGGCCAAACGTTTCAGAAAACAGGCTTTGCTTTTGGCTGGCCAGCAGCTTGCGAGCTACGGCATCGTTGACATCCACGATCTGGATGCCGGCGGTGTTTTGCGCTTTGGAGGCGTCCTGTACCTGCTCGAGGCCGGGGCCTGAGGAGGGTAGCCAGTTGGGGTAGGTGGCGCAAGCGCTCAGGAAGTTGGTAATGAGCAGGAAGAGCGGCAAAAAATAAACCCGGATCATGGAGCGACGTGACTGAGATTTCATTCTGTTCTCTTGTTCGGTTTATTAAAGTAAAGGTTTTTAGCGCACCGGATCCGCTTCAAAAGCATCACCCCGATTCGCACTGACGTAGTAAGTCTTCAACGAACCGAACCGAAAGACTGAGCACAACGCAGGACACCGACTTCCATTCACGGCACGCTTCAGGCGAATCGCTGCGCACAAAATCAGTCAACATGGTGCGGGGTCATAATTTCCTGAGCGAGAAAGGCAGTACCGTAAAAATTACAGGAGTCAATCAATGTCCAATTCCCACCTCTTCATGTTGCGTTTCGCTCACCTTGCAGGAGGAGCATTTCCACCAGCCTTGCCGCGCAGAGGTCTGCGCTCGCTCCCGCCGTATCCAATGAGAGCGCCGGAGCAAGCGGTATCTCGTAATCTGCTGAAATACCGGTGAAATTCGAAATCAATCCGGCGCGCACCTTTTGATACAGTCCTTTCGGATCGCGCGCCTCGCAAAC
>CAILRJ010000224.1 GCA_903836575.1 uncultured Burkholderiales bacterium
ATGCAATTGCAGGTCGGGCCGCGACACCTCGGGCGACGATTTGAAAAACGCGCCGCCCTCGGCGAACGGCGTGGCCATCATGCCGCTGCCATCGCGCCGCCATTGCCGATACGCGCCGACCTGGGTCACCAGTGCGCCCAGGCCAATGCCAAACATGTCCGTGTCTTTCGAGCGGAACGACATCACGCAATCGAGATGGTCCTGCAGATTCTGTCCGACCCCCTCCAGCAGATGCACCGGAGCGATGCCATGGCGCTCGAGCTCGGCGCGCGGACCGACGCCCGACAGCATCAGCAATTGCGGTGAATTGAACGCGCCGCCACTGAGCACGACTTCACGACTGGCCCGCACCTGCTTTATTTTGCCGTCCTGCTGGTATTCGATGCCGCTGGCGCGCAGGCCCTCGAACAGGATGCGGCGCGCATGGGCGCCGGTCAGCACAGTCAGGTTGGGGCGTGCCATGACCGGATGCAGGTAAGCGGCGGCGGCCGAGCAGCGCTGGCCAGTGCGCTCGCCCTGATGGAATTGTGTGACCTGATACAAGAACGCGCCGTCCTGCTGCGGGCCGTTGTAATCAGGATTGGCGGCAATGCCGTTGTCGGCACACGCCGCGATGAAAGCTTGCGAGACGGGCCGCGGGCTTTGCTGTTCGGCCACTTGCAGCGGGCCGCTGTCACCGCGCAAGGTGCTGGCACCGCGCTGGTTGTTTTCCGATTTTTTGAAGTAGGGCAGCACGTCGGCATACGACCAGCCATCGCAACCGAGCACGGCCCATTCGTCGTAGTCAGCCGCATTGCCACGCACGTACAACATCGCATTGATCGCCGACGAACCGCCGAGCGCCTTGCCGCGCGGCTGATAGCCTTGGCGTCCGGCCAGGCCGGCTTGCGGCACCGTGTCGAAAGCCCAGTTATTGATCTTCACCGGCTTGCCCGGCATCATCGCGACCACGCCGGCCGGCAGGCGGATCAGCAGGTCGCGGCCTTCGCCGCCGGCTTCGAGCAGGCAGACGCGGTATTTGCCGTCGGCGCTCAGGCGCGCGGCCAGCACGCAGCCGGCGCTACCGCCACCGACGATAACGAAATCGAAGTCGGACCTCATGGCTGCTCCTTTGCCACCAGCCCATGACGCACCATCAGCCGCTCGCGCTGGCCCGGCGCAAAGTTGATCCGGGCCGGATCGCGCTCGACCGCCGCGACCAGTCGGCGATCCATGATGGCAAACCAGAGCGGCGGGAAATAAGCGATCGGGAACATGCCGAAGTAGCCGTTCGGCAGCTGCGGCGCGGCATCGAAATGGCGCAGCGACTGGAAGCGTCGCAACGGATGCGCATGGTGGTCGGAATGGCGTTGCAAGTGGAACGTGGCCCAGTTCGAAAAAACATGGTTGCTGTTCCACGAATGCTGCGGCTTGCAGGATTCAACCCGGCCGTTCGGCCTGACCTGACGCAGCAAACCGTAATGCTCGATGTAGTTGGCCGAGGTCAGCTGGAAATTCGACCACAGTGCCGCCGGCAGCAGAAACAGCAGCACCTGTGGTCCCAGCCACAGGCACAGCGCGCCCCATAGCACAAACGTGATCAGCGCCGGTTGCAGGATCGCATTGTGCAACGACCCGAGCGGCAAGCCTTCGGCGTGCAGGCGGGCGCGTTCGAGTTGCCACGCCCGGCGGAATGCGCCCGGCATTTCGCGCAACACAAAGCGCCAGATCGATTCGCCCATACGTGACGAGGCCGGGTCGTCGGGTGTGGCGACGTCGCGGTGATGACCACGATTGTGCTCGACTGTGAAATGGCCGTAACCCGTCGGCGCCAGGATCAGCCGCGCCAGCCATTGTTCGAGCGGCGCGCGCTTGTGGCCGATTTCGTGA
>CAILRJ010000225.1 GCA_903836575.1 uncultured Burkholderiales bacterium
ATCATCCGCAAATACTCGGACCACATCTCGCTGCCAATCCAGATGCAGAAAGAGGAATGGGACGAAGAGAAAAAAGAATCGGTCGTCACCACCGAACTCGAAACCATCAACCAGGCCAGCGCACTGTGGGCACGCAATCGCAACGAGATCACGCCGGAGCAGTATGTCGAGTTCTACAAGCATGTCTCGCATGACTTCGAAGCGCCGCTGACCTACACGCACAACCGTGTCGAAGGTCGCAGCGAGTACACGCAACTGCTCTACATCCCGGCTCGCGCCCCATTCGACCTGTGGGATCGCAACAAGCGCGGTGGCATCAAGCTGTACGTCAAGCGCGTATTCATCATGGACGATGCCGAACAATTGATGCCGGTCTACCTGCGCTTCACCAAGGGCGTGATTGATTCGAACGACTTGCCGCTGAACGTCTCGCGCGAATTGCTGCAAGAGTCGCGTGACGTCAAGGTGATCCGCGAAGGCTCGACCAAGCGCGTGCTGTCGATGCTGGAAGAACTGGCCAACAACGACGAGCAAGCCGAAAAAGACAAGTACGTCACCTTCTGGAACGAGTTCGGTCAGGTCTTGAAAGAAGGCATCGGCGAAGACGCGACCAACAAGGATCGCATCGCCAAGTTGTTGCGTTTCTCGTCGACGCACACCGACGACAGCGCACAGACCACCTCGTTCGCCGACTACCTCGGCCGCATGAAAGAAGGCCAGGACAAGATTTATTACGCCACCGGTGAAACCTTTACCGCCGCGAAGAACAGTCCGCACCTCGAAATTTTCCGCAAGAAAGGTGTCGAAGTCTTGCTGATGACGGATCGCGTCGATGAATGGATGCTGTCGTTCCTGACCGAATTCGACGGCAAGGAACTGACCTCGGTGGCCAAGGGTGGCCTCGATCTGGGCAAGCTCGAAGACGAAGCCGAGAAAAAGCAGCACGAAGAAACCGAAGTGCAGTACCACGACCTGGTCGCGAAAATGAAAACCGCGCTGGCCGACAAGGCCAAGGATGTGCGGGTGACGTTCCGCCTGACCGATTCGCCAGCCTGTCTGGTGGCTGACGAGAACGAGTTGTCGGGCAACCTGATGCGCATGCTGAAAGCTGCTGGCCAGAGCGCACCGGATTCGAAACCCATCCTCGAAATCAATCCGGATCATCCGCTGGTGCAACGCCTGAAGTACGAAGAAGCCAAGTTCGATGACTGGTCCAACATCCTGTTCGACCAGGCCATGCTGGCCGAAGGCGGCGCGCTGACGGATCCGGCGGCGTTCGTGAAGCGGTTGAATGAACTGTTGCTGGGCATGGCTAGCCGGTAAGTACGCACTCAAGGCTGGTGGCCGGAAAAACCCGGCCGGGCTGACCAATGGCGCAATCACCTTCGGGTGCTTGCGCCATTTTTACTTGATCGAAAACAAACAACGTCGACTTCGTAGTTACTAAATTTAGTGAAGTTATGTAGCCTCGATAAACATCCTAACTTCAGTATATGTTCATGAATCCGATCCTGAATCCTATGCACCGGGTACCGGCAGCCAGCAGCCCGAATTGGCTGGCCGATCAGGAATCACAATCCATACTCCCGCTCCACCCGGCAAATCCGCACCCGATACGCCGCATACCAATTCTCCCGACCACGCTGCTGCGCCACCAGATGCGCGGCATTCTTCTTCCATGCGGCGATGGCCTCCAGTCCCTCCCAATACGACACCGTGATCCCAACCGATTCGCGGGCTGATTCGATGCCGAGAAAACCCGGTTGCTGCGCCGCCAGGGCCACCATCGCGTCGGCCATGTCGCCATAGGCAGAGTTGGGTTCGGACAGAAGCGACGTGAAGATGACGGCGTAATAAGGCGTGGCAGGTGTGGTGGCGATGGACATGGCGGCGATCCCGGAAAAGTTTTGACCGCTGGCCGGCGGCGGCCAACTATTTTAGCCGGATCCACCCATGCCGGACGTCTGCATCGGGATGCGCCATCGTGCATTGCAAAGGATGTGGCTGAACATAATCGCGAACAGCACATACCTTGATCTATTACATGGAGCGACATAGGCTTTGCTATCTATCCAAGAGTGCCGATGTGCCAGTCGATTTTCTGAGCGCGCAGGAGCGCCAGCAAGGAACGCCAGATCGCGACCCGTTCGAGGGAACGCCCGCGTGAATCGAACCATGCTCGATACCAACACGGTAAGTCACTTGATCAAGGCGTATCCCGCAGTCGTCGAGCGCATGGTAGGAGTGCCCATGGCATCGCTCTGCATTTCAGCGATTAACCGAGGGAGAGCTACTTTTTGGATTGGCGAAGCGGCCCGAGGCAAAGCAACTCCATCTGGTCGTAACGGAGTTCTTGCGGCGCGTCGATGTGTTGCCTTGGGATAGCACAGTCGCTCAACGGTATGGTCCGGTGCGCGCCAGACTGCAGGAACAAGTCAAAAGTCTCGCGCCGCTTGACTTGCTTATTGCGGCACATGCGTTCCATGCCGGCATGGTGCTGGTGACAAATGACAGGGCTTTTGGCCAAGTGGCCGGACTCGATCTCGAAGACTGGACAGTTCCTGTGAACGAGATTCGGTGATCACTGTCACAGGATTCCGGGCGGATTCTTCCGCTGGCGGGTGGCCTCTCCATCGTTGAGTCGACCCCATCCACGCCGGATGCATGCTCCGAGGTGCGCCATCTTGCCTTGCAAGATATAAACCGTGAGCGCAACCGGGAATTGTCCGGGTGCCTGCCCGACAAAAATCTTGACGTCCATCGCCACACCCTCCGCCTTGCCAGCAAAATCCGTTTCGAAACCCTGCAACGCACCGTGACTGGCCGGCTTGATCGCCAGCATGCGACTACGTCCGGGATCCAGTCCGAAAT
>CAILRJ010000226.1 GCA_903836575.1 uncultured Burkholderiales bacterium
AATGATCCGCGACCATGCCGGTAGCAGCGCGCTGCTGCTGCGCCTGATCCTGCTGGGCTGGTGGGAACGCATCGGCGAAACCCGTTTGTCGGGCATTACCAAGCTGGTCATGGCCGAAGCCGGTAACTTTCCGGAACTGGCGCGGTTCTATAACGACGAAGTCATCTTGCGCGGCAATGCGATGCTGGAGCGGGTACTGGAGCGCGGCATTGCCAGTGGCGAATTCCGCCCGCTCGATGTCACCCAGACCACCAGCATTATCGCCGCGCCGATCATGATGATGATGATGTGGAAGCATTCGTTCGGTAGTCCCTGGGCGCTGCAAGCAATCACGCCACAAGCCTATTTGCACGGCGTCACTGATCTGCTGCTGCGCGGCTTGCTGCGCCACGATGACAGGCCGCAGGCGGAGGTGATTTGATAGAATGCGGCATCGGATGCAATAACGAATGCAACAACGAATGCAGCACATTCACGGCCGCGCCGGCACTGGCCCCACCCTTTCACGCACCTAGACCCCCACATGAATATCGAACAAGCCCGTTTCAACATGATCGAACAGCAAATTCGCACCTGGGATGTGCTCGACCAGGACGTCCTGGACCTGCTGATGGTGGTCAAGCGCGAAGCGTTCGTGCCGGCTGCCTACACCGCGCTGGCGTTCGTCGATACCGAAATCCCGCTGCCATGCGGCCAGTCGATGCTGATGCCGAAATTCGAAGCGCGCATGCTGCAGGAAGCCAGCGTCAAGAAACACGAAACCGTCCTCGAAATCGGGGCCGGCTCCGGCTACATGGCTGCCCTGCTGTCGCACCGCGCGCGCCACGTCATCACCATCGAAATCGAAGCCGAGCTGCAGGCGCTGGCACAGGACAATCTGCAACGCTACGGCATCGACAATGTTGATGTCCTGCCCGGCGATGGCGCCCGCGGCTGGGCCGGTATGGCGCCGTATGACGTCATCATGATTTCCGGTTCGCTGCCGGTTTTACCGCAGGAATTTCTGACCCAGATCAAGATTGGCGGACGCATCCTGTGCGTAGTCGGTGATGCTCCGGCAATGACAGCGCAAGTCATCACGCGCGTCTCCGAGCGCGGTTACGACACGGTCAATCTGTTCGAGACCGTCATCAAGCCGCTGCGCAATGCGGTCACGCCATCGCTGTTCAAGTTCTGAGGAAGACATCACCATGCATCACCTGACCGCTCCCGAATTGCACGCCTGGCTGGCCGATGCCAGCCGACCGGCACCGCTCCTGCTCGATGTGCGCGAACCATGGGAATTCGAAACCTGCCATCTGGCCGGTGCGGTACCGATGCCGATGCGCAGCATCCCGGCGCGACTGGCCGAGCTCGATGACGAAACCCCGGTGGTCTGCATCTGCCATCACGGCTCGCGCAGCATGCAGGTTGCCAATTTTCTGGAACAGCAAGGTTTTACCGAAGTCACCAACCTGACCGGCGGCATGCATGCGTGGGCCGTGCAGGTTGATCCGGCGGTACCGACCTACTAAGATTGATTCTGCACCTCGCTCTGCACTCCCTCTTCTGAACCTCGATTCCACCGGAGAATCCATGCGTTATTTCGTCATCGTCCCGCTGCTAGCCTGTGCCTTGCTGTCTGCTCCGGCACAAGCGACCGACTTGCTGCAGGTCTACCGTGATGCGCTGACCAACGATGCGGTGATTGCCAGTGCGCGCGCGGCGCGCGAGGCCGGTCAGGAACGCAGCGTGCAGGGACGGGCCGGCCTGCTGCCGGTGCTGGGCATCGGTGGCAGTTACAACCGGGTCAATGCCGAAGCCGGTACGCGCAGCATCGACTACAACGCCAATACCTATGCGCTGACGCTGACGCAACCGCTGCTGCGCGTCGCCAACTGGGAAACCTACCAGCAAGGCAAGTTGTCGGTCGCCATCAGCGATGCGGTGTACGCCCAGGCGCAGCAAGACCTCATCGCGCGCGTTGCGCAAGCCTATTTTGACGTCCTGGCGGGGCAGGATGTGCTGGCCTTCCTGAAAGCCCAGGAAGACGCGATCAGCGAGCAACTGGCCTCGGCCAAGCGCAACTTTGAAGTCGGCACCGCTACCATCACCGACAGCAATGAAGCGCAAGCCCGCTATGACCTCGCCATCGCCCAGCAAATTGCGGCGCAAAACGATCTCGACGTCAAAACCGCAGCACTGCAGCAACTCATCGGCAAACCGGCCGGCACACTGGCAACCCTGCGCCCCGGCCTCAAGCTGAGTGCGCCGGAACCGGCACAAATCGACGCGTGGGTCAGCCGCGCCGAACAGGAGAATTTTGGCGTGATCGGCCAGCAACTGGCGCTCGAAATCGCCCGTCGCGACATCAGCCGCAACCGTGCCGGTCATCTGCCGACGCTCGATCTGGTCGCCAGCCGCGGCACCACCAATCAAAGCAGCGCCAGCCTGACCACGCAGAGCGGTTCGGTCACGTCCAGCACGATCGGCGTGCAATGGCAAATCCCGCTGTATTCCGGATTTGCCGTCACCAGCAAAGTCCGCGAATCGATTGCCCTCGAAGACAAGGCACGCGCCGATCTCGATAACTTCCGGCGTACTGCGGCACAAGCGGCGCGGCAATCCTACTTCGGCGTCAACAGCGGCCTGGCGCAAGTCAGGGCTTATGAAGCAGCGGAAATTTCCAGCCTGTCGGCGCTGGAATCGAACCGGCTCGGGTATCAGGTTGGCGTGCGCATCAACATCGATGTACTCAATGCCCAGCAACAGCTGTTTTCGACACGGCAATTGCTGGCGAAGGCACGCTATGACACGCTGATCGCGGGTTTGCGACTGAAGGCGGCCGCGGGCACGCTAAAGGAAGAGGATCTGGCGCAGGTGAATGGGTTGTTGCAGAACTGAATTGGCGTAATGCGCGCGCGTGGGCGCGCGTGCACACGATCGTGCCGCGCACTCTACCGAATCCGGACTACTCACGTTCGGTGCAATCACCGCAGCGCATTGCACCAAATATCCCCAAAACAGTCGTCTTGGCCGCGGGAACTTCTGACGCGCCGCCACCACCCACCGGCGGCCCTGATCTGTCCTACTGACCGGAGCAGGCTCCTCCTTCAACGCCCCTTGTGCTACCGGCATTCTCCATGCAACGACTCAACACAACGCTGGTCCCGCTCTGGAACGCCGCCCGGCAGAACCTGACCGAAGCAGATCATGCCGAACATCGCCGGCAAGTCAACGCACTGCTCGCCGATGCCGACCATACCCGCAACGACACCATCCCGGCGCATTTGCATCGCGCCGGTCCGCAACGGCTGCGTCCGGTCGATGCCGACGACATCGCCCGGTTGCGACTGGGACGATCACTGGCACTGGCCACCCGCAGTTTGCTCAGCGAGGGTGCCGGCAATCAGCGTCTGCCGGTCGCGGCGTCGCAGGGCGATGCGATGGCAACAATGATCGGCAATCCGTGAGGCCTGCCTGCAAGGACTGGGACAACGCACCGCCTTACCGGCGGTTGCCGTACTGGCGCAAGGTGGCGCCTGCAGTGAGCACTCGGCGGTAGCATTCGAACTTGCCAGGACACTCGACCTGCCCCTGGCCGTCGCAAGAAACGCGAATGATCATGGCGTGCTGGTCCTGCATCCCGAGCTGGGCAACAAAGCGGTCGTAGTCGACGCATGGACAACCTTTCCCGGCAGCTGTCTGATGGAAGATTCAACCTTCACGCAAACCACTACCCTGCAGCATCATCAACCCGGCATGACACACGTCAGCAACCTCAATCTGCCAATGGTGCACCGGCTCCGGGAACAACTCGGCAGTGCACTGGGACCGAAGCCGATCCTTAACGCCATGCTGGAAGAATTTGAAGCCAGCCACCTGAACGAATTCGACGGTCTGACCACCGCGCATCAACGCCGGGTACGGCTATCAGAATTAACGCTGCGCGAGTCCGCCGAATCGTTCACCAGTACCGCCAAGCGGCACATCATCTTCGCCAGACTGCAACGCGGGCACAGCGACAACTTCTTTCATGATCCCCGCAGTCAGCGCTGGCAAGAATTGCAGCACCAGGCACGGATTGCCACCACGCCCCTGCTCATCGCATTACAAACCGAAGTCCGCGACGCGGCACGCCACAGTGTTCAACGCAACGCCACAGGCCAACGGAACTGGAGCGGCAGGATCACCGTCCAGCCTGACGAGGTCGTTGAGGTCCAGGTGGAAATGACGGCGCGCGCCTGGCCGGGTCTGCGCGACGAGCGACTCGCATCGGATAACCTCCTGTACAGCAGCGCCGACGGCAGCCGGTTTTCCACCACGGCGGCACCGGCACAGATCATTGCGGCAGCCACCGAAGGCGTGATCGCCAGCGAGGCGCTGAACTTCCCCGACGGCTACCGCTGAAGGGCCGTCAGCGCTGTAACACCGGCGATCAAAAATACTCGAACTCGACGCAATCGCTGCCCATTTTTTCGGCCAGCGCCTGCTTCAAGCCATCGGCCGGCAAGACTTTCCATTCGTCGGCCAGACGCAACTCGCAGGCCGCACCCGCCTGGGTGTAGCGCAGCAGGAATGGCAAGCCGGTCTCGGAACGATACGGCGTCAGCAAGGACTTGATCTGCGCCGCATCGAGCTTGCCCGAATGCGTCAGCGTGATCTGCTTGCCGTACTGGATGCGCGCCGCCGCGATATCCATGACCTTCTCGGCGGTGATGCGCAAGCCGCCCGAGAAGCGGTCTTCCGACACCTTGCCCGAGACGCACAAGAATTCGTCTTCCTTGAACAGGCGCTTGTTGGCGTCGTAAATTTCGCTGTAGACAGTGACATCGACAGTGGCGCTGGCGTCGTCGAGCGTGACAATCACCATCTTGCCGCGCTGGGTCATTTGCACCCGCAGCGCCACGATGATGCCGGCCATCATGCGTGCATCGCGCGACGGTTCCAGACTAGCGAGTTTGGTGCGGGCGAAGCGACGCACTTCTTCGGCATACGACGTGAACAAGTGTCCCGACAGGTAAAACCCGAGGGCGATTTTTTCTTCGGTCAGGCGCTGCTTGTCGGACCAGGGCGCGACCTTGACGTATTCCGGTTGCGTGTCGAGATCGCTGTCGTCACCCCCAAACAGGCTGACCTGATTGATCGATGCTTCGTGCTGTTCGGCCGCTTCCAGCGCCAGTGCAACCGAAGCCAGCAAGACGGCGCGATCGACCTCGAAACAATCGAAGGCACCAGCCCGGATCAGCGAATCGACGGTGCGCCGGTTGACCTGGCGCTTGTCGACCCGCTTGGCAAAATCGAACAGATCGGTGAACGGCCCGCTGGCACGCGCGGCGACAATCGCTTCGATCGCGCCCTGCCCCGAGCCCTTGACCGCGCCAAGTCCGTAACGGATTTGCTTGGCGCGCTTGCCCGCTTCGCCGACCGGCGTAAAACGGTAATCGGATTGATTGATGTC
>CAILRJ010000227.1 GCA_903836575.1 uncultured Burkholderiales bacterium
CCGCGAGGCGGCTGCCCTGCGGGTTCCCAAAAGCCGGTGCCTGGCAGGGGGAAGGCCGCAAACTCGCTTCCCTTGCAGGGCGCAGATTCGCTTGCAAGCGAATCCCGTTACGCAGGCGGATCGCATGCGATCCGAAACCCCTGCTTCACCTCAGACAGTGCGGCCTTCTTATCCCCTGCCTGACTCCGACTTTTGGCAGCTGCCTCAATGCGGAACAGGTCAACTTCAAAGGCCACGTCAACACCAATGACAAAGTCAAAACCGTAATACAAGCACAAACACGACGACCCCACGCTACTCCCACAACGCTGTTCTTTGCGAACGCCAAGGTGCGTGTCGCGGACTTATTATCGAAACCATGCTGGTCTTTCGAACGACCTGTGCTAAAGTCTTGGACTCAGACGCGGGGTGGAGCAGTCTGGCAGCTCGTCGGGCTCATAACCCGAAGGTCACAGGTTCAAATCCTGTCCCCGCAACCAAATACGAAAGCCTGAACTTGTAATGAGTTCGGGCTTTTCCGTTTTAGGGGGCGCAATTAAATTGTGTCCGATTCATCTGGTTCTACGGCGATTTTTTATGTATGCCGTTCATCAGGTACGATAAGTGTCCTTGCCATCATCAAACGTCCCACTGATCATGAATCCAATTTCCGTACTCAAGCCTAATACCCTGCTCACCACGCTCAATACCTATATCGTCGAAGACCTGTCGAATGCCGACACGCTCACGACCTCGGCGATCGCCGCTGCCACGCTGGCCGACTTGTCCGTGCCGGTGCTGCAGATGCTGACGAGCGCCGGTGCCAACGCCGATGAGGTTGCGGTTGAATTTTTTCCGGACAAGGACGAACCCGGCACCCCTGGCACGCTGTTCTTCTGGCACGGTACCCGTTCGCGGGAAGACAATTCCTGGGAAGATGCCCATCGCGCCGAATACTCGTTGCGCATGGCGGTGTTCCTGCCCGAGCGCGATGACGACGGCGCGGTCTATCCGGCCGGTTTTACGCTGACCCTCAAACTCGAAGCCAGTGCCTGCGAGCTGATCGAAAAAATGCCGGCCGGCGTGTTCGAACTGCTCGAAGCCGACTTCAAGGGGGCGCCACTGCCAGCCGGTTTTGAGTTCCTCGATGACAGCGAACACGTCCCCGTCCTGCCGAACATGCGTCGCCAGTTCATCAAGGCGATTTCCCGCGCCCATGCTGCGAGCAACAAGCGTCGCGGTAATCGTTTCGAAGCCGTGATGTTGCATTACATCTGGGACCGGATCGAGCCGGAACAGCATTTCGATGCCGTACTGGCCGTCCTCGCCAAACTGTTTGTCGCCTTGCACCAGCAGGCACGGCGTTAATTTTTTCCTGCTTTTTTTTCGCGCTTATTTATCCGGTATTCCATGACATTTTCCAAGCTCGGTCTGATCGACCAGTTGCAGCGTAATCTCGACACCCTCGGCTATGCCACACCGACGCCAGTACAGGCACAAGCCATCCCGGCCGTGCTGGCCGGCCGCGACCTGATGGCCGCAGCCCAGACCGGCACCGGCAAGACCGCCGGCTTTGCGCTGCCGCTGTTGCAGCGCCTGACAATGGAAGGCCCGCAGGTCAGCAGTAATTGCGTGCGCGTGCTGGTGCTGGTGCCGACCCGTGAACTGGCCGAGCAAGTCCATCAGGCTTTCGGTGAATACGGTGCCTCGCTGCCGCTGCGCACGCACGTGGCCTACGGTGGCGTGAGCATCAATCCGCAAATGATGAAACTGCGCAAAGGCCTCGATGTACTGGTCGCCACGCCGGGCCGCTTGCTCGACCTGTACCGCCAGAACGCGGTCAAGTTCGAGCAATTGCAGACGCTGGTGCTCGACGAAGCCGATCGCATGCTCGATCTGGGTTTTTCGCGCGAGCTTGATGAAGTGTTTGCCGCCTTGCCGAAACAGCGTCAGACCCTGCTGTTCTCGGCCACTTTTTCGGACGAGATCCGCGCGCTGTCGACGACGCTGCTGAAAGATCCGGTACGCATTGAAGTCAGTCCGCGCAACACCCCCGTCAAAACCATCAAGCAATGGGCTATTCCGGTCGACAAGAAGCGCAAGCCGGAACTGTTTTTGCATCTGCTGAAAAAACATCGCTGGGGCCAGGTGCTGGTGTTCGTCAAGACCCGTCGCGGGGTCGATGAACTGGTCGACATCCTGTTGGCGCAGGGTATCCGCGCCGATGCGATTCATGGCGACAAACCGCAACCGGCGCGCTTGCGCGCACTCGAAGGCTTCAAGAATCGTGACGTGCAAAT
This sequence comes from uncultured Burkholderiales bacterium, assembly GCA_903836575.1. GTDB lineage: Bacteria > Pseudomonadota > Gammaproteobacteria > Burkholderiales > Burkholderiaceae_D > Actimicrobium. Next base: position 2,280 of record CAILRJ010000227.1, read on the forward strand.
TCTGGTTGCTACCGATGTGGCCTCCCGTGGACTCGACATCGATGACTTGCCGCAGGTCGTCAATTTTGACTTGCCGATCGTGGCCGAAGATTACATTCACCGGATCGGTCGCACCGGTCGTGCGGGTGCCTCCGGTATGGCCGTCTCGTTGTTGTGTGCCGATGAAGCGCCGCTGCTGGCAGCGATCGAAATGCTGACCGGGCAAAACCTGCAGCGCAATGCCGAGCAGGGTTTCGAGCCCGACCACCGGGTGCCCGAAACGAATGCCAGCGGGCAGGTCGTCAAGAAACCGAAGAAGCCCAAGCTCAAGGCGGGCGCGTTCCGGGTCCCGTCCGGTCGTTGATGTCGTGGTGACGCGCGCGCCCGGTCGCCTGGTTGCCTGCACCTGTCTGGCGATGAGCATGGCGTTAGTCGGCAGTTATGTCGCGCTTACCAAGCCGCTGGCATTGGTGTTCCCGGTATTCCTGCTGGCATGGCTGCGCTTCGGCATCGGCGGGCTGGCGATGCTGACCTGGCTAAAAAAACCGGCGATGGAATTGCCACTGAGCCGGTCGATGCGCGGGCTGGTTTTTCTGGAATCGTTCTTCGGCAATTTTCTCTTCACGCTGTGCATGATCACCGGCGTGAGCATGACCAGCGCGGTCTCGGCCGGCGTGATCCTGTCGGCGATCCCGGCGGTGGTGGCGCTGATGAGCTGGATGTTTTTGAAGGAGCGCATCGGCTTGCGGATCTGGGCCGCGGTGGCCTGTGGCGCGCTGGGCATCGGCCTGCTGGCGCTGTCGAAATCGCCTGTGCAGGATGGCGCACACCAGCATGCCTTGCTGGGCAATCTGCTGGTGTTCGGTGCAGTGCTATGCGAAGCAGCGTATGCCGTCATCGGCAAGCAGTTGACCACGGTGCTCAGTCCGAAGCGCATCAGCGCGGTCATCAATCTGTGGGGCTTTGCACTGATGACGCCGATGGGCATCCTCAGCGCCTGGCAGTTCGACTTCGCCCCGGTGACGCTGCCGATGTGGTCGCTGCTGGTGTTTTACGCACTGGCCGCCAGTGTCTGGTCGGTCTGGTTGTGGATGACCGGACTGAAATCCATTCCGGCATCGCAAGCCGGCGTCTTCACGGTGATGCTGCCGGTGAGCGCGGCGCTGGTCGGCGTCTTCGTGCTCGGAGAGCGACTCGGCGGGGTGCAATTACTGGCCTTCGGGCTGGCGCTGGCGGGCGTCTTGCTGGCGACGGTGCAGCGCAAGCGATTGCACTGACCGACGTTGTTTCTATTAGACGGTATCTTTTAATTGTGACAGGCAGTTGCTGAAATAACATGCGAGAATCCAGCACGTTTTCAGATCAGCAACTCTCTCCATGGACCAGTCAATGACCTCGCCTCTCCGTTTCGCCGTGCCGATGCTGGCTGCCTTGTCGCCACTCTGTGCACCTTCATTGGCGCATGCCACGACGCTGGAACTCAGCACGCTGGCTATCTGTTCCGAGCTGGCCGACGCCGACAAGCGCCTGGCCTGCTACGACCGCCTCGCGGCACCCGCGATGAAGCTGATGTACCCGGTCGAACCGGCCGTGCCGGCACCAACCCCGGAACTATTAAAAGCCGACGAACCCGCCAGCAGAGAAACCTCGGTACTGGCGCAGGAGTGGGAGCTGGCCGGTAACCTCAAGCGCGGTGTCTACAATTTCCGTTCGTACCGTCCGAACTATCTGCTGTTGGCCAACTACAGCGGCGCACCCAATTACGGTCCATTTAACCGTGCGGCGCAAAATGATGCTGCGCTCAATGGCTTGCGCATTCAGCATGCCGAGCTGATGTTTCAGCTCGGTTTCAAAATGAAGATGGTTGAGCAGATCGCCGGCGGCCCGTTCGACCTGTGGTTCGGCTATACCCAGCAAAGCTACTGGCAGGCCTTCAA
>CAILRJ010000228.1 GCA_903836575.1 uncultured Burkholderiales bacterium
CAACGGCCTGCTAGTGCTGCTGTGCGCCGAACGCGGCGACAGCCTGCGGGAAGCCGACTTGCTGCTGGCAAAGCTGCGCAGCTACCGGGTGTTCGGTGATGCCGATGGCAAGATGAATCGCAGTGTGGCCGACGTCGGCGGGGCGTTGTTGCTGGTGCCACAATTCACGCTCGCGGCCGATACGCGCTCGGGTACAAGGCCATCATTCACGCCTGCCGCGGCGCCGGATGAGGCGCGCCGATTGTTCGATTACTTCCTGGTACAGGCCGGCCAGTTGCATGGCGAGGTGGCCGCAGGCGTGTTTGGCGCGCACATGGAAGTATCGTTGACCAATGATGGCCCCGTGACGTTCTGGTTGCAGGTCAAACCAGTGGAAATTGTCGTTTAGTCAGCTACACTGCAAAGACCAAATCCCATGGACTTCAGGAGACTGCGATGAAATTGTGGAGCAATTCTTTCAGAGATGGTGGCTTCATTCCCGGTGAGTTTGCCTTGTGCACGGTCGACCCGGTTACACACGTTACGCTGTCGGCCAATCGCAGCCCGCACCTGGCTTGGAATGAACTGCCTGCCGCAGCACAATCGCTGGTCCTGATTTGCGTCGATCCCGACGTGCCATCGAAACCGGATGACGTGAATCAGGAAGGTCGGACTGTCCCACCGGATTTGCCGCGCGTTGATTTTTTTCACTGGGTGATGATCGACATACCCACCGGTATTCATTCCATGCCGGCAGGATATTTCAGCGATGGTGTGACGTCGGGCGGCAAGTTCGGACCGCAAATTGTCGATGCAGTCTTCGGCAGCGCACGCCATGGCCTCAATGACTATACCGGCTGGTTTGCCGATGATCCGTTGATGGCGGGCGAGTATTTTGGCTACGACGGTCCCTGCCCGCCTTGGAATGATTCGGAAATCCATCGTTATGTCTTTACGCTGTATGCGCTTGATATTGCGCGACTGCCGCTCGACGACACTTTTACCGGTCCTCAGGTACTGACTGCAATTGCCCCGCATATTCTTGACGAGGCCAGCGTTGTCGCCATCTATACACTCAACCCGACGTTGCAGGAATAATCCCCCGATGACTGAACTGCTGTTGATCCGCCATGGCGAAACTGACTGGAATGCCGAGCGTCGTTTGCAAGGCTTCCTTGATATCGGCCTCAATGATCATGGCCGGCAGCAAGCAGTGGCGCTAGCGCTGGCACTGAGCGATGAAGTCCTTGATGCGGTCATTGCCAGCGACTTGCAGCGCGCCGTGCATACCGCACAAGCCCTGGCGCTGCCGCGCGATCTGGCCGTACTGACCGATGCCAGCTTGCGCGAGCGTTGCTTTGGCGCGTTCGAAGGGCTGCTTTATGATGAAATCGCTGGTCATTTTCCGCAAGCGCACGCTTCCTGGATGGCACGCGAGATCGACGTCCGGTTTCCGCCAGGCCAGCAACACGCTGAAACGCTGCGGGAATTTTCGGCGAGGGCTGTTAATAGCGTGATGGCCATTGCCCGACGTCATGCCGGACAGAAAATCGCTATCGTGACCCACGGCGGCGTGCTCGATTGCGTCTATCGCGCCGCCTGCGGACTTCGCCTCGACAGCGCGCGGGATTTCGACATCATCAATACCGGCATCAACCGATTTCACTGGGATGGCAACGCATTAAGGGTGCTGCAATGGGGCAACGTTGCCCATCTTGGCCAGGCCGCACTTGATGAAGCGAGTCAGTAGGGGTGTTACTCTTGATCATCCCGAAGCCTGTTTGCGAGTGACACACTCCTGAGTGATGCGCGATGAAATTTAACCTGTTTTCCCGTTCCAATCTGATGACAACGTTGCTGGCGACAACGCGCATCGCCTCACGTGGGCAACGGACCGACAGCGAGCGTGCCAGCCTCACTGGTGCGCTGTACCAGATGCTGGAACAGTTGCCGCTATCAAATCAATTGCTATCGAGTGCGGAGCAACTGTGCCGTTCAATTATTGATGCGACCGATGAATTGCGTTTTATCTGGATTGGAATGCGCGAGGAGTCTGCCGGGAGCGTCGCTCCGTTGGTTGTCGAGGGTGAATATGCGCGCGACTGCGACGACTGGAGCCTGCCTTCGGCCTGCTTCGACAGCATCGCGCCGTATTCGCAGGCCGCTCTCGAAAATGTCGCTGTACCCAGTGATTTTCCGTCGCTGTTCGCGCCCTGGCGTAACAACACGGATAGCTGTACTGCGCACTGTGCCCTGGCGATTCCGCTGCGCTCCGGTCGCAGCGGGGTCGCCGGACTCATGGTGTTTTATGCCGCCGATATCGATTACTTTTCCCGTCTAGGGCTGGTACCGTTTCAGGCTTTCAGCCATGTTGCGGAACTGATCTGGAAACAAGCGCATCTGTCGCAGTCGCTGACGCAGCAAATCGAGATCGACGGATTGACCGGGCTGATGAACCGGCGCAAGACCGTATTCGTCCTGACCGCAGCGATCGATCACGCCACGCGGTCCGGCGAGGCTTTATCGGTGCTGTTATGCCGGGTTCAGGGTTTCGATAAGCTCAATGACGTGTATGGTTGGTTCGATGCCGACGCTATCCTGGCCGCATTCGCCAGCCTGGTCGCTGCGCACTTGGCGCCCTCGGTTCAGGCCGGGCGCTGGACCGGGGTCGAGTTCGTTTATATCTTGCAGGGATGTGATGCCGAACAGGCCGATGTGCTGGCTGTTCAGCTGTCGCAATATCTGCAGGGGCAGGCATTGCACGTCAAAAACCTGTCGATACGGCTCAGTGTCGGAGTCGGCGTGGCGACACACACGCCCGCCAGCAGCGGCCTCGATGATTTGATCCAGCAGGCGATCCACCAAATGCTGCCAGCGACGCGCCCGTTATTTTGAGCCGCCTTCCTGCAACGTGATCAGTCACTGTCCATGGCCCGCTGTTGGCGCACCATGAATTCTTTCAACGTATCGATACCGCGGAGTTGCAAGATGGTATTGCGTACCGCCGCTTCCAGCAGTACGGCCAGATTGCGGCCGGCTTCGACCGGAATGACAACCTTGCGGATCGGCAGTCCGAGCACCTCTTCGTACTGGGCATTGAGCGGCAGCCGTTCGTAGTTCTCTTCCAGCGTACTGCGCCGGACCAGATGCACGATCAGTTTCAGGCGCATCTTGCGACGCACTGCGGTTTCGCCAAAAATAGTCTTGATATCGAGCAGGCCGAGTCCGCGCACTTCCAGCAAGTTTTGCAGCAGAGTAGGGCAGCGGCCTTCGATCATGTTGGGCGCAATGCGGGCAAATTCGACCGCATCATCGGCCACCAGTCCATGACTACGCGAAATCAGTTCCAGCCCCAGTTCGCTCTTGCCCAGACCCGATTCACCGGTAATGAGCACACCGACACCCAGCACATCCATGAATACACCGTGCATTGTGATGTGCTGCGCCAGCTTCTTGGACAGATAGACACGCAGATAATCGATCACCTGCGCTGCCGCCAGCGGCGTGGAAAATAGCGGGATGCTGCGCGCATCGCACACCTCCATGATTTCCGGCGGCGCGTTGAGTCCTTGCGCAATGATGAAGGCAGGCGGTTCGCCGGCAACCAGTTCGGCGGTCTGGTAGCGCCGTGACTCGGGCGAGAGGCGCTGGTAATACTCGGTTTCCTGATGGCCAAAAATCTGGATGCGGCCCGGATGAATCAGGTTCAGGTGGCCGACCTGATCGGCTGCCGAAGCCGCGTCTCCGGAAATGAGTCGTTCACCACCGGCGAACCCGGCGAACCAGCCAAGGTCCAGCAGTTCGCGGTTTTCATCGTAAATTTGCTGGATGGTTAGCAAGGTAATGGTCGGCATCGTGGCTCCATGGCGCGCTAGGGTTAGCCCAAATCGTGCATGCTGCCTTGCCATGCAATCAGGCGGGCGTGAACGGACACCGGATCAGGATCGGTTGCCAGCACGGACCGAAAAACGTCGTCCGAAAACATTTCGGCGATTTCAGACAGGATTTCGAGATGTTGCTGGGTAACGTGGTCGGGAATAAGCAGGAACACCAGCAAGCTAACCGGCAAGCCATCGGGCGATTCGAACGGAATGGCTTCGCTCAGTCGCACGAAAGCAGCCAACGGCGCTTTCAAACCCTTGATGCGTCCGTGTGGCACCGCCACGCCGTGACCAAGTCCGGTCGAGCCGAGACGTTCGCGGGCAAACAGATTTTCGGAAACGCTGGAGCGGGCGATGCCGCAATTGTTTTCGAAAATCAGGCCGGCTTGTTCAAACGCCCGTTTTTTGCTGGAGACTTCTAGCCCGAGTACAACATTGTCGGGGGTAAGGATTTTGGCAAGGTTCGTCATATTTCGGAGGGGATCATTGCATCGCTCGAAAGGTGAATTCGAGCGGATTATATGCCTGTTTGTATGCTTGATTACAACATTAAAACAATCAAAAATCACCTTTTTTAGCGACTATGTCACAGCGGCACAGATTGTTGTCACATACCAAATGGTATGGTTTTTTTAATGCCAATACTTCAGCGGGTACGCATCGTCTACTGGCGTGCGTTGCGTTGGTTCGGTGGCGTCTTCCCTGTTGAGAAATTGCTGCGCCATGGATTGATGTCGAGCCCGCCGCGTCGGGTGTAGCGCGCGTAGACGGCCAGTTTATGTGGCCGGCATCGGGCCAGGATGTCCGTGAAAATCCGTTCGACACATTGCTCGTGGAATTCATGGTGTTCCCGAAAACCGATCAGGTAGCGTAACAGGCCCTCCTGATCAATCGCCGCGCCAACATAGTGGATCTGCACGCTGCCCCAGTCGGGCTGGCCGGTGACCAGGCAATTCGATTTCAGCAAATGCGACACCAGCGTCTGTTCAACCGCTGGTTCATGATGGGCCGCATGCAATAGTGCCGGGTCGGGCGCGTAGTCGTCGACCTCGATATCGAGACGGTCCAGTAACAGTCCATCAAGTTCGCCGAAGCGCAAGCTGCCGAACTGATCCGGCAGCGTCAGGGCGATTTGCACCGGCGCGCCAAATCCGCTCGAGAGATCCGTGCGCAAGAGTGCAAGCAGTGCTTCGTTATCGGCCAGTCGGGTCTGGTTGAAGCTGTTCAGATACAACTTGAAGGATTTCGATTCGATGATGTTGGGCGAGTCGGCCGGTACCGTGATCGTCGCCATCGCGATCTGCGGTTTGCCGCGCAAATTCAGCCATGACACTTCATAGGCATTCCAGATATCGATACCAAAAAACGGTAACGTGCTGCCGGCACCCAGGCCGAGTTCGGTGCGCTTGTCCAGGCGCGCGATCGCAAAGAGCAACGAGGCGTCATAGTGCGACTGATACGTGGCCGGTTTGCCGAGCGGCGAGGCCTGCGCTGCGCGCGGCGCAATAATGGTCGTGGTCATTCGTGTTATCCCAAAAACAGCTTGTAGACCGGGTTCGCGGTTTCATCGTGGAAGCCGTAACCCAGTGTGGCGAGGAAGTCGCGGAAGGCTTTCATTTCTTTTTTCGGCACCTGCAGGCCAACCAGAATGCGGCCGAGGTCGCCGCCCTGATTGCGGTAATGGAACAGGCTGATATTCCAGTTCGGCGCCATGCTATCGAGGAAGCGCATCAGCGCACCCGGCCGCTCGGGGAACTCGAAGCGATACAGCAATTCGTCATGCGCCAGCGCACTCTTGCCACCGACCAGATGGCGGATATGCGACTTGGCCAGTTCATCCTGACTCAGGTCTAGCGTCTTGAAGCCATGCTTGTCGAACTGAATGGCAATCTTGGCCGACTCGTCGCGATTGGCGATCTGGATACCGACGAAGACATGGGCCTGGGCCGCATCGCTGATGCGGTAATTGAATTCAGTGACATTGCGCGGTCCGACCAGTTCGCAGAAGCGGCGGAAGCTGCCACGCTCTTCCGGAATGGTGACGGCGAAGACGGCTTCGCGGGATTCGCCGACGTCGGCGCGTTCGGCGACAAAGCGCAAGCGGTCGAAGTTCATGTTGGCACCGCATGCGATGGTGATCAGGGTTTCATTCTTGATCGGCTCTTTGGTTTTCAGCGAGCGTTCGACGTAAGCCTTGGCACCCGCCACGGCCAGCGCACCGGCCGGTTCGAGAATGCTGCGGGTATCCTGAAACACATCCTTGATGGCCGCGCAGACAGCGTCGGTATCGACCAGGATGATTTCGTCAACCAGCAACTGCGCGATGCGAAAGGTTTCTGCGCCGACCAGCTTGACGGCAGTACCATCCGAAAACAGTCCGACATCGGGCAGCGTCACGCGCTTGCCTGCGGCAATGCTGCGTGCCATGGCGTCCGAATCGGTAGTCTGCACGCCGATGATCTTGATATCGGGCCGTACGGCTTTGACGTAGGCGGCGATCCCGGCGATCAGGCCGCCGCCGCCGATGGCAACGAAAATTGCGTGGATCGGGCCGGAGTGCTGGCGCAGGATTTCCATGCCGATGGTGCCCTGGCCGGCGATGACGTCGGGGTCGTCAAACGGATGGACGAAGGTCAGTTTGAGTTTTTTTTCCAGCTTGAGCGCGTGCGCATAGGCATCAGTGAACGACTCGCCGAACAGCACGACTTCACCGCCGCGGGCCTTGACGGCATCAATCTTGACTTGCGGTGTCGTGGTCGGCATCACGATCACGGCATGGCAACCGAGCCGGGTCGCGCTCAGTGCCACGCCTTGTGCGTGATTGCCGGCCGAGGCGCAAATGACGCCGCGTTTCATTTGCGCCGGTGGCAAATTGGCCATCTTGTTGTAGGCCCCGCGCAACTTGAAGCTGAACACGCTCTGCATGTCCTCGCGCTTGAAATAAATCCGGTTGCCGATACGCTGCGACAGTGTCGGCGCCAGTTCCAGCGGGGTTTCAACGGCCACGTCGTAGACGCGCGCGGTAAGAATTTTTTGCAGATAGTCGATGGTCATGAGAGCGCTGTCGGAGTGCTGCGGGGTGGAAACGGCTGAGACGGAGGCCGGATCATCACACCAAATGGGAAATGCCTAGGAGCCTCATTATAATGGACGGCCCTCGCCACCTCCGGTGTTGATCGTTAGTAAGAAAAGGACACTCTTGATCCCCTTGTCGCGCCGCCTGTCTGACCTGGTCCCATGATAGAAGCCGCCACACTTTGGCTGCTTGCCGCTGTTGCCGCCCCGGCGGTCGGCTTGACATCAGTATTCGTGATCAGTTTTATTTCGGCCACCTTGCTACCGCTCGGTTCTGAGCCGGCCGTGTTTGCCGTGATCAAGGCTAATCCCGCCCTGTTCTGGCCGGCGATTCTGGTGGCAACCTGCGGCAATACGCTCGGCGGTGCGGTCGATTACTGGATGGGTTTCGGCGCGAAGAAAGCACTGGCACCGGACGAGTATGGCCGCTGGATGCGCTGGGTCCGGCATTTCGGCGCGAAGACTATGTTGCTGAGCTGGTTGCCGGTGGTGGGCGATCCGTTGTGCACGCTGGGTGGCTGGGCCCGTTTGCCGTTCTGGCCCTGTGTTTTTTATATGGCGCTGGGAAAATTTTTGCGTTATCTGGCTGCGACTACGGTGTTGCTGTCGGTGCCGGATGATTGGTGGCGTGGTATCGGCAACTGGTTTTGAATTTGTGCTTCCCCTTTGTTCGTGAAAAGGTGTTCAAGTCTGACGCAGCGCAATACGCTAAAATGCTTTTTTAGAATCCTGCAGGCAATTATTCGATGAACGCCCCGGCGCAAATTCAATCCCTCATCGCAGATAGCGGGCATGCTGCTGCTTCCCGTTTGCGTGAAATTCCGTACAACTACACCTCGTTTTCCGACCGCGAAATTGTCATTCGCCTGCTCGGCGAAGATGCGTGGAATTTGCTCGACGAATTGCGTGGTGCGCGCCAGACCGGCCGCTCGGCGCGCATGCTCTACGAGGTACTGGGCGATATCTGGGTCGTGCGGCGCAATCCCTATTTGCAAGACGACATGCTCGACAATCCGAAGCGCCGGCAGGCGCTGGTCGATGCGCTCAACCATCGTCTGAACGAAGTCGACAAACGTCGCATCAGCACCGAGCTGGCCGAAGCCGGTGATGCCGTCGCATTGCGCCGCAGCGCCAATGTCGAAGCGCTGCTGCGTGCGGCACACAAGGCAGTCGCCGATTTCGGTGACGAATTCAAGCACACCTTCGATTTGCGCAAGCGTACCAACAAGGTCCTGTCGCGCTACACCGAAAAAGACAACATCAAGTTTGACGGCCTCTCGCGGGTTTCGCATGTCACCGATGCGACCGACTGGCGCGTCGAATATCCGTTCGTGGTCCTGACGCCGGACTCCGAAAATGAAATGGCCGGCCTCGTCAAAGGCTGCATCGAACTCGGACTGACCATCATTCCACGTGGCGGCGGTACCGGTTACACCGGCGGCGCGATTCCGCTGACACCGATGTCAGCCGTCATCAATACCGAAAAACTCGAACAGCTGGGTGCCGTCGAAATGACGCGCCTGCCCGGTGTCGAGCGCGATTACGCGACGATTTATTCCGGCGCCGGCGTGGTCACCAAACGCGTTGCCGATGCCGCCGAAAAAGCCGGTTTCGTGTTTGCAGTCGATCCGACCTCGGCCGAAGCCTCCTGCATTGGCGGCAACGTCGCGATGAACGCCGGCGGCAAAAAAGCCGTGCTGTGGGGCACGGCGCTCGACAATCTCGCCAGCTGGAAAATGGTCGATCCGAACGGCGACTGGCTCGAAGTCACCCGCATCGGCCACAACCTGAGCAAGATCCACGATGTGCCGATGGCGACCTTCGAACTGGTCTGGACCCATCCGGCCGAACACGGTGTGGTCACCGCGCCGTTCAAGACCGAGACGCTGAACATCCCCGGTCGTTCGTTCCGCAAGGAAGGGTTGGGCAAGGACGTCACCGATAAATTCCTGTCCGGTCTGCCGGGTATTCAGAAAGAAGGCTGCGATGGCCTGATCACGTCGGCACGCTGGATCCTGCACAAGATGCCAAAGCATACGCGCACCATCTGCCTTGAATTTTTCGGGCAGGCGCGCGAAGCGATTCCATCGATTGTCGAAATCAAGAATTACCTCGATGGGGAAACCCGCAAGGGTGGTGCGATCCTGGCCGGCCTGGAGCATCTTGACGAGCGCTATTTGCGCGCGGTCGGTTACGCCACCAAATCCAAGCGCGGCGTGCTGCCGAAGATGGTGCTGTTTGGCGATATCGTCGGTGACGACGATGTCGCTGTCGCGCAAGCGGCGTCCGAAGTCGTACGCATGGCCAACAAGCATGTCGGCGAAGGCTTTGTTGCGGTCAGCCCGGAAGCGCGCAAGAAGTTCTGGCTCGACCGCGCCCGCACCGCCGCCATTGCGCGTCACACCAATGCTTTCAAGATCAATGAAGACGTCGTCATCCCGTTGAACCGGATGGGCGAATACACCGACGGCATCGAGCGCATCAACATCGAGCTGTCGATCAAGAACAAGCTGCAACTGGTCGAAGCCCTCAGCGAGTTTTTCGAGAAGGGCAATCTGCCACTGGGCAAGAGCGACGACGGCGATGCGATTCCCCCGGCCGAAATGCTCGAAGACCGCGTTACCGAAGCACAAGCATTGCTCGACGCAACCCATGCGCGCTGGACTTATGTGCTGGCCAACCTCGACCGTCCGCTGGTCGATGCCAAGGCCGAACTGGTTGCGCTGGGTTTGCAAAAATTATCGGTCGCGTTCGACGAGCGGCTGCTGCAGCAACCAGCCGCCACCGTGTTCGATCTGGCGCAAGACCGCACCATCCGCATCTCGTGGAAAGCCGAAGTGCGTGCGCCGTTGCGCCTGTCGTTTAGCGGTGCGGCCTTCAAGCCCATCCTCGACGAATGCAGCGCGGTCCACAAACGCATCCTGCGCGGCCGTGTTTTCGTGGCGCTGCACATGCACGCCGGCGACGGCAACGTGCACACCAATTTGCCGGTCAATTCCGACCATTACGACATGCTGCAGGACGCTCACGCCGCGGTTGCGCGGATCATGATTCTGGCGCGTTCGCTCGATGGCGTGATCTCGGGCGAGCACGGCATCGGCATCACCAAGCTGGAGTTTCTGACCCACGACGAGATCAAGGATTTCCGCGCCTACAAGATGCGCGTCGATCCGGAAGGGCGCTTCAACAAGGGCAAGATGATGGACTTGCCCGGCATCGATGCCGACTTGCGCAATGCCTACACGCCGTCGTTCGGCCTGATGGGCCACGAGTCGCTGATCATGCAGCAAAGCGATATCGGCGCGATCTCGACGAGCATCAAGGATTGCCTGCGCTGCGGCAAATGCAAACCGGTCTGTGCCACGCATGTGCCGCGCGCCAACCTGCTGTACTCGCCACGCAATAAAATCCTCGCCACCTCGCTGCTGGTCGAAGCGTTCCTGTACGAAGAACAGACCCGGCGCGGCATCTCGATCAAGCACTGGGAAGAGTTCGAAGACGTCGCCGATCACTGCACGGTTTGCCATAAATGCCTGACGCCGTGCCCGGTCGATATCGACTTCGGCGAAGTGTCGATGAACATGCGCAACCTGCTGCGCAAAATGAACAAGAAGTCGTTCAATGCCGGCACGACCGCATCGATGTTCTTCCTCAACGCGACTGATCCGGCCACCATCAACGCGACCCGTCAGGTCATGATCGGCTGGGGTTACAAGGCCCAGCGTCTGGGCAATGACATCCTGAAAAAGTTTGCCAAAAAGCAGACCAAGGCACCGCCATCGACCCACGGCAAAGCGCCGATTCGCGAGCAGGTGATTCACTTCATCAACAAGAAGATGCCGGGCAATTTGCCGAAGAAAACCGCGCGTGCCTTGCTTGATATCGAAGACGACAAGATCGTCCCGGTGATCCGCGATCCGAAAAACACCACCAGCGACACCGAAGCGGTGTTCTATTTTCCGGGCTGCGGTTCGGAGCGGTTGTTCTCGCAAGTCGGGTTGGCCACGCAAGCGATGTTGTGGCATGCCGGTGTGCAAACCGTGCTGCCGCCGGGTTACCTGTGTTGCGGGTATCCGCAACGCGGTTCAGGCGATTTCGACAAGGCCGAAAAAATCATCACCGACAACCGGGTACTGTTCCACCGGATGGCCAACACGCTCAACTACCTCGACATCAAGACCGTCGTGGTGTCGTGCGGCACTTGCTACGACCAGTTGCAGGGTTATGAATTCGAGAAAATTTTCCCGGGTTGCCGCATCATCGACATCCATGAATTCCTGCTCGAAAAGAACGTCAAGCTCGAAGGCGTGACCGGCACGCGCTACATGTATCACGACCCGTGCCACAGCCCGATGAAATTGCAGGACCCGCTGAAAACCGTCAACAGTCTGATCACGACGATTGACGACCAGAAGATCGAAAAAAATGATCGCTGCTGCGGCGAGTCCGGCACGCTGGCCGTGGCCCGGCCTGATATCTCGACCCAGATCCGCTTTCGCAAGGAAGAGGAAATGGTCAAGGGTGTCGACAAGGTGCGCGCCGATGGCTTCACCGGCGAGGTCAAGATACTGACCAGTTGCCCTTCCTGCCTGCAAGGTTTGTCGCGCTACGATGAAGATTCCGGCACCGATGCCGATTACATCGTGGTCGAAATGGCGCGTCACATCCTCGGCCCGAACTGGTTGCCCGAGTATGTGGCCCGTGCCAATGCCGGTGGCATCGAGCGGATTCTGGTGTAGCCATGACGACGACCGTACCCGCTTGTGAGTTGTGCGACACCGATGGCGGCGAAGTCATCGCCCGCAACGATCAGCTTCGCGTGGTACTGGTCGACGACGACCGCTATCCGGGTTTCTGCCGCGTTATCTGGAATACGCATGCGGCCGAATTGACCGACCTGCTGCCGGCTGATCGCAGCGTGTTGATGATGGCCGTCTGCAAGGTCGAAACGGTGTTGCGACACGTGATGGCGCCGCACAAGATCAACCTCGCCGCACTGGGCAACATGGTGCCGCATCTGCATTGGCACGTGATACCGCGCTACCTCGACGATGCACATTTTCCGGCGCCGGTGTGGGCCGCAGCGGTGCGCGTGCCGGCACCGTCCTCGCTGGCCGCACGGGTGGCGTTGTTGCCCGTCTTGCGCCTCGCGCTACAGCATGCCTTCAAGGCATGATCTTTCACTTTTTCCGGACAAATTATTCATGACAGGTTCCAAACAATCCGCACCGAAAGTCAGTCCGACCGGACTGACCGTGCACCGCAAGTCCCGTTTGCTGGAAATCGGCTTTGACGATGGCCAGAATTTTTCATTGCCGTTCGAACTGTTGCGCGTGTATTCGCCGTCGGCCGAAGTGCGTGGCCACGGTCCCGGCCAGGAAACGCTGCAAACCGGCAAGCGCGACATTGACATCACCGCGCTGGAGCCGATCGGCAACTATGCAGTTCAGGCGCAGTTTTCGGACGCGCACGACACCGGGATTTATTCATGGGAGTATCTGCATTGGCTGGGCGAGAACCAGCCGGCCTTGTGGGATGACTACATGGCGCGTTTGCAGGCAGCCGGCCATGAAGGTGAGAGCGGTCGCGACGTGATTGCCGCTCCCAAAAAAGCCTCGGGCAAAAGCTGCGGGTAGAGTAGGCCCGGTTTCATCGAGCCCACACCACGATATTTTTATTCGGATTAGTCCATGACCAACACCACCCACTTCGGTTATCAAACCGTCGACGAACAAGACAAGGTGCATAAAGTCGCCGAAGTATTTCATTCGGTCGCCGCCAAGTACGATGTGATGAACGACCTGATGTCGGTCGGGCTGCACCGTCTGTGGAAGGCGTTCACGATTGCTCAGGCAGGCATCCGTCCCGGCTTCAAAGTGCTCGATATCGCCGGTGGCACGGGTGACCTCGCCAAGGCGTTTTCCGCCAAGGCCGGATCGACCGGCGAAGTCTGGTTGACCGACATCAACGAATCGATGTTGCGGGTCGGGCGTGACCGGCTCTTGAACAACGGCTTGTCGACCCCAACATTGCTGTGTGACGCCGAGAAGTTACCGTTTCCTGATAACTATTTTGACCGGGTCAGTGTCGCGTTTGGCTTGCGAAACATGACGCACAAGGAAGCAGCACTCTCCGAAATGCGACGGGTATTGAAGCCGGGCGGAAAACTGCTGGTACTGGAGTTTTCCAAGGTCACGCCGGCGTTGCAAAAGCCGTATGACGTGTATTCGTTTTCGGTATTGCCGTGGCTGGGCCAGCGCATTGCCGGGGATGCCGATAGCTACCGCTATCTGGCCGAGTCGATTCGCATGCACCCGGATCAGGAAACGCTGAAAACGATGATGCAGGAAGCCGGTTTCGGCCGGGTTGATTACTTTAATCTCACAGCAGGTGTGGCTGCTCTTCACACCGGCATCAAATTCTAGGAGTACTGCATGAAAAAATATCTGCTGATAATGATGCTGGCCTTCGGCGCGCTGTCGATGGTGGCAACCGAGGTCGCGGCCAAGCGCATGGGCGGTGGCGGTTCGTTTGGTCGTCAATCGCAAGGTGTCAGCCGGCAAGCACCAAGCCAGTCTTCACAAGCGGCCAGTCAGGCACGTCCGGCCACACCAGCGGCAGCGCCGGGCGTGACGCCACCGAAGCCGGCCAGTCCATGGCGCGGCATGCTGGGTGGCGCGTTGCTCGGGTTGGGTCTTGGCGCAATGCTGTCGCACTTCGGGCTCGGTGGCGCAATGGCCAGCATGATCAGTACGTTGCTGATGGTGGGATTGCTGGCGGCTGCGGCGTTCTTCATCTACAACATGTTCAAGCGTAAGACTGACAGCGGGAGCAACCCGGGTTATGCCGGCGGCTACGGGTCGGGCAATGCGGACAACAGTGCCCGCAACAGTACACCGGAGATCGGTTCGCGCATCGAACCGGCCGCGCAACCGGCGGCATTGCAATCGGTACCGTTGGCCGGTGGCGCTGCTGCTGTTCCATTTGGCGTGCCGGCTGACTTTGATGTGCCGGGTTTCCTGCGCAGCTCGAAGACGTATTTCATTCGCCTGCAAGCCGCCTGGGACAAGGCCGATATCAATGACATCCGTGAATTCACGTCGTCAGAAATGTTCGCCGAACTGCGCCTGCAAATCCAGGAGCGCGGCGCGTCGGTCAATGTCACTGACGTCGTCAAGCTCGACGCGGAACTGATGGGCGTTGAAACCGTTGGCGGCGATTATCTGGCCAGTGTGAAGTTTTCCGGTCTGATCAAGGAGTCCGAAAATGCACCGGCCGAGCCGTTCGCCGAAGCCTGGAATCTGTCGAAACCGACCTCCGGTCAAGGTGGCTGGGTACTGGCGGGCATCCAGCAATTGTCCTGACCGGTTCGTGTTGAGTCGGCAAATCAGCTTACCTCCCGCAAACTGCTAAACTCAAACCGCCCGTGTATGGTCACTGGCGGTTTTTTTTATTGACGATGACACTCTCTCCTCTCCCCCACGTTGCACCCGCCGCCATCAATCACTTGCTGGCTCCCGAATCATGGGCGCGTACCCGGCTCATCGCCCACGCCGGCAAGGTTGCCTGTTTTGATCTTGGCTTGTTCACGCTGGCCTTGCAGATCGAACCGGACGGTTATGTCAGCGCCGCTGCTGCGGACGCCGTCGTCAGCGTGACGATCCGTATCAAGCCCGCTGACCTGCCGTTGATCATGGCCAACCGGGCCCGGGCGTTTTCGTATGTCAGCATCGACGGCGACGCCGATCTGGCCAACACGATTTCGCAACTGAGCCAGTCGCTGCGCTGGGAGGCCGAAGCCGACCTGAGCCGTGTGGTCGGCGATGTCGCCGCGGTAAGGCTGGTCGCCGGCGCGAAGTCGCTGATGCAGACGATTGGCAGCACCCATCAAAAACTGGCCGAAACTACTGCCGAATATTTTCTGGAAGAGAACCCGATGTTGAAGCGCCCGCAAGCCGTACGTGAATTTGCCACCGATGTGGCGCGCCTGCGCGATGACGTCGAACGCATGGCCAAACGCATCGCGCGCCTGAAAGGGCGGACGCAATGAGTTTGCTGAGCTTTAAGTTCCTGCGGGTTCTAAAAATTGCCCGTGTTGCCATCAAGTACGGACTCGACGATATTGCGATGTCGGGTCTGAAAATTCCACGCATCGCCAAGCTGATTGATACGCTGATTTTCTGGCGCGACATCTCGGCGCCGCGTGGCGAACGGCTGCGCCGTGCGCTGGAAGAACTCGGTCCGATCTTCGTCAAGTTTGGCCAGGTGCTGTCAACCCGGCGCGACCTGATGCCCGCCGATATCGCCGAAGAACTGACCAGCCTGCAAGACCGCGTGCCGCCGTTCGATTCCGAACTGGCAATTGCACAAATTACCAAGTCGCTCGGTGCGCACCCGTCGGAACTGTTCGCCAGCTTCGAGCGCGAGCCGGTGGCCTCGGCGTCGATCGCCCAAGTACATTTTGCCGTGCTCAAGGATGGTCGTGAAGTGGCGGTCAAGGTGCTGCGTCCGGGCATGAAAAAATCCATCGATGAAGATGTCGCGCTGATGCATGTGGCGGCCGGACTGGTCGAGCGCCTGTGGGCCGATGCGAAGCGACTCAAGCCACGTGAAGTCGTGCGCGAATTCGACAAGTATCTGCACGATGAACTCGACCTGATGCGCGAAGCGGCCAACGGCAGCCAGTTGCGGCGCAATTTTGCCGACTCGACCTTGCTGATGGTGCCGGAGATGATGTGGGATTACTGCTCGTCATCGGTGATCGTGATGGAGCGCATGAAGGGGATTCCGATCTCGCGCATCGACAAGCTGGTGGCGGCCGGTGTCGACATGAAAAAGCTCTCCAGTGATGGCGTCGAAATCTTTTTTACGCAGGTGTTCCGGGACGGCTTTTTCCATGCTGACATGCATCCGGGGAACATCCTGGTCTCCATCGAACCGGCCACGCTGGGCCGATACATTGCGCTCGATTTCGGTATCGTCGGCACGCTCAATGACTTCGATAAAGACTACTTGTCGCAAAATTTCCTGGCGTTTTTCCGGCGCGATTACAAGCGCGTGGCCGAAGCGCATATCGAGTCCGGCTGGGCACCGAAAGAAACCCGTGTCGACGAACTCGAATCGGCCGTGCGCGCCTGTTGCGAACCGATTTTCGACCGGCCGTTGAAAGACATCTCGTTCGGTCAGATTTTGCTGCGCCTGTTCCAGACCTCGCGCCGCTTTAATGTCGAAATTCAGCCGCAACTGGTGCTGTTGCAAAAGACCTTGCTCAATATCGAAGGCCTGGGTCGTCAGCTCGATCCCGACCTGGATCTGTGGAAGACTGCCAAGCCGTATCTGGAGCGCTGGATGACCGAGCAGATCGGCTGGCGCGGACTGGTCGACCGTCTCAAGGCCGAAGCGCCGCACTACAACAAATTATTGCCGCAACTGCCGCGCATGGTGCATCAGGCGCTGGTGCAGATTGCCCAGCCCAAGGACGACAACCAGCGTTTGCTGGTGGCTTTGCTGGCCGAACAGCGCCGCACCAACCGGTTGATCAGTACCGTCGTGTATTTTGCCGGCGGGCTGATCGGCGGACTGCTGCTGGTGCGTTTTGTCGGGCGCTGGTTGCTCTGGTCGTTCTGATGGCGACACCGCACTTTACCGAGCGCGACCCGCTGGCACCGGGTTTCTGGAACGAACGTTTCGAACAGCAATTCACGCCGTGGGATCAGGGTGGCGTGCCGCCCGAGCTGATGCGTTTCGTGGCGCAAGCGCCGGAGCCGCTGACAACGCTGATACCCGGTTGCGGCTTGGGCTACGAAGTGCGGCATCTGGCGCAAGCCGGTTGGCCCGTGACGGCGATCGATTTCTCGCCGGCAGCGGTGGCGATGGCGCAAGCCGCGCTGGGTGAGTTTGCTGTCCATGTGCAGCAAGCTGATTTTTTCAGTTTTGAGCCGGCGCAACCCGTGGGCTTTATTTATGAGCGAGCATTCCTGTGTGCGATGCCGCGTGCGCGCTGGAGTACGATCGTTGCGCAATGGGCGGCACTGTTGGTCCCCGGTGCGCTGCTGGGGGGATTTTTCTTTTACGATGAGGCGCCCAAAGGTCCGCCATTTGGTGCTGACCGTGCCGCGCTCGATGCGCTGATGTTGCCGTATTTTGCGTTGATCGAAGAGCGGCCCGCCGCGCAATCGATTGCCGTATTCGAAGGCAAGGAGCAGTGGCAGTTATGGCAGCGACGTTGAGGCGCTGATCGATTCGTTTAGCCACCAACTTTCGCTATAATCCGGATACTTTTTTTCGTCGTTTTCCCCGTCCACTTTGCGCTCAAGGACCCGCCATGCACGCCCTCATCTGGTTTGTCATTCTTTACTGGGTGGTGTCGGTCGGCATCGGCTTGTATGCGGCGCGCTTCGTCAAGAACTCCAGAGATTACGCGCTGGCCGGTCGCTCGCTGCCGATGTCGGTGGTCACGGCCACCGTGTTTGCCACCTGGTTCGGTTCGGAAGCCGTACTCGGTATTTCATCGACCTTCGTCAAGGAAGGCTTGCGTGGCGTCATCGCCGACCCGTTCGGCTCCTCGATGTGCCTGATTCTGGTCGGCCTGTTTTTTGCCCGCCCGCTGTACCGGATGAACCTGCTGACGATTGGCGACTTCTACCGCAACAAGTTCGGTCGTACGGTCGAGGTGCTGGTGACGATCTGCATCGTGGTCTCGTATCTCGGTTGGGTGGCGGCGCAGATCAAGGCGCTCGGTCTGGTGTTTTATGTGGTTTCCGGTGGTGCCATCCCGATGGATACCGGCATGATGATCGGCGCGGCCAGCGTGCTGGTTTATACGCTGATGGGTGGCATGTGGGCCATCGCGGTGACCGACTTCCTGCAGATGATCATTATCGTGCTCGGCATGCTTTACATCGGCTGGGAAGTTTCGGCGATGGCCGGTGGTGCATCGGTGGTGGTGGCGCATGCCGCCAATGCCGGCAAGTTCGATTTCTGGCCGGCGCCGACGTCGCGCGAAGTGCTGTGGTTCGGCGCAGCATGGATCACGATGATGCTGGGCTCGATTCCGCAGCAGGACGTATTCCAGCGGGTCGGTTCCTCGAAAAATGAAAAAATCGCCGGCCGGGCCTCGATTCTCGGCGGTGTGATGTACTTCTGCTTTGCCTTCATCCCGATGTTTCTGGCGTATTCGGCGACCCTGATCGACCCGAAAATGGTGGCCGCACTGATCGACACGGACCCGCAACTGATCCTGCCGACGCTAATCATGACCAAGGTGCCGCTGATCGCGCAGGTGATGTTCTTTGGTGCGCTGCTGTCGGCCATTAAGAGTTGCGCCAGCGCAACCTTGCTGGCGCCGTCGATCACCTTTACGGAAAACATCTTGAAGGGGCTGCTGCCCGTGCAGACTGACAAGCAATTTTTGCTCGGCATGCGCTGCGTACTGGTGGTTTTCACCGTGATCGTCACGGCCTTTGCGCTGCACAGCCAATCAAGCATCTACAAGATGGTCGAAAATGCCTACAAGATCACGCTGGTGGCAGCGTTCGTGCCGCTGGCGCTGGGTTTGTACTGGAAACACGCGACCCGACAAGGTGCGCTGGCCTCGATCTTCTCCGGCTTGTCGTCGTGGCTGCTGCTGGAATGGTTCGCGCCGGACGGTTATTGGCCGCCGCAACTGGTTGGTGTCGTGCTGAGCCTGGCCGCAATGCTGCTGGGCTCGCTGTTGCCGCAGGTCACCCGTGCTGCAGTGACAGTGCAGCAAAGGTGATGTTTGGACGGCATTGACTTGCCGCAATCCCCTCCGGTTCACCTCTGAAACCCTCTATAATCCAGTCTTTTGATCGCTCTCTGTCAGGGATTTTTTCATGCCGATTTATGCGTACCGCTGCGAAGCGTGTGGTTTTGCCAAAGATGTATTGCAAAAGATGTCCGATCCCAAATTGACTGACTGCCCGCAATGCGGCAAGGACACTTTCAAAAAGCAGCTAACGGCCGCTGGTTTTCAGCTCAAGGGTACCGGTTGGTATGCAACCGATTTTCGTGGTGGCGCCAGTACCAATGTGCCACCGGTCGCGCACGCAGAGCCGGCCAAGTCGGGCGAAACTGCTGCTGCACCTGCGACGGCGGCTCCCGCTCCGGCACCGGCTACCGCTGCAGCGTCGACCAAGTCCGATACGGGCGGCAGTACGCCGTCAGCAACCTGATTTTTCGCTACGCCACTGCGGTGGCAACAAGGCCAGCTCACCATGCTTCGTAAATATTTCGTCACCGGCTTGCTTATCCTGGTCCCGCTGGCGATCACGCTGTGGGTCATCAATCTGATCATCGGTACCATGGACCAGTCCTTGTTGCTGCTGCCGGTGCGCTGGCGTCCGGAAGTGCTGTTCGGTTTTGCAATACCGGGCCTGGGCTCTATCCTGACCTTGCTGATCATTTTCGTTACTGGCCTGGCGACGCGCAATTTTGTCGGCAACCATGTGGTGATCTGGTGGGAACGGTTGCTGACGCGCATTCCGGTCGTCAACTCGATCTATTCCAGCGTCAAGCAAGTCTCGGATACCTTGTTATCGTCGTCCGGCAATGCCTTTCGCAAGGCCGTGCTGGTCGAGTATCCGCGCCGCGGCAGCTGGACCATCGCCTTCCTGACCGGCGTGCCGGGTGGCGATGTGCGCAATCATCTGGTGGGCGATTTCATCAGTATCTATGTGCCGACCACGCCGAATCCAACCTCGGGATTTTTCCTGATGGTGCCGCGTGACGAAACCATCGAACTCGACATGACAGTCGATGCTGCACTCAAGTACATCGTCTCGATGGGCGTTGTCGCGCCCGAGCATTTCGAAAAAAAAATCATCATTGATCCTGCCAAAGTGGCGACCTGAAGCCTGCGGGCAGCGGCCGGACACGGCAGAACACCTGAACAACTGAAACACTGAATACGGAAACCGAACATGTCCATGCGAACTCACTATTGCGGCCTTACTACTGAAGCGCTGCTCGGCCAAACTGTCAGCCTGTGCGGCTGGGTCCATCGCCGGCGCGACCACGGCGGCGTTATTTTTATCGACTTGCGCGACCGCGAAGGACTGGTCCAGGTTGTCTGCAATCCGGAGCAAGCCGAAGTCTTCAGCACCGCCGAAATCGTGCGCAATGAATTTTGCATGCGCGTCACTGGTGTGGTGCGCTTGCGTCCGGACGGCACGACCAACAACAACCTGCCATCGGGCAAAATCGAAGTGCTCTGCGAGCAACTCGAAGTCCTCAATCCATCGGTCACGCCGCCGTTTCAGCTCGACGATGACAACCTCTCCGAGACCACCCGGCTGACCCATCGCGTGCTCGACCTGCGTCGTCCGCAAATGCAAAACAACTTGCGCCTGCGTTACAAGGTGACGATGGAAGTGCGTAAATTTCTTGACGCACACGGCTTCATCGACATCGAAACACCGATGCTGACCAAGTCGACCCCGGAAGGCGCGCGCGATTATCTGGTGCCGTCACGCGTCAATGCCGGTCAGTTTTTTGCGCTGCCGCAGTCGCCGCAATTGTTCAAGCAATTGCTGATGGTGGCCAACTTCGATCGCTATTACCAGATCGTCAAATGCTTCCGCGATGAAGACTTGCGGGCCGACCGCCAGCCGGAATTTACCCAGATCGATTGCGAAACCTCGTTCATGAACGAACAGGAAATCCGTGATCTGTTCGAAGGCATGATCCGTCTGGTCTTCAAGAACGCGCTCGACATCGACCTGCCGAACCCGTTCCCGGTGATGCCGTACTCGGAGTCGATGGGCCTGTACGGTTCCGACAAGCCCGACATGCGCGTCAAGCTGGCTTTCACCGATCTGACCGAAGTCATGAAGGATGTCGACTTCAAGGTCTTCTCGGGCGCAGCCAACATGCTCGGCGGTCGGGTGGTCGGGATGCGCGTACCGGGTGGTAGCGCGATGCCGCGCTCGGAAATCGACGCTTACACCCAGTTCGTCGGCATCTATGGTGCCAAGGGTCTGGCCTACATCAAGGTCAATGAAATGGCCAAGGGCCGCGACGGTCTGCAATCACCGATCGTCAAGAACCTGCATGACAGCGCGCTGGAAAGCATTCTCGCGCTGACCGGCGCACAGGACGGCGACCTGATTTTCTTCGGTGCCGACAAGGCCAAGATCGTCAACGACGCCATCGGTGCCTTGCGCGTGAAAGTCGGTCATTCCGATTTCGGCAAAAAGAACAACTTGTTCGACGATGTCTGGAAACCATTGTGGGTAGTTGACTTCCCGATGTTCGAATACGACGAGGAAGGCGATCGCTGGCATGCCGCGCACCATCCGTTCACGGCACCCAAGGATGGTCACGAAGACTTCCTCGAAACCGATCCGGGCCAGTGCATCGCCAAGGCCTACGACATGGTTCTCAATGGCTGGGAACTGGGTGGCGGTTCGGTCCGTATCCATCGCGCCGAAGTCCAGAGCAAGGTGTTCCGCGCGATGAAGATCGACGACGACGAAGCGCAACTCAAATTCGGCTTCCTGCTCGACGCGTTGCAATACGGCGCGCCGCCGCATGGCGGACTGGCCTTCGGCCTTGACCGTATCGTCACGATGATGACCGGTGCCGATTCGATTCGCGACGTGATCGCCTTCCCGAAAACCCAGCGTGCACAATGCCTGCTGACCCAGGCACCATCGCCGGTCGACGAGAAGCAGTTGCGCGAGCTGCACATCCGTTTGCGTGCGGTGGAACCTGTCATCAAGGGGTAACCTGCGAAAAGCCCGTTTCAGGGCATAATCAAAAGGCGCGTATTTTCGCGCCTTTTTTTTGAGCCTGTTGATGACCACACCCCCATTCAAGATCCCCGAGTCCGTCCTCGTCGTGATCCACACCGCCGCCCTTGAAGTCCTGCTGATCCAGCGCACCGACAAGGCCGGTTTCTGGCAATCCGTGACCGGTTCGAAAGATGCCCTCGACGAGCCGCTGGCCTACACGGCAGAACGCGAAGTGGCCGAGGAAACCGGCATCCTCATCAGCGCAGCCGGCGCACCAGCACCGGGCGACCTGCGCGACTGGCAGCTCGAAAATGTTTACGAAATCTATCCGGTCTGGCGGCACCGCTATGCGCCCGGCATCACGCGCAATACCGAACATGTCTTCAGCCTGCAGGTGCCGCGCGATATCGTCGTCACTTTGTCCGCTCGCGAACATACAAGTTACCAGTGGCTGCCTTACCATCTGGCCGCTGATCTATGCTTTTCACCGTCGAATGCCGAGGCCATCTTGCAACTGCCGGCACGGCTGCGCTTACCGGAGTCTCCAGGACCCACATGAAAATCCGTATTGCGACTTACAACATCCACAAGGGTGTCTCTTCTTTTGGTAGCAAGCCGCGCATCGTCGCGCTCAAGCAGGCATTGGCAACGATGCAGGCCAATGTCTATTTTTTGCAGGAAGTACAGGGCCGTCATGATGTGATGGCGGCGCGTCACACGGCATCGTGGCCGGGTCAGGCCCAGCATGAATTTCTTGCCGGCGAATCGCACCAGGCGGTCTACGGCATGAATGCGGTCTACGACCACGGCCATCACGGCAATGCGCTGCTGAGTAATTTGCCGATCGCGTCATCGCGCAACCAGGATGTGTCGGATCACAAGTACGAGTCACGCGGCATTCTGCATTGCGTGATTCATCTCGACGCGTTGCCGGTCCATTGTTACGTGGTACATCTGGGGCTGTTCGCCGGTGGCCGGCGGCGTCAGGCCGAAGCACTGATCGAGGCCGTGCTGGATTCGGCGCCACCGGGCGCGCCGGTGATCATTGCCGGTGACTTCAATGACTGGGGCAATCACCTCAGTGAAGCGCTGCGTTCCCGCTTGGGCGTCACCGAAGTGTTCGACGAACGCATGCCCAGCGTTGGCATGGGTAGTTTCCTGCGTCGCTTGCGTGGGCCGAATGCCAAGATTCAGCCGGCGCGCACCTTCCCGGCGATGCTGCCGTTTCTCCAGCTTGACCGGATTTACGTGCGCGGATTCAGTATCGAATCGGCTGAAGTGCTGCATGGTGCGCTGTGGGCAAGGTTGTCGGACCACGCGCCCATTCTGGCGACGTTGCAGCTGAAATGAGGCAGGGAGACAGCGCATGCGTCCGGTAGGTCTGGTCGCGGGCAACCAGTTACGCCTGCTTGAGTGCGGTGCCGAATTTTTCCCCGCGCTGATTGCGGCGTTCGATGCCGCCACCGTTGAAATTCATCTCGAAACCTACATGTTTGCCGATGACCTGACCGGCGCGAGCATCAAGGCCGCGCTACTGCGCGCGGCCGCGCGGGGGGTGGTGGTGTATGTGATCACAGACTGGATCGGTACCGGCCGGGTGCAATCCATCCGGCTCGACCGTGACCTGCGTGCCGGTGGTGTGCACCATCGCAGCTTCAATCCGTGGTTTCGGCGTGGTCTGGCGCGCACGCATCGCAAGCTGTGTGTGGTTGATGGCGATCTGGCCTTTATTGGTGGTCTCAATATCAACGATGACATGATCTCGGACGACGCGGCGCGCAGCGTGCTGCCGGAGCCGCGCTGGGATTTTGCGGTCGAAATTCACGGTCCGCTGGTCAGGCTGATGCATCTGGAAATCGAAGCACAGTGGTTGCGCATGGGTAGCTTGAAGTTGCTAGCGCGTTGGGAATTGTTTCGTGAGACCCGCTCGGCACGGGGGGCCGGTAATGGCAGCGGTGCGCTGGCAGGACTGGTGATTCGCGATAACCTGCGCAACCGGCGTACGATCCAGCGCGTGACATTGCAGGCGCTGGGCAATGCGCGACGCAGTGCAATCCTGGCGACGCCGTATTTTGCCCCGGGCCGGAAATTGCGCGAAGCACTGGCACAAGCGGCAGCCCGTGGCATCGATGTCACCTTGCTGCTCGGCGTCGGCCAGTTCCGCATGCAGGATGCGGTGGCCCATTCGTTTTATCCCAAGCTATTGCAATGTGGTGTCAAGGTGGTGGAATTCCGGCGTACGCAGTTGCACGCAAAAGTGGCCGTCGTCGACGACGACTGGGCCACGGTCGGCTCCAGCAACTACGATGGCCTGAGTCTGTTTGTGAACCAGGAAGCCAATATCGTCATTCGCGACCTCCCGTTTACCGAGCGCTTGCGCGGCCATATCGAACAGGCCGTTCGTGGCGGCACCACCATCGCGCCCGAGGATTTCGCCCATGTGGGCCGGTTAGCCCGTATCTGGTACGGTGCCGCTTACTTCTGCTATCGCGGCTTGTTGCGCATTGCTACGCTCGGGCGCTACTCCTGAGAAAGCGCCCGTGCCTCAAATTTTTACCCACGCACCCTTGTAAATGATCGGCCCGGTTGGTCCGTTCGGGTCCGGTGAGCCGCCCTTGGGTTCCAGCGAGACGGCCAGCAGCGGAATCGCGTCCGGTGTCAGGCCGGCTGCCAGTGGCAACGTGATCGATCCGTCGGCGGCCAGCAGGCCGAGCGAACGCGGCGCGCCCGTTGCTGGCACGGCCCACAATTGCAGGCTCTTGTCGGCGGCCACGTCCTGGCGATTGACCAGTTTGATGGTGACCTGGCGGCGCAACGGATCGCCGGTAGCCAGCGCCACCGGCATCGACTTGTCGTCGGTCAGCATCGCTACATACGTAGTGGCCGGCACGGCCTGCTCGACTTGTTTGGTCACCAGCATGCCCACCAGAACAGTCGCCAGTGCCGTCGAGACCAGCCCGAGCCCGCGCCAGAAAGCAAGGTCGTTGCGCAGGCTGCGCCAGAAGGCCATCCGGTCGGTGCCGCTGCCCGTCGTTGCTAGCTGGAGACGGCTGGCGAGCTTGGTCCAGACTTGCGGTGACGGTTGCGCTGCCGGTGCCAGTTCGGCCATCGGATGCAACCGGTCCTGCCATTCGGCAACGGAGCGACGCAGCACCAGGCTGTCTGCCAGCAAGGTTTCAAAGCGGCGTCGGGCACCGCCCTTGAGCGTACCAAGTACATACTCTGCGCTCAGCCGCTCTACCAGTTTTTCGTTATCGAGAATATTCATGCGCCTTCCAGCTTGGACAGACAGACGCGCAAGCGTTCCAGTCCGCGGCGGATCCAGGTTTTTACGGTGCCGATCGGCAGTTTCATGTGTTCGGCTACTTCGCTATGCGACATATCGTGATAAAAAGCCATCGCCACGGCTTGCCGGTGCAGCCCTTCCAGGCGCGACAGACAACCGGCCAGCGCAGCCGACTCCTGCGACAACTGCAACGCGGCAAGGGGCGTCAGGTCACTACTTTCCATGGCATCCATGACGTCCTTGTCAAAAGTGTCTGCATCGAGTTCGACCGTGTGGTCGACCCGGCGCAGCATATCAAACGCCTTGTTACGGACAATGGTGGTCATCCATGTCATCGGCGCGGCCAGACTGGCCTGATAACTCGCGGCATTGTTCCAGACGCTGACAAAGGCTTCCTGCAATACCTCTTCGGCCACTTCCCGCTTGATCAATATACGCAGCGCAAAGCCAAACAGTTTCGGCGATGTTGCATCATAAAGCGTCCGGAAGGCGTTCGCATCTTTGCGTGCCACGGCGGCAAGCCAGATTTTCAGTTGTTGGGGATCGGGAGATGACAATGGGGAGTCCGTGTAAAAGTGGGCGCTTGAATTGGTCGGTGCATGTCTGTTGAGGCTGGCATTGACACGGTCATGTTCCCTGATATTTTTTCAAGAGTGTAGCGCATCATTTGCCGGGCGCCGGGCTGATCAATACAGGCTTTAAAAACAGGCCTTACAATCAGGTCGTTTCCACTTACCGGTTACCCCATGCTTAGCGCTACCGTCCGCATCGACAAATGGCTGTGGGCAGCCCGATTTTTCAAAACCCGTTCGCTGGCCACCGATGCCGTCGATAACGGCAAGGTGCGTCTCAATGGCGCCCGTACCAAGCCTGCTCACAGCGTCAAGCCGGGCGACCTGCTGGTCATTCACAACGGCACGACCGAATGGGAAGTCGCGGTCCTTGCACTGGCCGAGGTGCGCGGATCCGCTGACATCGCGCGGACCTTGTATGCCGAAACCGACACTAGCTGCGCACGGCGTGCCAATGATGCCGAGCAGCACAAGCTCTATCGCGAGCCGGGCACGACCATCAAGGGACGGCCCACCAAGCGCGACCGGCGTGCGCTCGAACGCAGCAGCTCCTAGCCGATCTTGACCGGCACCGCACAGCAGCTGTCGCGCGTATAGAACGGTGGCTCTAAGTTCTCTCTTTACTTTCACCTCGTCGTGCATAATAGTACGAACGTACGATTTTTGACGTCGGTCGAATTCGCGACAAGGCAGCAGCAATTCAGCAGCAATTCAGCAGCAACTCAATGACAGGCACCTCCGTGGCAACCAACAGCACCGAACCATCCACCCGATTCATGCGCAAAGGCGAACTCACCCGCGCGGCCATTCTTGATGTCGCCCTCGACTTATCGAGTCGCGACGGCCTCGAAGGATTGACCATCGGTCTGCTGGCCGACAAGATGAACATGAGCAAATCGGGCGTGTTTGCTCACTTCGGTTCGCGTGAGGATTTGCAGATCGAAGTACTGAAGCTGTACCACCATCATTTTGAGCAGGAAGTGTTTTATCCCAGTGTGAAAGAAGCGCGCGGATTGCCTCGTCTCAAGGGCATGTTCGCGCGCTGGGTCAAGCGGGTCACGGTCGAGATCGCCTCGGGTTGCATCTACATCAGCGGAGCGGTCGAATACGACGACCGTCCGGGTGCCATCCGCGAAGAACTCGAAGCGATGGTGCTGGCGTGGCAAACGGCGCTGTATCGCTGCGTCGAGCAAGCCACTTATATGGGCCATTTGCGCGCCGGTACCGACCCGCAGCAAATGGTCTTTGAAATGTATGGCCTGATTCTGGCGTTGCATCACGATGCCCGTTTCATCAAGCGTCCCGGCAGCGTCGAACGGGCCCAGCTGGGTTTCGAACGGCTGTTGCAGAGTTACCAGAATGCCGCGCCGCCAGTCCCGGGCGCAAATGAAAAATCACCTCCCGCTGTCACCTAGACAGCCTGAACAATATTCCCATCCAGGAGAACACCATGGGCCAGTACATCGCACCGTTACGTGACATGCAATTCGTTTTACATGAACTGCTGCAAGTGGAAGACGAACTCAAAGCCATGCCAAAGCATGCCGAGACCAACCGCGAACTGATCGATCAGGTGCTGGAAGAGGGCGGCAAGTTCACCTCGCAAATCCTGTTTCCGTTGAACCATTCGGGCGACCGCGAAGGCTGCCACCTCGACAAGGTCACGCATGAAGTGACACCGCCAAAAGGCTTCAAGGCCGCCTACAAGCAATACGTCGAAGCCGGCTGGCCGTCGGTCTCGTGCGACCCCGAATACGGCGGCCAGGGCTTGCCGCTGGTGGTCAACAACTCGTTCTACGAAATGATGAATTCGGCCAATCAGGCCTGGACCATGTATCCGGGTTTGTCGCACGGCGCGTATGAATGCCTGCACGAACACGGTACGCCGGAACAGAAAGCGCTGTACCTGCCGAAGCTGGTCTCGGGCGAATGGACCGGTACGATGTGCCTGACCGAATCGCATTGCGGCACCGACCTCGGCATGTTGCGTTCGAAAGCCGAGCCACAAGCCGATGGCTCGTTCAAGATTACTGGCGGCAAGATTTTCATCTCGGCCGGCGAACACGACATGTCGGCCAACATCATCCATCTGGTGCTGGCGCGCTTGCCGGATGCACCGGCCGGCACCAAAGGCATCTCGCTGTTCGTGGTGCCAAAATTCCTGCCGAACGCCGACGGTTCGGTCGGTGCGCGCAACCCGATTTTTTGCGGTGCGATCGAAGAGAAAATGGGCATCCACGGCAACTCGACCTGCCAGATGAACATGGACGAAGCGACCGGCTGGCTGATCGGCCAACCGAACAAGGGCTTGAACGCGATGTTCGTGATGATGAATGCGGCCCGCCTCGGTGTCGGCATGCAGTCGCTTGGCCTGACCGAAGTGGCGTTCCAGAACGCGTTGGTGTATGCCAAGGATCGTCTGCAAATGCGCAGCCTGACCGGCGTCAAGGCACCTGAAAAAGCGGCTGATCCGATCATCGTCCATCCTGATGTACGCCGCATGCTGCTGACCGCCAAGGCTTACGCCGAAGGTGGTCGCGCATTCAGTTCGTACGTCGCGCTGCAGATCGACAAGGAACTCAACCATCCCGACGAAGAAGTCCGCAAGGATGCCGCCGACGAAGTC
>CAILRJ010000229.1 GCA_903836575.1 uncultured Burkholderiales bacterium
CGTTACGGCTTTCCGATGAAGCTGCGCATGCCGACCAAGCTGGGCTACAAAAACCCCAAACATATTCAGGCGATTTTCGTCACGAATACGTATCCCGGCGGTTACTGGGAAGACCAGGGCTACAACTGGTTCGGTGGCAGCTAAGTAGCAGCCGCGCGTCCGTTGCAATAACCGCGTTCAGGCAGGAACAGGAGCAAGCGGCTTTTGCAGCGCGTGGACCCGCACCGACCACAGCACGCCCGCGATCAGCAACACGATGGCCGCGCTCTCCAGCGTGCGCGGCAAACGCTGTTGATAAATGAATCCGTACAGCAGCGCGAACAAGGTCTCGAACAGAATCAATTGTCCGGACAGTGTCATCGGCACGCTGCGGCTGGCGATATTCCATAACTGGTTACCGATCACCGACGCACCCAGCGCGAGCAGGCTGTTGGCAATCCAGAACAGCGTCCAGTCGCGTCCGCTGAGTACGCCGGCAGCGCCGGTCACATCGTCATGCCAGATGGCAAACGCTGCGACACCGATCGATACCGCAATCAACCCGCTGGAGATACCGTACAACGCCGACCATTCGGCATTGCTGAAATGGGGATTGCGGCGCAAATAGCGCGCGTTATCGATCGCGTACCAGGTCCAGCAGAGCAGCGCACCGGTTGCCGCCAGCACGCCGAGCAGCGTGCGGGCGACATTGACACCGGAAGCGCTGGTGTGACTGAACAGATCAATATTGATACAGGCAATACCGGCGGCGACCACCAGCAACGGCAGTGCCAATCGGCGCAGCGGCACCGCACCCTGGTCCTTGTGCCCGATCAGCGTGACCGAAATCGGTAGCAGGCCGATAATCAGCGAAGTCGGCGCCACGCCGGCCAGCTTCACTCCCAGCGCGAGCAGCATGTAGTAGAGGATATTGCCGGTCAGTGCCTGACGCAGCAGCGCCAAATAATCGCTGCGTTCAAGCCGGTGCAACATGCCGCGCAAGCGCGGCAACAGCAGCACGATGGCGATTACGCCATAGGCGGTGTAGCGGCCGACCGCCAGTTCCAGCGGCGAAAACGCCGCCAGTATTTCGGGCACGATGAACACCATGCCCCACAACGCGCCTGCCAGCAGGCCGCACAACACGCCATTCCACATAATCAATTTTCATTCGAGGCGGGGGAGCGCAGTGTCGCACACGCCGGAGGGTGTGCCCACCCTGCCAGCCATTGCATCCGGCATGCCTGAATCAGGCCTGTAAAATACCGCAAAAGATCGAACGATACCGTCGGGTATTCAATCCTTCGAGGCCTGTTGCCTTACTCATTTAAAACGGAATCCCATGTCACACCAAAAACAACTCCGGCTGGACTGGCTATCGAATATTCGCGGCGATGTACTCGCCGGCATCGTCGTCGCGCTGGCCCTCATCCCCGAGGCCATTGCCTTTTCCATCATCGCCGGAGTCGATCCCAAGGTCGGCTTGTACGCGTCGTTCTGCATCGCAGTAGTGATTGCCTTTGTCGGCGGCCGGCCAGGCATGATCTCGGCGGCCACCGGCGCGATGGCGCTGGTGATGGTCAGTCTGGTCAAGGACCACGGTCTGCAATATCTGCTGGCGGCGACCTTGCTGACCGGCGTGCTGCAAATTATTGCCGGCGCCCTGCGGCTCGGAACATTGATGCGCTTTGTCTCGCGCTCGGTCGTGACCGGCTTTGTCAACGCACTGGCGATCCTGATTTTCATGGCGCAATTACCCGAACTGATCAATGTCACCTGGGTGGTCTATGCGATGGTGGCCGGCGGACTCGGCCTGATTTATCTGTTCCCCTACCTCACCAAAGCGATCCCGTCACCTCTGGTGTGC
>CAILRJ010000230.1 GCA_903836575.1 uncultured Burkholderiales bacterium
GGTCAGCCGTATCAGGTTGCGCAGCGCCACTTTCAAGGCCGCACCGCTATCGGCCTGCGCGGTGCGGATATTGGCCACCCGCGCCCGCACCCGTTGCAAGTCGGCTTTACTGGCTCCGCCGGCATCGGCACGCTCGCCAATGTAGCGCAGCAGTTCGGCCAGCAGGCGTTCGTACTCAGTGCCGAGACGCACGCCGATGCTGGCCTGCATCGCTGCCAGAAAAGCATTCGCCGATTCCAGTACGGTTGTCGAAATGACGTTTTCCAACTGCTCCTCGGACGACATGACCAGCTTGCGCTGGCGCTGCAATTCGTTGCGGGCCGGTTCATCAATCAGCGGCTGACGTAACGTGACGGTGACTTCGCGGCGCGGCAGAATGACGGCCGGATCCACACTGGTAAGCCTGCCACGACCATCGCCCAGGCGCATATCAGCATGCGGTAACAAGGCACCGCGGGCGGCGTCGCGGACGAAACCGAACGATGCCAGACGCTGGCGCGCGACATCAACTTCCAGACTGTGGTCGAGCGATGCGCGAGCGATGTCCTGCATCGAGGGTGCCGGGCCGGCAGGTGCGGCAGACGAGGCTGGCGCTACGGACGTACTCAACGGCAGCACATACGGCAATTCCAGCAACGCCCCCAGCGCGCCCAGTCGCAATGCCCGGTCCGGTTGGGACGGCACGACCGGATCACCCGAATACTGCGCCCAACCGGCCGGGCACATCAGCAACACGAGCAAGCCCGCCAGCGTCGTATGGAAAGAGAAACTCACGCACGCCTCCTTGACTGATCCCCACCACTTTCAAGTAACCGTCCCGGCGTGCCATCGGCCACGAGGCGACCGCCATCGAGCACCAGCAAGCGGTCGGCACACTGGATCAGTTCGGTCGTATGGGTCGCCACGACCACGCAACGGCCCTGGTCGCGCAACGAAGTCAGTGACCGCAGCAACAAATCCTGCGCGCTGCGGTCAAGGCCCAGCGTGGGCTCGTCGAGCACCAGCAAGAGCTGATCGGAAGCCAGCAGGCGCGCCAGTGACAGCATCTGCCGCTGGCCGCCCGACACCCCGGCGCCATTCGCACCGACAGGCGTAGCCAGGCCAAGTTCGCCTTTGTCGAGCACCGGACCAAGGCCGGCCGCACGCAATGCCGCCACCACGACGGCGTCATCAATTCCGGGCCGGCCCGGCGCAACAATGTCGCGTACCAGCCCGCTCAGAAAAACCGGATCTTGCGGCTTGAAGGCCACCTGCGAGCCCAGCCAGCGCCGCGCACCATCGCTGTCAATCAGGTGGGCCGCAAACACAACACGTCCAGTGGTCACGGGTAACTGGCCGGCCAGCAAACGCAGCAAGGTGCTCTTGCCGGCACCCGAGGCACCCACCACAGCGATCAGTTCACCGGCCTTGAGTGCACAGGACACCCCGTCAAGGACAGGTCGTTCGGCATAACCGAACGAGACGCCATCGAGTCGCACGCCCTCGGTCGGGAAGGCGCTGCCGGCAGCGACGCTGGCTGCCAGTTCGGGCCCCGTCAACGGTGGCGCATCCAGATTTACCGCACTGCGCAAGCTATGCAGCGCGCGCCTGAATTCCTTCCAGCGCGACAGCACCGGGACAAATCCGCACAACGACGCCACCATGCGCGACGAAAGCATCGACGACGAAATCAATCCGCCCACCGAAAGCGACTGCGACTCGATCAGGAACACGCCCGACACCAGCGTGAGCACCGCAGTCAGTGACATACCGATGGGCACCACCTGTTGCGCCAATTGTGACCACAAGCGCGCACGGGACGCCACCCGGGCACCTTGTAATGCAGGCTGGCGCATACCGCTTTGCGCCACCAGTGCTGCACGCGGATCGACCAGACTGTCACGCGCAAGCAGTACATCAGCCAGCCAGGCAATTTTCTTGCTGTGGGCCGTGTTAGCGGTTTTCTGATACGTAGTTGCGACACTTTGCAGCATTCTGGCGATAACGAATAACGCTGTCGCCATCAGCAGCGGAACCAGAAACAACGGGCCACTGATGAATATCAGTACGACCGCAAACAGCACTACGAACGGCACATCGGCGAGCGGCAGCAGGAACTGCGCACTGAGCACATCGCGCGTGGTAGACAGCTCGCGGTAACGGGCCAGCACATCACCGACCGGCAACGGTGTGGACAGCGGTGCCGACAGCACGCCGCGCAGCAGGCGCTCATCGAGATGCGCATCCCAGCGTGCACCGGCATGTTCGACCATCACCGTGCGTGCCACCCGCAGGCACATCTCCAGCGCTAGCAGCAGCAGCACGCCAATGGTCAGCGCCCACAAGGTTTCGTGGATCTCATTACCGACTGCCTTGTCATAGACCAGCATCGAAAACAGCGGTAACGCCAGTACGAAAGAATTGATCAGCAAACTGGCCAGCAATAGTTCGGCCAGGGCGCGCCGGTTGGTGCGTAGAAACAGACGGAGGGGATGGGCGCCGGCGGGAGTCGACGAGGGTGCGGAGCTTGATGCGGCCGTTTTTTCCATCATGCGGCCAACGGAAAGCACAACAGGACATCAACACAGGCCGACAGGTGGAGGTAAAAATTCCCGATCATGGTGGCTCCGGTAAATAGTGACGCAGCGGCGTTGTAATGCGAAACGAGATTGCACAGGAAAGCTGACATGCGACGTCAGATTTTCGCAACCATCAATCCTGTTTATGGATACTAATGGTAGCAAACCATCAAGGGAACTATTTTCAGTATGGAAACATCTGTTTTGGTTCCATTCATGTTTTTTGCAACAACACTAAAAATCCGGTCAAGTTAATCCTTGACGCAAGCCGGTCACGTGCGGAAAAAAACATGGGAAAGGCAGGCCTGACCGGAGCGATCAGCCTGCACGTCTATCGGCGACAGCCCGCCACATCGCGCCATGGGCAGGCATGGAGATGCCGTTCTGATGTGCGCGCGTGCGCCACTGCTGCGTCTCGCGACACAACGGCATAGGTCCGCATCACGCCGCCCACAACAGATGCAGGGTACCCACCGCCGCAACAGCGTGATCCGCACTGGCATAGATCGACTGATCGACATAGCGCGAACCGTCACCGTTGGTACCCGACGACAATGTCGTCGCGGTTGCGCCGCCGCTGAGCGTGAGCACATCGCCGCTGTCGAGCCGGATCGCCAGGTCATGGTTGGCATCGGTCAGGCTGGTCAGTGCCAGACTCGACAGGTTCACGCTGCCATTACTGCCATTGCGCAGGTCCAGCGTTTCGATGTTGGTGGTGGAGGCAATCAGCGCGTCGATATTGAAGCTTGATGACGTTGCCGTCAGGCGCAGGATGTCGCTGCCTGCGCCACCATTGGCGGTCGTCAGGCTGGCCGCGTCGGCCGCGATCAACGTGTCGTTACCGCCGCCGCCAATCAGCGTGTTGCCCGTCCCGGCGACCGTGAAGACGTTGTCGTTGCCATCGCCGGTCAGGGCATTGTTGCCGGCGCTGGACCCGATGAGATTGTCGATGCCCGACAACACATCGCCGTTGGCGTCGCTGGCGCCGCTGACCTGCACAGTCAGCAGGGCCAGGTCAACCGTCACGCCCAAAGTCGAGCCGGCGTAGCTGGCGGTATCGCTACCGGCGCCGCCGATCAGGGTATCGGCGCCAGCCCCACCAGTGAGCGTGTCGTTGCCAGCGCCGCCGTTGAGTACATTGGCCCCGCTGTCACCGGTCAGGTTGTCATCGAAAGCACTGCCGGTCAGATTCTCGATGCCCGACAACACATCGCCGCCGGCGTCCCCACCGCTCTGTGCCGTCACTAGCGTCAGATCAACGCTCACGCCCACCGTCGACGCGGCATAGCTGGCGGTGTCAATGCCGGCGCCGCCGATCAGGGTGTCGGCACCGGCGCCGCCGTCCAGCACGTCGTTGCCGGCACCACCATCGATCACATTGGCAGCGGCATCGCCGGTGAGGATATCGGCCGCGCTGGTGCCGATGACGTTCTGGAAGTTGCTGATCACATCGCCGGCCGCATCGCCACCTAAGCCCCCGCCGCTGGCCAGATTGACATTGACACCGACCGCCGTGCCGGTAGTGACGACGATGTTGTCGATGGTGCCGCTAAAATTGGGACTGGCAGCATAAATATAAAAGTCCTCGCCGCTGGCGACGAAGGTGCCGGTAACCGCTCCAGCACCAACCGTCAGCACCGGCGAGTAAAAATACACCGCACCGTTCGCGGTACCAACCTGCAATCTCGACCCACTCGTCATCGTGTAATCGAATGAAAATGAATATGTCTGACCAACGATGAGCGGCATTGCCTGCGTTAGAAAATAACTGCCGGCATTGGCCATGGTCGCCTTGCCACCACTGAAGACGAGATTGTTCGCACTATAATCCGTGCTCCACCCGGCACCCCCTTGACTGAAATCGCCGTTAGTGGCCAGGTTGTCCTGATAGCTGACGGTATTGATGCCGGTACCACCATTGAGGGTGTCGGCGCCGGCGCCACCGATGACGGTGTCATTGCCGGCGCCGCCGTTGATGTTGTCGATCGCTGCACCGCCGCGCAGCACGTTGTCGGATCCATCACCAGTAATGCTATTGACCTTGGTAGCCGATCCGTTGACGTTTTCAATCCCGGAGAGTGTGTCTTTGGCGGTGGTCGGCGCGCCATAGAGGGTATCGACAGCACTGTCAGCAAGGGAGGCATCGGTGGCGGCCAGCTTGGCGATGTCGTAGGACGATAGCGCCGTGTTGCTGATGACGATATCGTCGATCTGGCCGGCAAAAGGAGCATGGCCAGAGAGCGCTTTAC
>CAILRJ010000231.1 GCA_903836575.1 uncultured Burkholderiales bacterium
ACCACAAAATCGGGGCCGACCTGCAGGTCGCTGATCTTGCGAAACGGCGTGGCGATCTCGCTTAACACGCAAGTGTCAGCGTCGAGTGTTGCCAGGTGCCAGTCGCCCTCCTGGACATAGGTGCAGATAATC
Organism: uncultured Burkholderiales bacterium; assembly: GCA_903836575.1. Classification (GTDB taxonomy): domain Bacteria; phylum Pseudomonadota; class Gammaproteobacteria; order Burkholderiales; family Burkholderiaceae_D; genus Actimicrobium. Next base: position 133 of record CAILRJ010000231.1, read on the forward strand.
CGGCCATTGCCATCAAAGCCGTAGGTCGAGATGCCGACATTCCAGAGTGGCCGACCGAATTCTGCCGCCATCGGGCACAGCGCCTGCACCGTATCGCCGCGCAAACGGTGCAGGTTCCACCAGCCGCTTTGTTCGGAAACGAAATGCAGTTCTCCGGCGGGCGACCAGGCCGGCTGGAAGATCGGATCGTCGATGCTGCCGGCGATCCGGCGCGGTGTACCCAGGCTGCCATCGGCAGCCACGCTGGCGCACCACAGGTCGGTGCCATCCCACGGCATGTTCGGATGATCCCAGCTGATCCAGGCGAGCTGGCTGCCATCAGGACTGAGGCACGGTGCCGCATAAAAATCGTGACCGGCCAGCAGCACGGTTTCGCTGCCATCGGCAAGACTGATTGCGACAAGGGTGTTGACGGCTTCGCGCGAGGCATCACTGTGGTCTTCGCGGATACCGATCAGGCGATCGCGGGCGCGATCGGGGATGGTCTCGGCAAAACGCATGGCGCCGCTGGCAGTCAGCGGTTGTGGCGCGCCGTCGCGGTGTTGATGATAAAGGCGCTGGTCAGCATGGTTGGAAAAATACAGATCGTCACCATCGATGCACATCGCGCCGCCACCGTATTCATGGACACGGCTGCGCACATTGAATTGAGCTGGTGTCAGATCAGCGCTGCGACCATCGGCACCATGACGCACGATCACGCTGCGGCCCTGTTCGCTCGCGCGTCCCTCGATCCAGCAGATGGTGTCGCCAGCGATGGCGGGCTGATCCAGTCCGACCGATTCGGCCACGATGGCGCCTGAGGTGATTGGCGAGAGCCAGGCACCGTAAGGTGCAACGGATGGCGGGTTGTTGTGCTGCGATGTGTTCATTGATGCTTCCTGTGGGAGGGTTCGCTATTGCCGCAATAGTCGTGCATTGACCTTATTGCGGTGCCGGTGCAATCATTTCCACATAGTCGTACAGCGCGCCAAGGATTTCTTCACCCCGGGCATCGGCCTGCTCGGACAGTTGATCGATTTCGCCAAACAGAATATCGACAGTACGGGCGCCCGCACTGCCCTCGAACAGGCGCTCGCTGCGATGCTGTTCCCAGCGTTCGGCCTCGGTGGCATCGAGCGTGTCCGGGAAGTTACGCGCGCGATAGCGAAACAGCAGTTCTTCCAGCCGTGCATCATCGAAGCCCGGATGGGTTTTGGCCAGCGCAGCGGGTGAGAGCGCGCGCAGTTCAGTCAGTTTGCGCCGGTCGCCGTTACCGATGAAGCCGTTGTACAGATCTTCGTCGACATCCGGCGTGGCCTGTTCCGGACGCTGGAAGACCTGTTGCCAGATCGCGCCCATGTCGCCCAGTGTGGCAGCGATGGCGGCATGTCGATGGGCCTGCTCAAGATCGATTTGCCATTTCGCTGCCATCGCGGCGGAAAGCGTTTTCATGTTGCCGACGACCATGGGCGACTTGTTCAGATGGATGGTCTTGATCGGCAGGCGCGTGATGCCCTCGGGCAGATCGGCGCTGCGGGTAAACATGCGGGTGCGGATTGTGTCGACATCCAGCGTGGCCAGTTCGGACGGGTCATGGGCCAGGTCCCAACCGATCACTTCGTTCTTGTTGGTCGGATGGGTCGCGAGTGGCCACATCACCGCCAGGCAGCCGCGTTCAGTGGGGAACATGCCCGAGACATGCAGGAACGGAGCGCGCGCCGGCAAGCCGATTTCCGCGCCGACCCGGTCTTTTTTGTGCAGGGCAAAACAGAAGTCGAACAGCTTTGGTTGCTGTGTGCGGATCAAGCGCGCCAGCGCAATCGTGGCCCGCACGTCTGAAAGCGCATCATGCGCGGCGTCATGCGCGATGCCATTGGCCTTGGTCAGCAGTTCAAGACGAAAGCTGGGTTTGCCATCGTCATTGAGTGGCCAGATGATGCCCTCGGGACGCAGGGCATAGGTCATCCGCACCACATCCATCAGGTCCCAGCGGCCACACTGGTTTTGCCATTCGCGCGCATACGGGTCAATCAGGTTGCGCCAGAACAGGAAGCGCGTGATTTCATCGTCGAAGCGAATCGTGTTGTAGCCCACGCCAATGGTGCCGCTGGCAGAAAAAGCGGCTTCGATGGCAGCGGCAAATTGGTATTCGGGCAGGCCGCGCTGCAGGCATACCTGTGGCGTGATGCCGGTGATCAGGCAGGATTGCGGATCGGGCAAATAGTCATTGGCCGGCTGGCAGTACAGCATGATGTCGTCGCCGATTTCATTGAGTTCGGCATCAGTGCGAATTGCCGCGAACTGCGCTGGTCGATCGCTGCGGGTTTTGACGCCGAAGGTTTCATAGTCGTGCCAGAGAAAGGTATGGGATGACATGGTGCTCCGCTGTTGGTGGGTACTCAGGCCGATTTGCTCAGCAGCGTGAAATGTTCGACCACCGGGGCCGCGGCGAAGAACGGGCCGACCAGCGCGCGCCATTCCTGGAATGCCGCCGATTCACGGAAGTCGACGGTATGGTTTTCCAGCGTGTCCCAGTAAATCATCAGCACGTAACGCTCAGGCGATTCGACGCCCTTGTTGATCTTGTAGCCGCGAAAGCCGGTTGCCTTGCTGATGGCCAGTTCGACTCCGCGCGTGATGGCAGAATCGAATTCGGTTTGCTTGCCTGGAAGGATGCGGATGTCTGCGAGTTCAAGAATCATGGTGGCCCGATCGGTGGTGTTAGTGAGCCGTGATTATCCCACCGAATCAGATCACTGAATCACGTCGCTGCATCAGACTACCGGCTTGCACAGTCAAGGCAGCCATGATCGCCGCCGGGCAGTATCATGGCGCAGGTTTTTTTACGAGACGGGAATGGTATGGCGAAGATCGACGAGGTCGTGTTGCGACAAAAAGAAGGGGCCCGGTTTGTCATCACGGCGCCGATGCTTGGCTTGAACGAGCAGCAATTTGATGTGCTGGCCAGCGGCTGGGTCGAGGAGGGCGGTCCGGGTTTCGAAGTGGCCGGCGTGCCGCATCGTACTTGCATCGACGGGGAGTTTTTCATCAACCGGATTACAGTAGTGAAGTCATCTTCGAAGTAGTATCAGGTACTTTGGCGTCGTTTTTATTGACTACGCCAATCCCAACCCTGATCCCACAAACAAAAACGGCTCACATTGCTGTGAGCCGTTTCAAGCAATCAGTTTCAATTGCGACCAACTTATTCGTGGTAGGCCGTGCGGGATTCGAACCTGCGACCAACGGATTAAAAGTCCGCTGCTCTACCAGCTGAGCTAACGACCCGAAAGACCGAGATTATAGGAACTCAAGATGGATCTGTCAAACCTTGCGGACTAATTGACTAAACTATTTTTCCGCACCCTGCTGATCCGGTCGGATCGGCAGGCACGGATTCATCAGCGCAGTGCAGCCAGACGTTCTTTTGCAGTCTGGGCAGCCTGAGTGGACGGATATTGCTCCACCAGATTTTCCAGAGTTTTCTTGGCAGCCGGACGATCTTTTAACTCGGCATAGCAACTTGCGATATTGAGCAAGGCATCCGCCGCTTTCGGATTATCCGGAAAGTTCTTGACCACGACCTGCTGCGCTGCAATCGCGTTTTTGTAATCACGCTGCGCGTAGTAGCTTGTGCCCAGGAAGTACTGGGCAGTCGGCGCGAAGCCTGATTGCGGATAACGACGCAAGAAGTCGGTGAACGCAGCGCCTGCGGTTTTGTAATCGCCCGCCTTGAACAATGTCAGCGCGGTGTCATACGTTTTCTGCTCGGCTGGTTCGACCGAGGTTTCCTTGCCGTCGACAGTGATCTTTTGCGGTTCGAGCTTGCGCAAACGGGTGTCGAGATCGACGTAGAAATCCTTTTGTCGTTGCTGCGTGTTGGCCAGGTCATTGGCCAGCACTTCCAGTTGTCCGCGCAGCTTCGCCACTTCCTGGCGGAGTTGCTCGTTCTGGCTGGCGACATCGAGCAGGCTGTTCTTGTCTGCCTTGGCATCGAGCTTGACATCGGCATCGCGTCGAACATTGTCGATGCGTGACCGGATGTCAAGGATGGCCCTGCGCGCCTCGTCATCATCGAACAGTCCAGCCCGGGCAGGCAGGGTGAATGAAGACGCCGCGACCAGCATGGTCACGGCAAAAATGGATTTTCCGAAGCGCGTCATGGCAATCAATAGACGATGTCAGCGCGACGGTTTTCAGCGAAGGCGGCTTCGTCGGTGCCGGCGGCCTTAGGCTTCTCTTTGCCCAGCGAGACGGCTTCGAGCTGGCTCTCGGAAACGCCCATCAGGCTCATTGCCTGACGCACTGCCTCGGAACGCTTCTGGCCGAGCGCCAGATTGTATTCGCGGCCACCGCGATCATCGGTATTGCCCTGGATGATGATCTTGCGTGATTTGTTGGCATTGAGGTAACGGGCATGCGCTTCGAGTACCGACTTGAATTCGTCCTTGACGACATAGCTGTCGTAGTCAAAGTACACACTGCGTTTGGCCAGTACGCCTTGCGGATCGTTCAATGGATCGGTCGAGCCGGCATTGACTGAGTTGACAGCGCGGGTGTCGACCGGAGCGGCCATGGCAGCACTGCCCGAACGGTCTTCGACCGGTGGTTTTTCGTCCAGCTTGGTGGATGAGCAGGCGGAAAACAGCAGGACGCTGGCAGCGACAACGGCAAAGGTCGAAAGGTTACGCATTTACTTCTCCTGATAAAGGCTATTAAGTGACTGAAATCTTATTTGATGAATGGGCCCCAGGTCGGTTCGCGAATGTCGCCGGCCTGTGTCGTCAGGCGTTGTTTCACCCGACCGTCGACGGATACTACCGCAAGCGAGCCGCGCCGACCCGATTCGGTTGCATACATGATGTATTTGCTGTTCGGCGAAAAGCTCGGTGACTCGTCTTTGGAGGAGTCCGACAAGCGTTGCTCCTGACCATTGGCGAGGTCCATCGCATACAGTTGGAAGCCACCCTCGCGGCGCGAAATAAAGGCAAGTGCCTTGCCGTCCGGCGAGAGGCGCGGGCTGATGTTGTAGGAACCTTTGAAGGTTACGCGCTGGGCGTCGCCGCCACTGACCGGCATTTTGTAGATTTGCGGTCCGCCGCTGCGATCGCTGGTGAAATAAATGCTCTGGCCATCGGCAGAAAATTGCGGTTCGGTATCGATGCCGCTGCTGTTGGTCAGGCGACGCAAGCCCGAACCGTCAGCGTTAACAATATAGGACTGGGTCAGGCCGTCGCGTGACAAGGCGATCGCTAACCGGTTGCCGTCGGGCGACCATGATGGCGCCGAATTGCTGCCTTTGTAATTGGCCAGTACCGTACGTTGGCGTGTCACCAGGTTTTGCACATACACCACGGGCTTTTTGTTTTCGAACGAGACATACGCGACGCGGGTGCCATCGGGCGACCAGGCTGGCGAGATGATCGGTTCGTTCGAGCGCAGGGCGACATTGGTGTCTTCCCCATCGGCATCGGCGATTTCCAGGCGGTATTCCTTGCCGGATTTGGTGACGTAGGCAATGCGGGTAGCAAACGCGCCGGGAATGCCGGTCAGTTTTTCATAGATGTCGTCGGCAATCTTGTGGGCCGTCACGCGCGTGCGGGACTCTGGTGCGGTCAGTGATAACGCTGACAGGGGGGCGCTCTTGATCATATCGAGCAACTTGTAGCGCACGTCGTAGCGTCCATCGGCCAGACGCTGCACACTGCCGACAACGAGCGCATCGGCACCGCGCGCTTTCCAGTCGCCATAGTTGATCGTGGAGGTTTCCGACATCGTTCCGGCATCGATGATCTTGAAATAACCGCTGCGCATCAGGTCAGCCTTGATGATGGTGCTCACTTGCGCCGGTGCGAGCGATTCATCGGCGAAGGTGGCAATGGCAATCGGAATCTGGCTCGCACCGACGCCGGCGATATCGACCCGCAATTGGGCGTGGGTTGAAGTGGCAAGCAGCAGAGCCAGCATGCCTAAAGTGGAGGTAAGAAATTTTTTCATGGGCTGATCAATCTTTGGGTTTGTGGGCCACGGTAATGCCCGAAGGCACCGTACCCGATTTATCGGCAGGGAAGGGTTGTGACTTTTCGATGGCTCGGCGAACGGCTTCGTCGAAGCCGGGGATGCCGGAAGTTTTCAGTTTGCGAATGCCGCGCACTGATCCGTCGGGCAGCAGATCTACGGCGTATTCAACTGACGGATTGCCTTCAACGTCTTCCGCGCCATTGAAGACCGTGTTGGAGCGGATCTTCGCGCCAACCTTCTGGATGTAGCTCGGATCGCCGCGCGGGCCTTGACTCTTCGGCGCATCGCCGCTGCCACCGGGACCAACAGCAACGCCGGTGATGCGTTTCATTTCCGTGTCACGGATAGCAGCCAGCCGTTTGTTGTCGGCCTCGTCTTGCTTGCGCTTCTTCTCGAGTTCGGCTTTTTTCAGGTCAGCTTTCTCCTGGGCTTCCTGCTTTGCCAGTTTGTCCAGCTTGTCTTGCTTGTCCTGTTTGTCCTGTTTTTCTTTCGCGTCGAGCTTAGCCTGTTTTTCCAACTTCTCTTTCGCATCGAGCTTGTCTTGCTTCTCTTGAGCGAGCTGTTTTTCCTTGGCCAGCTTTTTCAGTTTCTCCTGCCGTTCTTCTTCGAGGCGCTCTTTTAACTGTTCTGCCTTGCGCTTTTTTTCCTGCTCAAGAGCGATCTCGGGGTCGATGACTGGCGGCTTGATGACGGGCGCGACTTTTTCGACCGGCTTGGGCGGCACGACGGGTACTGGTACTTCTTTCGGCACGGGTTTTGGTGGCTCCTTGACTTCCGGTTCCGGCTGCGGTTGCGGCTTGGGCGCTGCCTCGCGCACTTGCGGACTCCAGACTTCCGCTTCCACGACCAGCGGCGTGTCGTTTTGCCAGCGCACGCCTATCCACAACATGACCAGCAACGCACCATGCACGGTGATGGCTAGCGTGACCGCACGCCAGCGGCCGGGTTCCTTGGGAATTTCATACTGTGCGACGGGTTTCATCACCATGTCAGGACTTGGTCGCGAGGCCAACGCGCGTGATGCCAAACTTTTTTGCTTCCGAAATGAGGCTGATTACTTCGTCATAGCGACTTTCCTTGTCACCGGAGATCATGACCGGCATGTCCGGATTGGCCTCGTGCAACGCCTTGAGCCGCTCCAGCAAATCTTTGCGGCTGCTGGTGGTTTCTTGCCGTGCAGCGGTATTTTTCTGGCCATTGATGCCGATCGTGGAGGCTGCATCCGGCTTCAATGAAATCTGAATGTACTCGGATGGCGGCAGTGATGATTTTTCGGCGGTCGGCAAGTTGATCACGCCGGGATTGGTAATCGGTGCGGCTACCATGAAAATGACTAGCAGCACCAGCATCACGTCGATGTACGGAACGACGTTGATGTCAGCCTTGAATTTGCGGGTACGACTACTGCGCATCGATGAACTCATGATCAGCGCGCCTGACGTTGCAGGATGTTGGAAAATTCTTCGACAAAGCTTTCGAAGCGAATCGACAAGCGGTCTACGTCATGTGAAAAGCGGTTATAGGCCACCACGGCAGGAATCGCTGCGAACAAGCCAATGGCGGTAGCGACCAATGCTTCGGCAATACCAGGAGCGACCGCTGACAACGTCGCTTGCTGGACATTGGCCAGACCGCGAAATGCATTCATGATGCCCCAGACTGTCCCGAACAAACCCACATACGGCGAGACTGAGCCGACTGATGCGAGAAACGACAGGTGCGATTCGAGTGCATCCATTTCGCGCTGGTAGGCCGCGCGCATGGCCCGACGCGCACCGTCGATCAACAGACTGGCATCACCGGTGTTGCGACTCGATAGCGATGCCTTGCCCTTGTTGAATTCACTCATGCCGGCAGCAAAAATGCGTTCTTGCGCACCGGTTGCGCCTTCATTGCGACGGCGATTGGAGGCGGCATCCTGATAGAGCGTGTTGAGATCACCGCCGGCCCAGAATGCACGTTCGAATTCCTCTGTCTGGGCCTGGGCACTCTTGATCGAAAAAGCCTTGCGGAAAATGTAGGTCCAGCTCATGACCGAAACAGTCAGCAGAAGGGCCAGTACCAGTTGCACCAGAATCGAGGCATTGGCGATGAGGGAAACAAATGAGAGATCTTGAGTGACGGTCATTGATGGTCTGTCTGGTAGCGGTTGAAGTTGTTGATCGGGTTTATGGTCGTTATCTCGGGATACGGTCGAGTACATGAGGCGGGATAGCACTTGGTCGAAAGCTCGCGCAATTGACACAGCCAACCTTGATTCGGCCAACTGCCAGCAGCGTTGAACCGGTCGGCGAGATTTTCCATGCTTGCTGCAGAAATTCCACTGAAGCTCGCCCAAGCCTTTCGACTACAACGGTTAGTTTCAGTTCATCATCTAGTTTCGCCGGCGCGTGATAATCAACGCTGGTGCTTTTTACAACGAACATCACGCCGTCACCTTCTGATAGCGCGAGTTGTCCGATGCCGGCTGCGCGCAGCCACTCAGTGCGGGCGCGCTCAAAAAATTTCAGGTAATTGGCATAAAACACGATGCCGCCAGCATCGGTGTCTTCGTAGTACACGCGTATGGTCCAGCTATACGGCGCCGCTGCACTGTGGTCCGCAACAGGATCGGAGGCTATGTGCATCGGCAACTCTCCTTATTGGGTGCGCTTGATGGTAAACGGCGAGAAGCCCTGGCAGGTCGGCATCATTTCTACGTAGTTAATATTGACGTGTGCCGGCAAGGTAGCAATCCAGAAAGCCGTTTCGGCGATGTCCTTTGCGTTCAACGGAACCGTGCCTTCATACACTTTCGCAGCTGCAGCGTCATTGCCTTTCATGCGGATGTTGGAGAATTCAGTGCCGCCCGACAGTCCCGGGGCAATATTTGATGCGCGTACTCCGGTGCCAACGAGGTCGGCGCGTAAGTTCGTCGTAAATTGATCAACGAATGCTTTGGTAGCACCATATACATTGCCGCCCGGATACGGGTAGGCACCGGCAGTGGAGCCAATATTGATAATGGTGCCGCTACCACGTTTGACCATGTCCGGCAGCATCAGTCGAGTCATCGTCACCAGTCCTTTGCAGTTCGTCTCGATCATGGTTTCCCAATCTTCGAGCGAGGCTTGCTGGGCTGGCTCGACGCCAAGTGCCAGGCCGGCATTGTTAACCAGTACGTCAATATCGCGCCACTCTTGCGGCAGACTCGCCAGGCCGGCCGTGACCGTCGTCTTGTCGGTCACATCCATTTCTACTGTGAGTACGCCTGCGCCGAGTTCGTTCTTGAGCTCATCGAGGCGTTCTCTGCGTCGGCCGGTGGCGATGACGCGGTGTCCGTGGGCGACAAATTTACGTGCCATTTCAGCGCCGAAACCAGATGTGGCACCAGTAATTAAAACGATCATGGAGTTCCTTTTTAGTCGTGCCATTGAAGAATGAGCAAAATTGTAGCCCAATCCGATGCGGCCTTCTGACCCGATTCTGGGGTGCCTTGCTGAAATCGGCAGGTTCACTTACAATTTCGTACCATTTCCACTCACGTGACTGGCGAAAAGTTGGCCTTCAAGGAGGCTGGCGATAAGGTGGATACCACCGAGGGAACGTGAGTTTTTATTCAGCCGTTCGCCTGGGCAGCCCAAAATGGAACGCACGACTGAGGCTGCCTGTCATCTTCTATTGGCCCTCAGTTGATCCATGCAATTGAAAATTGCACGTTCGTCAATTGGAGTATGTCATGTTCGATAAAAACCAAACCATTGCTAAAACCGACCCGGAACTGTGGGCTGCCATGCAGCTCGAGACCGCCCGTCAGCAGGACCACATTGAGTTGATTGCGTCGGAGAACTACACATCGCCGGCAGTCATGGAAGCGCAGGGGTCGCAACTCACCAACAAGTACGCTGAGGGCTATCCTGGTAAGCGCTATTACGGCGGTTGCGAGTTCGTTGATATGGCAGAGGCCTTGGCGATCGATCGCATCAAAAAATTGTATGGTGCGGAAGCTGCAAACGTACAACCAAACTCAGGTTCGCAAGCAAACCAGGCAGTGTTCTTCGCTGTATTGAAGCCGGGTGACACGATTTTGGGAATGTCCCTCGCCGAAGGCGGTCATCTGACGCACGGTATGTCACTCAACATGTCTGGCAAGTGGTTTAACGCCGTTTCCTATGGTCTCAACGCAGCCGAGGAAATCGACTACGAGGCCATGGAAGCAAAAGCTCGCGAATGCAAGCCGAAGCTGATTATTGCTGGCGCATCTGCCTACTCGCTACGTATCGACTTCGAGCGCTTTGCAAAGATTGCCAAAGAAGTCGGTGCTTATTTCCTTGTGGATATGGCGCATTACTCTGGGCTGATTGCTGCCGGCGTTTATCCTAACCCGGTGCCGCATGCTGATTTCGTTACCTCAACCACGCACAAATCGCTTCGCGGGCCGCGCGGAGGGATTATCTTGATGAAGGCAGAATTCGAGAAAATGATTAATTCTGCGATTTTTCCTGGAATTCAGGGCGGTCCATTGATGCATGTGATTGCAGGTAAAGCCGTCGCGTTCAAGGAAGCGCTGGAGCCAGAATTCAAGCTGTATCAACAGCAAGTTCTCAAGAATGCGGATGCCTTGGCTAAAACTCTGATCGAGCGAGGCCTGCGTATTGTTTCCGGCCGTACCGAGTCACATGTGATGCTGGTCGACTTGCGGTCAAAGAAGATTACCGGCAAAGAAGCAGAGGCCATTCTCGGCACAGCCCACATGACTTGCAACAAGAACGCTATTCCAAATGATCCGGAAAAGCCGTTTGTTACATCAGGTATCCGTCTCGGAAGTCCTGCGATGACCACGCGCGGATTCACCGAAGTCGAAGCAATCAAGGTCGCGCATCTGATCGCTGATGTACTGGATAACCCTCACGATGCACCGACCATCGAGCGAGTCAAGGTTGAAGTACAGAAGTTGACTAAGGAATTCCCTGTCTACGGTTGAAGCGAATAACCTGGGGCCCGGAGAAATTCTGGTGCCCAAGAATTTTGATCTAGATAAATTAGATGTCTTCCTGTAATTTTTACCCGATGGTATCTGTCGAATGAAATGTCCATTCTGTCAGCATGACGAAACGCAAGTACTAGATACGCGCGTCTCAGAGCCCGGCGATGCAATACGTCGCCGCCGCCGCTGTGCAAATTGTGAAAAACGCTTCATTACTTTTGAGCGTATCGAATTAATCATGCCGGTGATCGTTAAGAAAAGCGGAAGTCGCACGGAGTTCGATTCCAGTAAGCTGCGCAGTAGCCTGATGCTTGCTTTGCGAAAGCGTCCGGTTCCAGCGGTAGCAGTCGACGCTGCGGTGCATTGTATTGAAGAAAAAATCCGGACCAGTGGAGAGCGAGAAATAGCCTCCGGTCACATTGGTGAGTTGGTCATGCACGAACTCAAGCAGCTCGATAAGATCGCTTACATACGATTCGCGTCCGTATATAAAAGCTTCGAAGATGTGGCCGAGTTTCAGCAGGCGATTGCGGAAGTGGCGCAGGAGCGCAAGGCAGATCAAGATTAGTAAGTATTATTTATATCGATGCCTTGCCAGCTATGGTTTCTATTTGATATAGTTCGGCTCCCGCTGAGAGGCGGGTAAGAGAAGCAGATTATGAAGTTAGGTAGATGTAGGTGCGACGTTAGCAATTAATGCGAGCGGAACACTGGTTTTGCAAGAAATTCAAAGCAGAACGCGCCAACGAAAAGGTTGACGGCAACATCGCAAA
>CAILRJ010000232.1 GCA_903836575.1 uncultured Burkholderiales bacterium
ACCTCGGCGAAATAACCGAAATCAGCCTGCACGTGTTGTGCGCGGCCGATGATGCCTGTGTCGACCAGCCGTTTGGCTTCGACGATGCCCGGCAGGAACCGGCTCCACATTGCTTCCATCAGAAAAAGTTCTTTTTCGCGCGCCAGAGCGACGACGTTGCGCGCTTGCCCTGCATGCATCGTGAACGGCTTTTCGCACAGCACCGGTTTGCCGGCCTGCAGGCACAGGCGGGCATTGTCGGCATGCAGCGGATGCGGGGTGGCGATATAAATCACATCGACGTCGGGGTCCGAGGCCAGTGCGGCGTAGCTGCCATGGCAGGTCGGTACGGCAAAGTCGCGGCCGAACGCCAGCGCGGTAGCGTGTTTGCGCGAGGCGACGGCCTGCAACTGCGCATCGGGAACATGACGCAGGGCTTCGGCAAACTGGCGGGCAATGATGCCGGTGCCGAGTATGCCCCAGCGGATCGGGTGGTTCATGGAGTGCTCCGGTGAGGGAAAAGTACGAAAGGCAAGAAACCGCAGCATAGTCCGTAGCGCAGCGCCGTGCCGATCAAGTTGATTACCGATCGGGATGAAACGTGTGCACCAGCCGCCAATTGCGCTATTCTTTACCGAACGGTAAAACTTCGCTCCCCAAAGCACGCTCGTCATGAAAAATAGCCCGAACGGTAAAAAACTCCCGGCGTCCCCCGTCGTAGCTTCAGTTCCGGAACTCGGTTTGCTGGTACGTCAGGCGCGCAAGGAGCAGGGTCTGACCCAGGCCGACATTGCCGGGCTGGCCAATACCGGCACGCGTTTCCTGGTCGACCTCGAAAACGGCAAGCCGACCATCCAGCTGCAAAAAACACTGGATGTGATGGCCTTGCTCGGGCTGGAACTGGTGGTGGCGAGGAAGGGGGCGCCACGATGAAGATCACTGGTAACGACGAGTCCCTTGCCGTGTTCATGGAGTCGGCGTTGATCGGTACGTTGTACAACGACCAGCCGCTGGCGTTCGAATACGCCGCGGCGTGGCTGGATCAGCCTGCGGCTCTGGCGCTGACGCCAGAAATCCCTTTGCAAGCCGGCAAGATCAGCACCTCCTTTGTCCATGCTTTTTTCGAGAACCTGTTGCCGGAAGGTGAACAGCGCACGCTGATCAGTCTGCGATACCACGTATCCACGGTCTACGGACTGCTGGCGATCATCGGAGGTGATACCGCCGGCAGTACGGTGTTATTGCCAGCCGGTCAGCTACCGCAGCCCGCGTCTTATCAGCGTAGCAGCTGGGAGGCGATCAACGCGCTGCTGCACGGTAGTGATAGCGCCGCCGAGGAGAGTGGTGAATTGGCCGCTGGAAGCGAATCCGGACCACGGCTATCGATCTCCGGCGCGCAGTTCAAGTTGCTCGTTTCAATCGATCGTGACGGTAATCCGCACCTCCCTCTGGGTAACTCGCCTTCGACCCATATCCTGAAACCGGACATGGTGCGACCCGATATCAAGCTGTTCGCGTCAGCCGCCAATGAGACCATCGTCATGCGCGCAGCCCATTTGTGCGG
>CAILRJ010000233.1 GCA_903836575.1 uncultured Burkholderiales bacterium
ACTCCCAACATTGCTTTGCGCAGTTGCGACATCGTCACTCTCCGGGAATCAGGTAAAACGAAACTATACGCCAGCCCTTTCCGGCCCGGCATCCGCACCATGCCTGCTTACAATTGAATTGGACACGATCTTTCCGGCACGGCGAAAAAAAACCGCGCAAGTGCGCGGTCTTCGCGGGTTGCTGCCGGACGATTACTCTTCCAGCAAGCTGCGCAACATCCATGCATTTTTTTCGTGGATCTGCATGCGCTGGGTCAGCAAATCGCAGGTTGGTTGATCGTTGGCTTTTTCGGCGATCGGGAAAACTTCGCGTGCAGTACGTGCCACGGCTTCCTGGCCTTCTACCAGTTCGCGAATCATTTCTTGCGCTTTTGGCAGACCGACGCTCGACTTGATGACCGTCAGTGCAGCGAATTGTTCGTAGGTTCCCGGTGCCGGCTCGCCCAGCGAGCGGATACGCTCGGCCAGCAGGTCAACGGCTGCCCATTGTTCGGTGTACATGCCCATGAACATCAGGTGCAGAGTCTGAAACATCGGACCCGTGACGTTCCAGTGGAAATTATGTGTTTTCAGATACAGCGTATAGGTGTCGGCCAGCAAATGGGACAAACCATCGACGACCTTGGCGCGATCCTTGTCGCCGATGCCGAAATCGATTACGGGTGCTGCTACTTTTTTTGAACTCATTGAGAGACTCCTTTAATGGGGATGAGAGAATTGCATGACGGCACGCCTTGCTCCGGCAACGCCATCCTGAGCGAATGGTAACCGCTCCAGCGCAAGCCTGTCTGCGTGCCACCTAACACAGTGCTTGCGCAAAAAAAACCGCACCGTAGTGCGGTTTCCGGAGAGGTGTGATCGATCAGTTCTTCGATTGATCAACCAGCTTGTTCTTGGCAATCCACGGCATCATTGCGCGCAGCTTGGCGCCGACTTCTTCGATCTGGTGCTCGGAAGTCAGGCGACGACGCGAGATCAGGGTCGGTGCACCGGCCTTGTTTTCAAGGATGAAGCTCTTGGCGTATTCGCCGGTTTGAATGTCCTTGAGGACTTGACGCATTGCGTTCTTGGTGTCTTCGGTGACGATCTTCGGACCCGTGACATATTCGCCGTATTCGGCGTTGTTCGAGATCGAGTAGTTCATGTTGGCGATACCGCCTTCATAGATCAGGTCGACGATCAGTTTTAATTCGTGCAGGCATTCGAAATAAGCCATCTCCGGCGCGTAGCCAGCTTCTGTCAATGTTTCGAAACCAGCCTTGATCAGTTCGACCGCACCACCGCACAGGACCGCTTGCTCGCCGAACAGGTCGGTTTCGGTCTCTTCACGGAAATTGGTTTCGATGATGCCGGCGCGGCCGCCGCCATTGGCCATCGCGTACGACAGGGCGATGTCACGGGCAATACCCGACTGGTCCTGGTACACGGCGATCAGGTGAGGCACGCCGCCACCTTGAGCATAGGTCGAACGCACGGTATGGCCTGGTGCCTTCGGCGCGATCATGATGACGTCGAGGTCGGCGCGTGGCACGACTTGGCCGTAGTGCACGTTGAAGCCGTGCGCAAACGCCAGCACGGCGCCTTGCTTGGCGTGCGGTGCGACGTTTTCGTTGTAGACCTGGGCGATGTTCTCGTCCGGCAGCAAGATCATGATGATGTCGGCAGCTTTTACTGCATCGTTGACTTCAGCGACTTTCAGACCGGCATTGACGACCTTGTCCCACGACGCGCCACCCTTGCGCAGGCCGACCGTGACGGTGATGCCCGAATCATTGAGGTTCTGGGCGTGCGCATGGCCTTGTGAACCGTAGCCGATGATGGCGACATTCTTGCCTTTGAGCAGGGACAGGTCGCAATCTTTGTCGTAAAAAACGTTCATGGTATTTCCTTGAATTATTTGTTGGTATGGAATTGCTTTGAGAGGAACTACTTCACGCCTTGAGGATGCGCTCGCCACGACCGATACCGGAACCGCCGGTACGCACTGTCTCAAGTATCGAGGCGTGGTCGATCGAATCAATGAACGCATCGAGCTTGGTCTTGTTGCCGGTCAGCTCGATCGTGTAGGTTTTTTCAGTCACGTCGATGATGCGTCCACGGAAAATATCTGCAGTACGCTTCATTTCTTCGCGCTCCTTGCCTACGGCCCTGACCTTGATCAGCATCAGTTCGCGTTCGATGTGGGCGCCCTCGGTCAGGTCGACCACTTTCACGACTTCGATCAGGCGGTTCAGGTGTTTGGTGATCTGCTCGATCACATCATCCGAACCATTGGTGGCGATAGTCATCCGCGATAGCGTAGGGTCTTCGGTCGGTGCGACCGTCAGCGTTTCGATGTTGTAGCCGCGCGCCGAAAACAGACCGACGACGCGGGACAAGGCACCTGCTTCATTTTCCAGAAGTACGGAGACAATATGACGCATGATTACAAATCCTCCGATCCAAGCAGCATTTCAGTGAGGCCTTTTCCGGCTTTCACCATCGGCCAGACATTTTCGGTTTGATCCGTAATGAAGTTCA
>CAILRJ010000234.1 GCA_903836575.1 uncultured Burkholderiales bacterium
CAAGCAGTTCACCACCATCGTCGCCGACACGGGCGATTTCCAGAGCATCGCCAGTTTTGCGCCACAAGATGCCACGACCAATCCATCGCTGATCCTGAAAGCGGTTCAAAAAGAGTCCTACCGTCACCTGCTGGAACAAGCTGTACGCGACCATGCCGGCAAGAGCACAGCCGACATCGTCGACCATCTGCTGGTCGCTTTTGGTGGCGAAATCCTCAAGCTCATTCCCGGTCGCGTCTCCACCGAGACCGACGCCCGCCTGTCGTTCGATACTCCCGCCATCGTCGCCAAGGGCCGCCATCTGATCGCGCTATACGAAGCGGCCGGCATTGCGCGCGAACGCGTGCTGATCAAGATCGCCTCGACCTGGGAAGGCAGTCGCGCCGCCGAAATCCTCGAGCGTGACCAGATCCGTTGCAACATGACACTGCTGTTCGCGTTACCGCAAGCAATTGCCTGCGCCGACGCCGGCGCACGCCTGATCTCGCCATTTGTCGGACGCATCTATGACTGGTACAAGAAAACCACCGGACTGGAATACAGCGGTGCCGACGATCCCGGTGTGCAATCGGTGCAGCGCATCTACAACTACTACCGCAAGTTCGGCTATGCCACCGAAGTCATGGGCGCGAGCTTTCGCAATACGTCGCAGATCCGCGAACTGGCCGGCTGCGATTTGCTGACGATTAGTCCCGAGCTACTGCAACAACTGGCCGACAGCGAAGCACCCGTCGCGCGCAAGCTCAGCACAGAACTGGCACAGCGTGCCGACCTGCACAAGCTGACGCTCGATGAAAAAACATTTCGTTTGATGTTCAACGACGACGCGATGGCCACTGAAAAACTGGCCGAAGGAATCCGTGCTTTCTGCGTGGATTCAGTCAAGCTCGACAGCATGGTCGAGGCCTTGCGTAACGCCTGACGTATTACGCGTCACTTCCCGACCAGCAGTGTGGTCGGGAAGTTAGGCATGGCCGTGGTCAGGGCTTGCTGAACTTCAGGATGAAGTCGTCCTTGGGTTGCGGTGGTTCCGGGTTATTACGATCGCGCGGATCGGCCGGATTACGCAAGAAACCGGCTTCGGCGACAAACACAAAACCGGCCGCTTCGATTTCGCGGCGCAGGAATTGCTCGTCGATGCGGTGCAAGGTGCCGGCTTCAGAAATGCCGGTTCCGGGGCGACCGGCATGATCGCCCACCACATACGTCCCGCCTGATTTGAGCGCATTGAAGACGGCCCGGTTCATGGCGGCGCGATCGACGCCCATATGGCCGAGGTCGTGATAGTTGAACATCAGCGTGACCAGATCAAGTTGCTTCTCGGCCGCTGCAGGGACCGGATTATCGAACGGCTGCACCACCGCCATCAGATTGCCCAGCCCCGGTTTTTTTGCCCGTTCGGCGATTGCCACCGGTGACGGCACGGACGCCGGGCGCGGCGCACTGACGCTCGCCGGCGCGCTACCACCTTCTGCCGCAGCAGGTGCCACCGCCGCAGGATTGCGTGGTGCACTCTGGCCATAGACCCGACCTGCCGGACCCACCGCGCGCGTTAGCAATTCCGACGTATAGCCACCGCCGGCACTGAGGTCGAGTACCACCATGCCCGGATGAATCTCCAGAAACGCCAGCAACTGCGTCGGCTTGCGACGAGCATCATTGACACGATCGGCGGCACTGCGATCCGGGCTGGCCAGCAAGGCGGCGATCTGGTCAGCGGACAAGGCCGGTGTGGCGCGCACCACGGGAGCGGTGCCGGCACATCCCGATAGGGTCAGCACGGCAGCGCAAAGGAGGACCGCGGCATGCCGCGCAGTTGTTTTCATGGAGGTCGGTGCGGATCGATACATGGGTTTCTCCCGAATGAAGTGGAAATCAATGTAACGCAGATTGGCGTGGGTCGTTTTCCTGGGTGTTAATAAACAGTTGGCCCAATTCCGCTGATTTTTATGCGACTTGGCAGAAAGCCGGTCGTGCCGGTTTGCTTCATGGGCGGGCACGCGCGAACTGGAAATGCACTGACGGCGGCTCCATGAGCGGGCTGTGGGCCGTCAGGCCAAAGTGTCTACAGGTTCCCTACGAAAGAAGCACTCTGGCACGATGGCCTGAGCGATGTACTCAATCGAACGCTCTTCCACACCGTACCGGAAGAAAAATTCTTTCCAGCCGCGCACTACCTGCTCCATCTGGACAATGACGGTTTCAGCTTCCTCACGGGATAGTCCGAAAGCGCCGCAATCCGACAGGATGTTGTACAGGCTCGCGACACGTCCGAACTTGCCCACCTCCAGCGCGAGGTCGCGCCGCCCATGCTCGTTCCGGGCTCCAGCGGCTCCAGCACTTCATAAGGTAACTTGCCCGTCTCCTCGAGCTGCTCAGCCGCCTGGACCAGCGCCTCGAGCTGATGAGTACGGTTGAAGGGCTTTGCCGGCCCCGGCGGCTGCACTGAAAGTCCGAAGCGCAGGTTGCCCGCGCCGTCATCCGGCCCGTTGAGCAGGTACTCCATCCCGGCAATTTCGCTCTCTTCTTTCTCCAGCCGCGCTTGAATGACACGCCGCCCCCAGGCATCCGGGCTGGCGTCGCGCAGCACTCCCGGGATGCCTTTGAGCATCGTGAACTTCATTGGCTTGGCGGTGAGCTTGAGGTGGTACGGGTCAAGCTCCATTACATTAGCGCGCTCAAGGTAGCGTTTACCGTAGGTGAAGGTGCCCTCGAACGCATCGGCGGCGACGTTCTTGACCTTCAGCGACGCGCACGGCACCCACTCATAAGTGCCAGGCAATTGGACAAAGACGTAGCAAAGGTTTTCGGACACGAACCACCTCCCTTAAAAATCGTTTTCTTGCGGTGCGCGGGCGCGCACCCGCTCGGGCCGACGAGCGGCTTCGAGAATCTTGCCGTGTTCGTCGCCGTCCGGATTGGCGACGCCCTGGATGGTGTCAAGCAGCCCAAGCTTCCACAGGACGGTCAGAAACGTGCCCAGGGCCACACCGGCTTCGCCGGTCTCGATGCGATAGAGCGAACGCCGACCGATGCCGCACTCTTGCGCAAATTCCTGGGTTCCCATGCCGCGGCGCACGCGTGCGATTCGGACGTGTTCGCCAAGCGCCTCAAGACGCTTGAGCACCTCGCGAGGTGGCGTGCTGTTCGAAAATTGGGTCATATCCTGCCCGATAAAAAGCTTATTGGCCCATGTTAGGCCCGAAGAATGATAGCGCCAATATGATGAGCCATATCTGGCTCTTAATCTTCACTAGCGAGCCACATAAGGCTCAAAAAATGGGAGCGCCGACAAGGCGGTGACTCTGCAGTTTATCTCGGAGCGCCTGACACCAGTCGTGACAGGTCCCACCAGCGCCACTCGCCCGTCGACGGTAGTGCCGCAGCAGTGTTTCCGCACAATACTGAAATCGCTCTGGCACGCGGTACAGCAACACTGGAGATCGCTCGTTGATTTTTTCATGGATGGGCCAACTGCCTATTCACACCCGTTTTGCTGATGAAGCCAGGCGCGACGACAAAACAAGACCGATAGTTGGACAATAAATTATGGCTACCGGAAGGTAGTGCCATACTGCACCGCATCACCCCGGTCTGTCTTGCTGACAACTGCCCATGCCAGCGACATCAGCATCCCATCCACCTGTCTCAAGGAGAGTCTCACCCATGTCCCATTTCAACGCCAACCGTCTGATCATCGCCACCGTTCTCGCCATCGGGCTTCCTGCAGCTGCCCTGGCGCAGTATGTCGGCCCTTCCAGCCAGAAAGTCACCACGACCGTAGCGGACATTCTGAAAAATCCGGTCGATGATCAGGAGGTCATGTTGCGTGGTGTAATCCTGAAGAAAATCAGCAAGGAAAAATACCTGTTTTCTGACGGCAAAAACGAGATTCGCGTCGAGATCGACGACCGCGATTTCCCGGCGCAAGCCATCGATGAAACTACCCGCATCGAAATTCGCGGTGAAGTCGAAAAAGAGTTCATGGAGTCGCCGGAAATCGACGTGAAAATGATCAACATCCTGCGCTAGAAGGCATAGCAAGGCGGGCAACAAAAAAGGGTTACATGCCGAAGCGTGTAACCCTTTTTGTTTTCCTGCCAATTCTTGGTGCTGATGAGGCGAATCGAACACCCGACCTACTGATTACGAATCAGTTGCTCTACCAACTGAGCTACATCAGCGAAGTGCCGTATTCTAGCAAAGTTTCACTGCGAAACACCAGCCCACTTTGCATTTACTCAGCGAACGCCCGATGAATCGCACCATCGGGCATCCTCTGCGGTGCGATTACTGAGGGACTTACTGCTTGTGATACGCCGTAACCCGCTCGACTTCATTCTTCGAACCCAGAAATACCGGCACGCGCTGATGCAGTTTTTCCGGCTGGATGTCCATGATCCGGCGATGGCCGTCAGTAGCAGCACCACCGGCTTGCTCGACGATGAAGGCCATCGGATTGGCTTCGTACATCAAGCGCAATTTGCCCGGCTTGCTTGGATCACGGACATCCGCCGGGTACATGAAAATACCGCCACGACACAGGATCCGATGCACGTCAGCGACCATCGAGGCAATCCAGCGCATATTGAAATCCGCTTCGCGCGGACCGGTGGTGCCGGCCTGCATTTCATTGACGTAACGGGTGACCGGCGGATGCCAGTGACGCGCGTTCGAGGCATTGATCGCGTACTCGCGGGTATCCGCCGGGATCTGGATGTTGCTCTGGGTGAGCACCCAGGAACCCATCTCGCGGTCCAGCGTAAAGCAGTTGACGCCATTACCGGTCGTTAGCACCAGCACGGTCTGCGGACCATACACGGCATAACCGGCCGCGACTTGCTTGACGCCAGGCTGCAGAAAATCCTGCTCGGTCGGTGTGGCCATGCCATCGGGTGCCTTCAGCACCGAGAAAATCGTGCCGATCGAGACGTTGACGTCGATGTTGCTGGAACCGTCCAGCGGGTCGAACAACAGCATGTACTCGCCCATCGGATAGCGGTTCGGAATCAGGTGGATGGTTTCCATTTCTTCGG
>CAILRJ010000235.1 GCA_903836575.1 uncultured Burkholderiales bacterium
CGGTCTTCGCCTTGCGGCGTGCGCAAACCGATCAGCAACAAGCCCGATGCCGGCATCATCAGTGGTCCCGGCCAGTACTGTAGCGCCAGCGTCATCTCAGAAGATCGCCGGTGCTGCCGGGCAGCCGCGCCAGCTCGATCCGGCCGGGATAAATTCGCCTTTCATTACCAGCGTCAGTGCACCGAGTCGCGCATCGTCGCCGACCACGGCGCCGTAGAGCACCAGACTGCGCGGCCCCATGTAGACGCGCTTGCCGATGATGACGTGGTCGATTTTCATCACACGGTCTTCGAACAGGTGGGTTTGCGGACAGGCCAGTGCGTTGATCTCGCTGTAGTCGCCGATGCTGACGCAATCGAATTCGGTGATCTGGGTGGTGTCCATGTAGACCCCGCGACCGATCTTGCAACCGAGCAGGCGCAAGGCCCACGGCAGCATCGGTGTGCCGCGCAGGTAGTTCATGAAGTTCAGCACCGCGACTCCTTCGTACAGGTTGGTGGCGGCTTCCGATAACCACACGAAGGGCGTCCACATCGGTTCACTACGCTTGCCGTAACGGCGCAGCAACAACCATTTGAACAGGGCCACGAACAGGAAGCTGCCGGCACCGTACGCCATCCCGGTCAATGCCAGGCTGCGCAGCACCGGCCACCAGACCCCGGCACCGGCCAGCGGCATCAGGTCGAGTACAACGGTATAGCCGACCGCAGTGACGATGGCGTGCGGCGCAATGATACGGAAGGCTTCGATCAGGCCACGCGCCAGGCGGCGTTGCGGCGAGGGACGGAAGGTCAGATTTTCCGGGAAGCCGCTGACGGTCTCGCGTGCCGGCAAATTGATCGGTGGCGAGCCGAACCAGGTATCGCCTTCTTTCATCTGGTGATTTTCCGGTGCGCGCGAACAGACGCCGATCAGCACGTTCTCGGGCAGGATCGTGCCATCGGGGATGTAGGCGGCATTGCCCACGAAGCTGCGCTTCGAAATCACCGTTGGCTGCATCGTCATCCAGCCGCCATCGATCTGTTCGTCGCCCAGCAGCACGGCATCGGCGATGAAGGTTTCATCACCCAGCGTCAGCATGTCCGGTATCACGCCCAGCGCCGTCGAGATTTCGGCATCGCGTCCCACCTTGGCACCGAGCAGCCGATACCAGAATGGCGCGAAGACGGTCGCATAGACGCCGTGCAGCACTTGCAGGCTCGATTCCTGGATCTGGTTGACCAGCCACTTGCGGCAGTAGACATTGCTGTGCACCGGCCAGCTGCCCGGCTTGAGTTTCGGCAGCAAACCCCAGCGGATGCCGGCCGACAGCAGCGCGGTACACAGGATCATTACTGCCGCTGCCGGACAGGCCATGATGAAATATTTGGTCAGCTGGAAGGCGTCGTTCGAACTTTGCAGCCATGGCGAGCGGTCGGCATCATCAAGCCAGTCGATCAGCATGAAGCTAGGGAACACCGGCATGAAGAACAGCGTCGTGATCAGCAGTGCGCCGAAGACGAAGTACACCGCTTCGCAGCTCTTGCGTAAATTGGATACCGGCGGGCGCGGCCGGTTCGAGGTCATGTCGAACGGGCCGGTGTCGCTGGCCGGCGAACCGCTCCAGTTACGTCCGGCCGGGATCGCCATGCCATCGCTGAGGGCCGACTGGGCGTCGAGATGGCCGTAATCACCGATGCTGGTATTGCCTTCCAAAATCGAATACGAACCGACGCAGGTGTGCTCGCCCAGCGTGATCGCACCGATGATCAGTTCGCCGTGCTGGACCCGGGCGTTCTCGAAATTGGTGGCGTTGCCGATGCTGCTGCCGGAGCCGATGGTCAGCAGGTGCGCAGCGCGCAGCGTCATCGAGCCGATCACGACATCGCGGCCGATGCGTGCACCGAGCGCGCGCAGCCAGCCGTTGTAGAGCGACGAACCGCTCAGTAGATAGGCTGGTGCGGATTCGATCACGCGGTCGGCCAGCCACCAGCGGTAATAGGTCAGTCCCCAGAGCGGATAGCGGCCGGGTTTCAGGCGGCGTACCAGCAGCAACTGCGCGACGATGGCAAAGCCGAATTCGAGCAGCGTGGCCAGCATGAAAACACCGACCGAGATGGCGATGGCACGCACGATCGAGTCGCCCGGATCGCCGGTGAAGTAGTGATAGGTAAAGAACGGTGCCAGCCATTGCGCCATGCGCAAGGCCACCAGTGCGGGAATGGCAGCGGCTTGTCCGGCACCGCACAACCAGCGTCGCCAGGTCACCGGCGGGGTCCAGTTCAGATCGGGCGCGACGGTCGCCGGCGGTGCTTCGGCCAGCACGTCGGCGATGCGTCCGACCAGCCGGTTCTTGTAGATATCGCTGACGGTCACATGGGCAAAGCGCGGGTCGGCGCGCAAGGCCGAGGCCAGTCGTGCGGCAAACAGCGAATGGCCGCCGAGGTCGGTAAAAAAATCCAGCGTGCGCCGGATCGGCTGGCCCGGAAATAACTTGCCGAGTGCGCCGAACAGGGCTTCTTCGGCCATGTTCAGCGGCGCATCTGACGCCGCGGCATCGACCGCAAC
>CAILRJ010000236.1 GCA_903836575.1 uncultured Burkholderiales bacterium
ATCGATTACGTACGGCAAAATCCGGTCGATCTTGTGCTGACCGATTTCAAGATGCCGGTGCTCGATGGTGTCGAAACCATTCGCCAGTTGCGCCGCCTGTACACCTACGAGCAATTGCCGATCGTGATGACGACCGTCGTCAGCGACAGGGAAGTGCGCCACAGTGCGTTTGAAGCCGGAGCGACGGACTTTCTGATCCGGCCGGTCGATCCGATCGAATGCCGCGCACGTTGCCAGAATTTATTGAACCTGCGCCAGCAATACCTGATCAATAGCAACCATGCGCTGGCTCTCGAGCAGCGCGTGGCCGAGGTCACGCGCGAACTGCGTCTGCGCGAGGTCGAGACCTTAGTTCGTCTGGCACGGGCCTCCGACCTGCGCGATGCCGTCACCGGTGCGCATCTCAAGCGCATGGCCAAATACTCCGGCCTGATCGCGCGCCGGCTGGGCTTGTCGGAGGAGGAGTCCGAGACAATCGAACTGGCGGCACCCATGCATGACATCGGCAAAATTTGCATGCCGGATGCGGTCATGCACAAGCGCGACCCGCTCAATGCCGAGGAAATGGCGATCATGCAACGGCATGCGCACATCGGTCATGACATCCTCAAGGATAGTGCGTCGCGTTTCCTGCAAGTGGCCGCCGGCATCGCCCTGCATCACCATGAAAAATTCGATGGCAGCGGTTATCCGTTCGGCCTGACCGGTGCGGCGATTCCGCTTGCGGCACGCATCGTTGCACTGGCCGATGTGTTCGATGCGCTGACCTCAGCCCGACCCTACAAGGAACCCTGGGAATGGACGGTCGCGCTCGATTTTCTGGTGGCGCAAAAAGGGTTGCACTTCGATCCGGAACTGGTCGACGTGTTCGTTCGCCATGCCGACGAGGCCGCAGAGATTTATCGCAGCCTGGTCGATCCAGCGCCAATCTAGCCGGTATGCGCGCTTCGTGTTGGTGATGCTGAAACGTCTCGCGGTCGCTGGAGTGGCGCTGCGGCGCTTTTCGCTTCACCCCAACAGCGAGCACGAACAGGCGCTGGTGCGCATCACGATGGCATCGTTCATTTCCGTGATAGTGCTGTGGCAGACCGCGATGGCTCACAGCTCGGGCGCGATGCTCCCGCTGATCGGATTTTTCCTCTGCCTGAGTGCGCTGATCCTGTTCGATATCCGGCGCCGGCCGCAACCCGTGCCGGTGCGTCGCGTCATTGCGATTCTCAACGACGCGGGCGGCATTACGTGCGGCATGATGTTTGCCGGCGAGCTGGGCATGCCGATCTATTTGTTCTATTTATGGATAATTTTCGGTAACGGTTTTCGCTTTGGTAAACCGTATCTGTACGGGACCTTGCTGGCTTCTCTGGCGGGTTTGTCGCTGGTGCTGTGGCAGAGCACTTACTGGCTGCAGCATCGCGCGCTCGGGGTTGGTCTGTGGTGCGGGCTAGCGCTGCTCGGTCTGTATTTCAGTACGCTGGTGACACGTCTGACGCGCGCGCTGCAGCAGGAGGCGGCAGCCAACCAGGCCAAGCGCAGTTTCATTTCCTCGGTCAGTCATGAGATGCGTACGCCGCTCAATGCGATCATTGGCATGACCGATCTGTTGCAAGGGACGCGGCTTGATCGCGAGCAGGACGCGATGCTCGACAGCCTCGATACCGCTGCGCAGCTGATGCTGGCGCTGGTCGAAGATGTGCTCGATTTTTCCAAGATCGAGGCCGGCAAGCTGGTTATCGAAGATGCCGGTTTTGACTTGCCGCGGCTGTCGAACGGCATCATCGATCTGTTTCGCTATCAGGCCCGTGAGCGCGGCCTGGAGCTGCGCCTTGAGCTCGATCCGGTTCTTCCCCGTGGTTTGCGCGGCGATCCGCATCACCTGCGTCAGGTACTGGTCAACCTGATTTCGAATGCGATCAAGTTTACCGAACACGGCGAGGTTGTTTTGCGCATCAGTGCAGTGCCGGGCGACAGCCGGCACGTGCGCTTTGATGTCGAGGACACGGGCATTGGCATCGCGCCAGAAGCACAGACGCGGATTTTTGACAGCTTCATGCAGGCCGATGATTCGACCACGCGGCGCTATGGTGGCACCGGTCTGGGCACGACAATTTCGCGCCAGCTGGTCGAACTGATGGGCGGACAACTCGGATTGCACAGC
This sequence comes from uncultured Burkholderiales bacterium, assembly GCA_903836575.1. Taxonomy (GTDB): domain Bacteria; phylum Pseudomonadota; class Gammaproteobacteria; order Burkholderiales; family Burkholderiaceae_D; genus Actimicrobium. The sequence goes on from CAILRJ010000236.1 coordinate 2,156, forward strand.
CAGCTCGGGGTCGGCAGCACATTCTGGTTCGAACTGGCGCTGTTGTCGAAGTCGCCCGACAAGTTGGTCGAGGTTGTCGTGCCGCTGCGTCGGGGGCCGTCACTCGCAGCGTATACGTTGCTGGTGGCGGATGACAATGCCACCAACCGCACCGTGCTGCGCATGATGCTGGAGCGCGCCGGTCACCAGTGCTGGTTGGCCGAGGATGGCGAGCAAGTGCTTGATTTGCTCGAAGAGCAGAACTTTGACGCCGTCATCCTCGACATGAACATGCCGCACATGAACGGCCTGGAGGCGACCCGGGCGATCCGCTTCACGGCGCCAGCTGGCCGTCATCTGCCGTTGATCATGCTGTCGGCCGATGTCAGTGCCGAGACCCGCGCCGAATGCGCGCTCGCAGGTATCGATCAATTTTTACCCAAGCCGATTCGCATCAATGACTTGCTCGATGCGCTGGACCGGCTCCTTGTCCGGCCCAAAGCGCCACTACCTCGCGCCAGCATGGCGCCGTTGCAGGTCATGCCGGTGCCGGAGGCGGTACTGGATGTCACCCTTGATTTAGCAACACTGACCGAGCTGGATGCGATCGGCCATGATCCGCATTTTATCGATGGGCTGGTCGATGGGTTTGTCGCTGACACGCACGTGCTGATGCTGCACATCGATACTGCAATGTGCAACCACGAAGTGGGGGCGTTGCGTGACTTGCTGCACGCCTTGAAAGGATCGGCGATGAGCATCGGTGCGCATCGGCTGCGTGACACCTGTGTGCAACTTGAAGAGCGGTGTGACGCCGACCTGCGCACCGAGTCCCGCGTGCTGGGCCCGCAGTTGCAGCGGGTCGTTGCCCAGTTGCTCGATGCGCTGGAGCAGTATCGTCAGGGGCGCACCCGGTCTCACGCCTGAGGTGGTTCTCTGAGTTGCCGTGTGCTCAAGCCAGCGCCATTTCCTGCCGGCTGGTTTCCTGCTGGCGCAATTGCGAACGCACCAGTCGCCCCATCATTTTCAGGTCTTTGTCTTCCAGACGTAGCGCCGCATCGACCCAGACTTCGGTAATGCCCACCAGCTCTTCATAGGAGATCGGGGTGGTGTGGCGGCGGCATTCGAACAAGGCGCGCTGGCCATTGCGGCGCCGGCTGTTGTGCCGGACGTAGTCGGTCACCGCGGCTTCGCCTTTGCCGGTCGGGACCACCAGATCAATCAGACCGAGCGCGAGCATTTCCTGTGCCGTATAAATTTTCCCGCTGAGGATGATTTCTTCGGCCAGGCGCGCACCGACCCGGCGCGTCAGCAGGCTGTAGGCACCCATGCCCGGAAACAGATTGAACAGAATTTCCGGAAAACCCATGCGCGCATGCTCTTCGGCGATCAGCACATGGCTGGCCAGTGCGCTTTCAAAACCGCCGCCCAGTGCTTCACCTTGCAACAGTGTGATGGTGGTGATGTTGGTATCAAAACTGGTCAGGCGATCTTGCAGGGTATCGACGCACAGGCGGGCGTAATGCAGCAGGCCGGCGCGGTCGCGCGAGCCGATCAGTTGCATGAACAGCGCCAGGTCGCCGCCATAGCTGAAGATATCCGGTGTGCGCGAGGCACCGACATGGAACTCGACCGGATACAGCAGGTCATCAATTTCGATCTGGCCGTGGTTGGCTTTGAGCAGGCTGCTGCTGCTGCGGATTTCATTGAGCAGGCCGATGTTAAAACATGGCACGCCGGCAGTTTGCATGAAGGTCCACAAGATCTTGTTCTCGTGGTCGTACTCCAGATCGATCTGGCGAAAAGGACTCACCGGAATGCCATGGGAAGTCAGTGGCAGACGCAGGTGTTTCAACTCGGTCATTGCATTCATGGTGGTTCGCCTTTGAAATAGGGAGGGTTTGGTCGAAGTGGGCGGGAGCCTGATCGGCATCACGAAATGAAGTGTAGGCAAGTCTATGCGCCATCAAACCGCAGAAAAGGATGCCTTTTCTTCAAGATAAACTACCTTTGGAGAAGTTATTTTTGGTACTTTCCGTGAGTATTCCGGCCTGCTGCGGGTTGCGCCGGTTTGTCATGCGGACGAGGGTGGCGTGGTATCTTGCCTCTTCAATTTTTAAGTGAGTCCATTCTTGACCCCCACACCCAAACGCCTGCTGCTGATCGGTGGCGGGCACGCCCATTTGTTCGTTCTGGAAGCCTTGACCAAGCAATCCCCTGAGGTGCGTGCCCGACTCGATGTGACGCTACTGAGTCGCGAACTCGATACCCCCTACTCCGGCATGTTGCCCGGACTGGTGGCCGGCCACTACCGCACGATGGAGTGTCATGTCGACTTGCGAGCGCTGGCTGCCGCGGCCGGTGTGCGGCTGGTACAGGCAACCGTCCAGCGCCTGGATCTGACCGGCAACCGCGCCATCACGGACGAGGGCAGCTGGGAGTTCGATCTGGTCTCGCTGGATATCGGCTCGACGCCACCGGTCGATCGTATCCCCGGAGCATCCATAACGGGTCTGGCAGTCAAGCCGATCGATCGTTTTTTGCAGCAATGGAATGCACTGCAAAGCCGGATCGACCAGCTGGTCCGGCCGGTCCACATGGTGATGGTGGGCGGTGGTGCCGGTGGCGTCGAACTGGTGCTGGCGATGTCCTACCGGTTGCGTTCGCACCGGGACCAGGTCAAGTGGTCGCTGGTCAGTCGCGGTGAATTGTTGCCCGGCTACCCGCGTCGCGCGGCGCGCTTGATGGCGGCCCGGCTGGCCGCAGCCGGCGTCGCGATCCGCACCGGCAGCCCGATTGCGCGCGTCGAAGCCGATCATCTGGTATTTGCTGACGGCAGCAGCGCAGCCTGCGATCAGGTCCTGTGGGCGACCGGCTCGGCGGCGGCGCAATGGCCATCGGCTGCCGGCCTTGCCTGCGTCGATGACGGCTTCATCAGCGTCAACCAGTACTTGCAATCGGTCAGTCATCCACACGTTTTTGCCGCCGGCGACATGGCCACCGACATCACGCAGCGGCGTCCGAAAGCCGGCGTATTCGCGGTACGGCAAGGGCCGGTACTGGCAGCAAACCTGTTGCATCATGCGGCCGGTCAACCGCTGCTGGCGTACCGTGCCCAGCGCCACTATCTGTCCATACTGTCCGGTGGCGGCCGGCACGCCGTGGCGTGCTGGTACGGCCTGGTCTGGCAGGGCAGCTGGGTCTGGCAATGGAAGAACCGGATCGACCGGCGCTTCATGCAGCGTTTCAGTCCGCCCTTCGAATCAAATGGTAAAAATCCGCCGGCAAGAAGGTAGAATCACGCGCGTTCCGATCCTTCCAGAAAGTACTCCATGACCGACCCCCTCAAGAGCAGCGACGCGCTGGAGCACCTGCTCCAGAACAATCGCAGTTGGGCTGCGTCGATGATCGACCGGGATCCTGATTTTTTCCGCAAGCTGGCGGCCCAGCAATCACCCAGCTATCTCTGGATCGGTTGTTCCGACAGCCGCGTGCCGGCCAATGAAATCGTCGATCTGTTGCCCGGCGAACTGTTCGTGCATCGCAATATTGCCAACGTGGTGTGCCATTCTGACCTGAACTGCCTGTCGGTACTGCAGTTCGCCATTGATGTACTCAAGGTCAAGCATGTCATCGTTACCGGTCATTACGGCTGTTCCGGCGTGCATGCGGCGATGACTGGCCGGCGGGTCGGTCTGGCGGACAACTGGCTGCGCCATGTCCAGGACGTGCATCAGAAACACGAGCGTTATTTCGGTGACATGATTCCGAAAGGCGAGCAACTCGACCGTCTGTGCGAACTCAATGTGATCGAGCAGGTCGGCAATGTCTGCCAGACCACGCTGGTGCAGGATGCGTGGGAGCGCGGCCAGGAGTTGACCGTCCATAGCTGGATTTACGGTATCAAGGATGGCTTGCTGCGCGACCTCGGTGTCACCGTCAGCAACCCGGAAGAGCTGGCCATCAAGATGCCTGCCAGCCTGGCAAGATACGAATTACGATAGGTTTGCCGGCGGGCATTACCATGTCAGCACTCCACGTTACAATGCGATCCCTGCCGGTTCACAAGACTGGCGGTGCTCCTCTTACTTGAACGAACAGGCACCCCATGTTTGGATTTTTCTTGCGCCGCGCAGGATTGGTGATACCGACCTTTCTTGGTATCACGCTGCTGGTGTTTTCGCTGATCCACATGATTCCCGGCGACGCCGTCGAAGCGATGTCCGGCGAGCGCGGCATGGATGCGGCGCGTTATGCCCGCCTGCTGCACGAGTTCGGACTCGACCGGCCGTTGTACGTACAGTATTTCGATTACCTGTGGCACGTGCTGCAAGGCGACCTCGGCCGTTCGATCACGACGCAGGAACCGGTGCTGCGCGAATTCCTGACGCTGTTTCCCGCCACCATAGAACTGTCGATCTGCGCGATGCTGGTGGCGCTGGTGGTCGGCGTACCGGCCGGCATGCTGGCGGCGCTCAAGCGCAATACGGTGCTCGATTACTCGGTGATGGGTGTCTCGCTGACCGGCTATTCGATGCCGGTATTCTGGTGGGCGCTGCTGTTGATCATGCTGTTTTCGGTCACGCTGGGCTGGACGCCGGTATCGGGGCGCATCGATATTCTGTTCGATCTGCCGCCGGTGACCGGCTTCATGCTGATCGACAGTCTGCTGTCGGGCGAACCGGGTGCGTTCAAGTCGGCCGTGTCGCACTTGATCCTGCCGGCCATCGCGCTGGGCACGATCCCGCTGGCGGTGGTGGCGCGCATGACGCGCTCATCGATGCTCGAAGTACTGCGCGAAGATTACGTGCGCACCGCGCGCGCCAAGGGCCTGTCGCGCTGGCGCGTGATCGGTGTGCATGCGCTGCGCAATGCGCTCATTCCGGTCATCACGGTGATCGGTCTGCAAGTTGGCACGCTGCTGGCCGGCGCGATCCTGACCGAAACCATTTTTTCCTGGCCGGGGATCGGCAAATGGCTGGTCGAGGCGATCCGGCGACGCGATTATCCGGTGGTGCAGGGCGGTATCCTGTTGTCGGCCACCATCATCATCCTGGTTAACCTGATCGTTGACGTGCTGTACGGCGTCATCAATCCACGCATCCGGCACGGCGCATGAGTACCGTCCACACCAGGCCGCAAACGACGCCGCAAACGCCACCGCACCCGCTGCGCGAACTCTGGAGTTACTTCAGCCAGAATCGCGGCGCGGTAATCGGTCTGGCGGTGGTGATCCTGCTGGTACTGATCGCGCTATTGGCTGACCTGATCGCGCCGTATTCGCCGATCGAGCAATTCCGTGATGCGACGCTGGCGCCGCCGATGTGGCAGGCCGGTGGCAGCAGCAAGTTCATTCTCGGCACCGATCCGGTCGGGCGCGACATGCTGTCGCGCTTGATCCATGGCACGCGACTGTCGCTAGTGATCGGGCTGGTATCGGTCACGCTGTCGCTGACCATCGGCGTATTCATCGGCCTGGTTGCCGGTTTTTTTCGCGGTGTCGTCGAAGTGGCGCTGATGCGCTTGATGGACATCATGCTGGCGCTGCCCAGCTTGCTGCTGGCGGTAGCCGTGGTGGCTATCCTCGGGCCGGGCCTGATGAATGCGATGTACGCGATCGCCATCGTGATGCTGCCGCATTACGCGCGCCAGACCCGCGCTGCGGTCATTGGCGAAATGCAGAAGGATTACGTCAATGCCTCGCGCATCGCCGGTGCCGGCACGCTGCGGCTGATGTTCAATTGCGTGCTACCGAATTGTGCCGCACCGCTGATCGTGCAAGCCACGCTGGGATTTTCCAGTGCCATTCTCGATGCTGCCGCGCTCGGTTTTCTCGGACTCGGCGCGCAACCGCCGACGCCGGAATGGGGCTCGATGCTGGCCAGCGCGCTTGAATTTATCCAGAGCGCCTGGTGGGTAGTGACCTTCCCGGGACTGGCGATTCTGATCTCGGTGCTGGCCTTCAATTTGATGGGCGATGGTTTGCGTGACGCACTCGACCCGAAACTGAAACGGTGACGACGATGGCACTTCTTGAACTGCACAATCTGCGGGTCGAATTCGGCTCGGAAAAATCTCCCTTCACCGCCGTCGATGGTCTCGACCTGACGATTGCCGAAGGCGAAGTCGTCGGCATCGTCGGCGAATCCGGCTCCGGTAAAAGCGTGACCTCACTGGCGTTGATGGGTCTGATCGATTATCCGGGCCGGGTCACGGCGACACGCATGGCCTACGATGGTCGCGAGTTGCAGAGCATGTCCGAACGTGAACGGCGCAGCCTGCTTGGCAAGGACATCGCGATGATCTTTCAGGATCCGATGACCAGCCTCAATCCGTGTTTTACGGTGGCGTATCAGCTGATCGAAACCTTGCGCGTGCACCAGCGCGGCAGCCATGCGGTAATGCGTGCCAAGGCGCTTGCACTGCTGCAGCAAGTCGATATTCCGGACCCCGAACGTCGCCTCGATGCGTATCCGCACCAGCTCTCCGGCGGCATGAGTCAGCGCGTGATGGTGGCGATTGCGATTGCCTGCAATCCGCGTCTGCTGATCGCCGACGAGCCAACCACCGCGCTCGATGTGACGGTGCAATCGCAGATGCTGGAATTGCTGTTGCAGCTGCAGCGCGAGCGCGGCATGGCGCTGATGCTGATCACCCATGATCTGAGCGTGATCGCCCAGACCGCACAGCGGGTCGTCGTGATGTATGCCGGCCAAGTAGTCGAAACCGCTCGCGTGCCGGACATTTTTAATGCGCCACGCCATCCGTACACGCAAGCCTTGCTGGCGGCGCTGCCCGAACACAACATCGGACGCGCGCGCTTGCAGACCCTCCCCGGCGTCGTGCCGGGTCAGTACGATCGCTCCCAAGGCTGCCTGCTCAG
>CAILRJ010000237.1 GCA_903836575.1 uncultured Burkholderiales bacterium
CGGCGACCAGCTCTCCAGAAAAATTCCGGCGCTGTTCAGGGCCAACGCCTAGCCGAGGTCAATCGGCACGAAAATGCGGACATCATTGCGTTGCACCAGCAACGCCATTTTCTTGCCGGATTTGGCGATCATCTGTTGCAGTTGCTCACCGCTTTTCACCGCCACGCCATTGACCGAGACAATCACGTCGCCCGGTTCGATGCCGGCCTGCGCGGCAGCGCCACCGACCTGCTCGACCAGCAAGCCGGACGGCACCCCGACTTGACGCTGTTCATCCTTGGCCAGTTCCCTGACCACCACACCCAGCTTGCCATGGGACGGCTCGGCATTGCCCGCCATTGTCACCGTCTTGTCGTTCATCGCCCCGATCGTCGCCTCCACGGTAAGCGGCTTGCCGTCACGCAGCAGGTTCAGCGTCGTGGTCGTGCCCGGCTTCATCAGCGCAATTTGCACCGGCAAATCACTCGAGTAGTTGATGTCATGGTCGCCAACCCGGGTAATCACATCGCCGGACTGCAGCCCTGCCCGCCCGGCCGGACTCTGCTGATCGACCGAACTGACCAGCGCGCCATGCACGGATTTCAAGCCAAACGATTCCATCAGCGCCGGATTGAGTTCCTGCACGGCGATCCCGAGATGCCCGCGACTCACCTTGCCCGACGCAACCAGTTGCTGCTCGACGTTGTTGGCTACGTCAATCGGAATGGCGAACGACAGACCCTGATAGCCGCCGGTACGGCTATAGATTTGCGAGTTAATGCCGATCACTTCGCCTTGCAGATTGAACAAGGGGCCTCCCGAATTACCGGGATTGAGAGCCACGTCGGTTTGCAGGAAAGGAACGTAACTTCCTTCCGGAAGCGACCGTGCCTTGGCGCTGATGATGCCCGACGTCGCAGTATTTTCGAAACCGTACGGCGAGCCGATGGCCAGTACCGGATCGCCGACATGCGCCGCTGCCGGATTGCCAAATTTGACCACGGGCAAGTCTGTTGCGTCGATCTTCAGCACGGCCACGTCGCTCATGCGATCGGCACCTAGCACCTTGGCCTTGAATTCGCGCCGGTCAGTCAGTTTGACAACGACTTCGCTGGCACCCTCGACAACGTGGGCGTTGGTCAGGATAAGGCCGCTGGAACTGATGACGAAACCCGAACCCAGCGAATGGACCGGCTCGGCTTCGGCACTACGGGGTGGCTGGAAGCCTCCGAAAAACTGACTCAGGTCAGGTTCCTGCCGGTCGCCGGACTGGTCCGCCAGTGCTACCTGATGGCCCTTGCCGGTGACGCTGATGTTGACTACGGAAGGTCCGTAGCGGGCAACAATGCCGGAGAAATTGGTCGCCGGCGCAAGTAGCGCTGGCGCGCTCTGCATGGAGCCTGGCTCGACGGCAGCGACAACAGGAACTGCAGCGTGTACAGGAATGGAATGGCCGCCACCAAAACCGGCATAGACACCCACCAGTGCAGCGAACATGCCGCCGGCGATAGCAGTACGGGTAATATTTTTGGGTTTCATCAGATTCTCCATCAAGAGTGTTAAATCACAGCGATGGAGCATCGTAGAGCGCGCAACTTAATTGGGACTTAAGCCTTGCGTGATGAATCGAAAAAATTACACCGCAGGACTGTCCGGTACGCTGGCCGCCGGTTCGCACAGTGCCAACTCCATGCGCACCAGCAGCCCGCCGGCGACCGGATCATTGGTCAGCACAAGGCTGGCACCATGCAAGTCAGCGATGCGCCGGACAATCGCCAGGCCCAGGCCACTGCCGCCGGCCGGCGCATCGGTGCCACGATAAAACCGGTCGAACACACGTGGCAAGTCGGCCGGGTCGATCCCGGCACCGCTGTCCTGTACCGTCAGGACAGCGTGCCGACCGTGATGCCGGACAGCGACGTCGATCCGGCCGCCATCGGGCGTCGCACCCAAGGCGTTGACCAGCACATTGTTAAGCAGTATCTGCAAATTATCAGCATCGCCGGCAACCCGGCTGGGCACCGCGTCGGTGAGGCCGAGATCGATACCACGCTGGCTGGCGCGCAGTGACAGATCGGCAACCGCCTCGCGCGCAATGGCGGCCAGGTCCACCACCGACAAATCGTTCCGGACCGCATCGGGGTCCTGGCGCGCCAGCGTCAGCAACTGATGCACCAGTCGGCTGGCGCGGTCCAGCCCGGCGCGCAGTGCGCCGAAGGCAGCGTCGCGGGAACTCTGGTCGGTCGCGCGCTGTGCCAGTTCCACCTGTAATTTCAAGGCGGTCAGCGGCGTACGCAATTCATGGGCGGCATCACCGACAAAAATACGCTGGGTCGCTGCCGCATGCGCCAGGCGCGCCAGCAAGTCGTTGACCGCATCGGTCAGCGGCCGTATTTCGTCGGGTAGCGCAGCGTCCGACACCGGTGCCAGTTGTCCCACATCGCGGGCGGCCAGTTGCGCCGCCACGCCGCGCACCGGTGCCAGTCCGCGACTGACCGCCAGCCAGATCAGCCCGCCCAGAAAAGGCACCAGCAACAGCAACGGAGAAATCGTCTTCAAGGCCGAACGCGCTGCCATCTCACTACGCACCCGCAGCGGCTGCGCAATCTGGACCACCGTCGCTCCCTGCTGCGCGCTATAGACCCGCCAGGCTTCGCCGCGCGCCTCGATATTGGTAAAACCGAGCACCGCCAATTGTGGCAAGTCCGCGTAATCATGCGAAAAATAAAGTCGGACACCGCTGGGGTCCCAGATCTGGATCACCACGGCTGGCGCAGCATCGAACACCGCGCCGGTGCCGGGTTCCGGCAACGACAGGAACCGGCTTGGCAGGGCGCTGGCGACCTGCTGCATCTGGAAGTCGAACAGGTGATTGGCTTCGTCGCGCGCCTGCCGAAACAGCAGTAACGCCATCAGCGAGATAACCACGGCCAGCCCGGCCGCCAGCCAGATCAGCAAGGTGCGCCGTATCGACGTGCGCCGCAGCGTCACTGCAACGGCGCCATCATGTAGCCGACACCACGAATATTGCGGATCTGGGCAGCACCGAGTTTTTTGCGCAGTGCATGGATGTACACCTCGACGGTGTTGCTGCCCACTTCGTCACCCCAGCCGTAGATTTTTTCTTCCAGCTTCGGCACCGACAAGACCGCGCCGGGACGTTCCAGCAAGGCCTGCAGAACCGCGAACTCACGCGCTGACAGCGCCACCCCGGCACCGTCAAGTGTGACGGCATGGGTCGTCGTGTTGAGGACCAGATTGCCATGCTGCACCAGGGCGTCAACGCGACCGGCGCGCCGGCGCAGCAACGCCTGAATCCGGGCAACCAGTTCCTGCAAATCGAACGGCTTGACCAGATAGTCATCCGCGCCGGCATTGAGACCGCGCACCCGGTCGACAACCGCATCCCGTGCAGTCAGGATCAGGACGGGGATCGTGTCGTCACGCTGGCGCAGCGCCGCCAGCACGCTGTTGCCATCCATGCGCGGCAAGCCGAGGTCCAGCAACAGCAAATCGTAGTCATGGGTTTTCAGTGCTTGGAGCCCGCTGCTGCCGTCACCGACCACATCGACCGTGTAACCCTCGTGCTGCAATCCGGTCGCAACGCTCTCGCGCAGCATGGCATCGTCTTCGATATAAAGCAGGCGCACTGGATATTCCCGATAGTTAATTGAATAACGGAGCCACAGTCTATCGGTAAAGTACGAGCGCGCTGTGTGCGCTATCACCCTCAGGAGCACTTAGTTGCGCGATAGCACGATACCTTGTAGTCAAGAAGACGGGTGAGCGCGTTAGTCACCCATCACCGGTTAATCGTCCGGTCCTGACCTCACGAAAGCGTCGCTTGAAAACCATTTTGATTGCCATCGCCGTGCTGCTGGCCGGATGTGCCACCGACACCACCTATCGACGTGCGCCGCCCCAGGTGATCTACGAAGCGCCGTTGCCGCAGCAAGGCATCATCATTTATACGGATGCGCCACTTTATCGACCGGCACCGGCCAGAGCGCAGTGGTCTCCCCCGCCGGTACCACTTGAAATCATTCCCTACCAGCCCTACCCCGAAGCGATCTGGATTGGCGGGTACTGGGTCTGGCAAGACAATTGGGTTTGGGCCCACGGGCGGTGGGCAGGCCGGTCGATGCAGCCTGCGCCGGTGATGACAGTCAATCCCGCCCGTCTTCGTCAATCTGATCCGCCGGCAGCGCCGCTACGTATGCCGCCGCCGGTCTCCAATTACGTGCACCCGGGGCCACCTGACAAGACGCAGACCCGCGCGTCGGTGATCGCCGTGCCCGCGACTGCGCCGCAACCGAAGTCAACAGCGGAACAGGATCACGAAAGGAAAAACCGACGTGGCAATGACGATGGCAGGCAGTACGACCGGCGATAACGCCAACTATTCAAGACACGGGTTAGGTCTGCGGCTGCAAGGCAATGACGGCCATGCCGAGCAAGGCAATTGCCGCGCCGGCAATATCCCAGCGTGTCAGTGTCACACCATCGATGAAGCGCAGCCAGAGCAACGCCACGGCAATGTACATGCCACCGTAGGCCGCGTAGGTACGTCCGGCCGCCGCCGGATGCAGCGTCAGCAGCCAGGCAAACAGCGTCAACGACAGCGCTGCCGGCACCAGCAGCCATACCGGGCGGTCCTGCCGGAGCACCAGCCACGGCAAATAACAACCGACGATTTCAGCCACGGCAGTGAGGGCGAACAAGGCAACAAGTTGAAGAAAAGGCAGCATGGCATCGAGGAAAAGTGCGCGTCCGTGAGACGGGCAAGAAAAAAAATGGGTCAGGAGCATCATAACCGGCGCCGCTCTAGCGGCGAACTTCGCCGCAGGATCAATCAACCGGCAATTTTACCGACCCTGAACGGACAAGGCAGCTGGCCATCATCCGCTCGAGTTCCCCGAAGGCGATGGGCTTGGACAGGTAATCATCCATGCCGGCATGAAGACAGCGCTCGCGATCGCCCTGCATCGCATCGGCCGTCATTGCCACGATGGTCCGATGGCGTGCCGTTCCCAATTCGCCGGTACGAATTTGACGCGTCGTTTCAAACCCATCCATCACCGGCATCTGACAATCCATCAGGATCACGGCGTAGTGCTGTAACTCCAGCATTGCCAGCGCCTGCTCGCCGTCGCCGGCGGTATGGGCTGCGTAGCCGAGCCGTGCCAATTGCCGCACCGCGACGAGCTGGTTGATCGGACTGTCATCGACCACCAGCACCAGCAAATCGGCGTTATCCGCCACGATACGCGCTGCTGCAGGAGCGCTCGCTGGTGTCACCATTGACACGTCCATCGTGGCAACAAGCGGCAACTCCGTCCAGAACAGTGCCCCCTGCCCCGGCACACTTTCGAAACCGATTATCCCTCCCATCAGCTCGACCAGACGTTTCGTGATCGACAGTCCCAATCCGGTACCGCCATATTTGCGTGTGATCGAGCCGTCGATCTGATGGAACGGAATGAACAGGTCTGCCGCCTTGTTTTCGTCGATACCGATGCCGCTATCACGCACCGCAAACCTGACACCCGATTGCGTACCGTTTGACACCACCGGCGTCACGCACACGTCGATCGCACCGGTAGCCGTAAATTTAAGCGCGTTACTGAGCAGATTGAGCAGGATTTGCCGCAGCCGGCAAGCATCACCCATGACCAGTGCCGGCAAGGCCGGATCGATCAAGCAGGTCAACGACAACCCTTTGTCATCAGCCTTGGCAGCGATGACATCCATGCATCCTGTCACGCTGACCGTCAGATCAAAGGGAACGGACTCAACCGTCAGCTTGCCCGCTTCAATCCGCGAAAAATCCAAAATGTCATTGATCACGTTAAGCAACGCATCCGCCGATGTCGCGATGATCCTGGCAAACTCGCGTTGCTCGGCATCAAGTGGCGTCTCGATCAGCAGCGAGGTCATGCCGATAATGCCGTTCATTGGCGTGCGAATTTCATGACTCATCGTCGACAGAAAAACGCTCTTGGCGGCATTGGCCTGCTCGGCGATGGTCTTGGCCGCGCGCAGTTCCTCCTTGATCCGGTAGGGCACGCTGACATCAAAAATCACGCCATCGACCCAGACACTGCCGCTATGTTCGGCATGCAGGACACTGCCGCTTTCCCATACCTGCAGGCTGCCACCGTCACGCAAGAGCATGCGGTATTCCACCGTGTAGCGCCCGGAGTCGGCAATGGCCCGATCCCAGACTTGCAGCACCGCCGGCTGGTCATCCGGATGCACCAGCTCCAGCAAGTCCTGTTGTCCCTCGAAGAACCGCCCGACCGGCCAGCCACTCAGTGTTTCGATCCCATCACTGACGAACAACATGTTGCCCCCCACCAGACGACGGAATGCCGCACCCGGCAAGTTGCCGATGAGCGAGCGATACTGCCGTTCGCTATCGCGCAAGGTGCTCTGGAACAGCTGCCGGTAACGCAACAGGCCATTCGCAGCCAAGACGATCAAGGTCAGCGTGATCGTACCCAGCGTGACCGCGGTCGTAATGAAGCTGGCCGACGCGGCCGGTAACGGCACGGCCGATTCGGCAACGCCGATAAAGCGGGCCGCCAACATCCCCAAGGTGTGCATGCCGACGGTGGCGGCTCCCATCACGGTTCCGCTGATCAGCAAATTTTGCCAGCCCCGCAGACGCGTCGAATTTTGCAAGCCGAAACGCACCCGCAACGCAAGAATCGCCAGCATTACCGCCAGCAGGATCGATGCCCCGAACCACCACGGGTCGTAGCGCAGCAGCGGAGCTAACTGCATTGCCGCCATGCCGCTGTAATGCATCGTGCCGATCCCGCCACCGACCAGCACGCCGCCGACAATCAATTGCCGCCAGTACAGCGTGCGCCGGGTCAGCAATTGCAGCGCCACCCATGAGGCGGCCAGACTCGGCAGCATCGACAGCAACGTGAGCCGGACATCGTAGCTGACCGGCACACACAGACGAAATGCCAGCATACCGATGAAGTGCATTGCCCAGATACCGCCGCCGAGCGCCAGCGCCCCGGAAAAAACCGCGATCTGGCGATGCAGCGGCTTGTGCGACAGACGACCAATGCCGGCAATCTGCAGTGCCATCGTCGCGGTAAAAACCGCGATCAGGCAAGACAGGATGATGCGCCACGGGTCGTACACGCCGTACAAAACCAGCGGCAGATCGGTCACCTCTATCGTAAAAAAAGAACCGGAATGCATCGCAACGTCAGGCAGTCAAAACCATGCCGACGGTCGATGCACGGCGCTCACATCGTCGCCGAATAAAGCGCCATGCAAAGCGTTCCAGACGCCAGCAGGCACGCTGCCATAAAGAGGTGTGGACTAGGGATCGCACGCGCACTCATCGTTCAAAAAATTAACGGAATGGACAGTGATCGCAAGACAAATCCTGACCGACGGGGACTCATCTTGCAAACATTAGCACCAAGCACGCCGCCACTTTTTGTAGTGTTTTTTATCGACCATCAGCAACCGGGCGCCTGCTTGCGCTCGCTCGGTTGCCTCAAACTATCAGACGATACCGAACAGGTAATACGACCCGATCACCACAAACACAGCCGAGGTTGCAATGACAACCGAAACCATGAAAATATCGCGATAGGACTCCCGATGGGTCAGTCCGGTGACGGCCAGTAGCGTGATGACAGCACCATTGTGCGGCAACGTGTCCATGCCGCCACTGGCCATCGAGGCCACTCGATGCAGGACGTCGAGCGGAATATTGGCCGCATTGGCCGCATCAATGAAGGTAGTCGACAACGCCGCCAGCGCGATGCTCATGCCACCCGAGGCCGAACCGGTAATCCCGGCCAGCAGGCTCACGCTGACGGCTTCATTGATCAGCGGATTGGGAATATGTTTGAGTGCCGCAGTGACGGAAGAAAATCCCGGCAAGGTCGCGATCACCGCGCCGAAGCCATACTCCGATGCGGTGTTCATCGATGCCAGCAGAGAGCCGGCAATGGCCGAGCTCGATCCTGCAGCAAACCGGCTGGCAACCGACTTGAAAGCAAACAGCATCACGCAAAGAATGCCGCCCAGCAGTGCGCCCTGCACCGCCCAGATCGCGACCAGCGGACTGACCGCCACCACCAGCGGCTGACCGGAAATATCGAGTGTCACGGCAGTGCCAAAGTAGGCCGGAATCAGGCTGGTAAAGACCTTGTTCAGCACACCCACCAGCACCAGCGGCAAGACCGCAATCCACGCATTAGGCAAGGCAACATCGTCGAGGGATTCCGGCTCGTTGTGATGCTGCCCGCCATAGCCCTCGCCAGCCCGTGCCGCTTGTGTGCGACGCCATTCGAGATACAACATGCCGAACGTCACAATGAACACGGTGCCGATCACACCCAACCATGGAGCGGCCCAGGTCGTGGTGGAGAAAAAAGTGGTCGGAATAATGTTCTGGATTTGCGGCGTGCCTGGCAATGCCGCCATCGTGAATGTGAAAGCACCCAGCGCAATGGTGGCCGGGATCAGGCGCTTTGGAATATCGCCCTGACGAAACATCTCGGCGGCAAACGGATACACCGCAAACACCACGACAAACAACGATACCCCGCCGTAGGTCAGTAATCCGCACACCAGCACGATCGACAGGATCGCCCGCTGGCGACCGACCAGCGCAATGACAGCGGTGACAATCGATTTCGAAAAACCCGACAACTCAATGACTTTGCCGAACACGGCACCGAGCATGAAGACCGGAAAATACAACTTCAGGAAGCCGACCATCTTTTCCATGAAGACGCCGCTAAACATCGGCAGCACTTGCGCCGGATCGGTCAGAAAAACCGCCAGCAACGCGCAAAGCGGGGCAAACAGGATCAC
>CAILRJ010000238.1 GCA_903836575.1 uncultured Burkholderiales bacterium
AAAGGGTATCAAGGCGGTCGCGATTGAAAAGTACAACATCAAGGATGTCGACATGACAGCCCAATTGTTGAAATCCAAACAGGCTGGTGCGCAGGCAGTACTGACTTACGGCATCGGGCCGGAACTGGCGCAAATCGCCAACGGCATGGAAAAGCTCAGCTGGAAAGTGCCAATGATCGGTAGCTGGACATTGTCGATGGCAAACTTTATCGACAATGCAGGTAAAAATGGTGACGGTACATTGATGCCACAAACCTTCATCCAGGACCCAACGACACCAAAGCGGAAAGCGTTTATTGACGCCTACGTCAAAACCTACAGCCCACCAGGCGGTCGTATCCCATCGCCAGTGTCGGCTGCGCAAGGATATGACTCTATATTCTTGCTTGCAGCAGCAATCAAGCAAGCTGGTTCGACCGATGGTCCTAAAGTGCGCGATGCCCTCGAGAATATGAAAGAGAAAGTCGACGGCGTCGTCACCTCATACTCCAAGCCGTTCGCCAAGGACGACCATGAAGCCATCAAAATTGATGTACCTGTTTTTGGTGAAGTCAAAGATGGTCGCGTCATTCTGGCGAAATAATTAGGTAGGGCCAGTGCGCTTCGGCGCACTTGGCCGTGTCGTTCATGATTGCCGATTGCCAGTTCTGGCTTCGGCATCGAGAGTCTATCCCGATATATTTTGCAATTCACATGAGTGCTAACAGGCGCTTTTGTTTTTCGCTCTTCGAGCGCGTGCAAAATTAATCGGGATAGGCTCTTGGCATAACTGAATCCTGCTGCTGCGGCGGCTGTAATACAGGTGGAAATAATGGAAATTTTCTTACAACTCGTTTTCAGCGGCATCGCGCTGGGCATGATTTACGCGGTGATTGCTTTTGGTTACCAGCTGACATTTGCGACATCTGGCACCCTGAACTTTGGCCAAGGTGAAGCGTTAATGCTCGGTGCCCTGGTCGGGCTTAGCCTTGTCGGTGATATTCACGGTGGGCCTTACTTGAACTATTGGTTAATGATTCCGGTGGTCATCGTATTCGGTGCCATGCAGGGCGTATTTGTTGAATGGATAGGCGTGCGTCCGGCCATTAAAATTAAGTCGGAATTTGGCTGGATTATGTCAACGATTGCGTTAGCCATTATTTTCAAGAACGTCGCTGAAAATATTTGGGGTAAGGATGATCTTCCATTTCCATCGCCTCTACCTGCGGCTCCTTTTCAGGTGTTAGGCGCCAATGTGCAACCAATGCAAGTGGTCGTGGTGCTGGGTGCATTAGCGATGATGCTGGCGGTCGAAGTATTCAACCGAAAATCTATCTATGGCAAAGCCGTAGTTGCAACATCGAATGATCGTGACGCCGCCGGACTGATGGGTATCAACACCAGCATGGTGATTACGTTTTCATATGCACTGTCGTCCGCAACCGCAGCTTTGGCTGGTGTTCTGGTGGCGCCGCTGACGCTGACCGGTGCGACGATGGGAACCGCCTTGGGTCTGAAGGCGTTTGCGGTGGCAATCATCGGTGGCCTGACCTCCGGACTTGGGGTGATTGTAGGAGGGTTGATCCTGGGTATCGCGGAAACGACTACCGGATTTTATATTTCAACGGGCTACAAGGAAGTACCGGGACTGGTACTGCTGTTGCTCGTGCTGGCAATCAAACCAGCCGGCCTGTTCGGTAAAGCTACGATCAAGAAAGTATGAACATGGACAAGAAAACAATCGTCGCTTCCGTCATCGGAATTATCGTATTAGCGGCTTTCCCGCTCGTATTCCACAATCCGTATTACATTCATCTTGCCGAAACTATTCTGATTTACGCGATCCTGCTATTCGGTCTCGATATCGTGGTGGGCTATACCGGGCAGGTATCGCTCGGACATGCCGCATTGTTTGGTATTGGGTCTTACACGACAGGTGTGCTGTATCTAAAATTCGGTTTGCCCATACTGGTTGCTGCACCGGCTAGTATTGCCGTAACAGCTATGTTCGGCGCATTGTTGGCGCTACCGGCATTACGTGTAACAGGACCTTACCTTGCAATGGTTACGCTGGCATTTGGCACAATTGTTCAGATTTTGATCAACGAAATGACATTCCTTACCGAAGGTCCGCTTGGCCTGAAACTAGTCAAACCAGACTTCTTCGGATATCAGGTAAATGACGTTGAATTCTTTTATTTAGTCGCGTCACTGATGGTGCTTTCGCTGATCGTTGTCGACCGCATCCTCAAATCACACTTGGGGCGCGCTTTCCAGGCGCTGCGCGATAGCCCGATTGCCTCCGACTGTATGGGAGTTTCAGTCTACCGCTACAAGGTATACGCCTTCGTGATTAGTGCAGGTCTGGCAGGTCTGGCGGGTAGCTTGTATGCGTATTCTGAAGAGTATATTTCTCCAAATACCTATAACTTTGAATTGACCATCCTATTCCTGCTCGCCGTTATTATGGGCGGACGCAAAACGCGTAGTGGTTCATTGCTGGGAGCCCTGATTGTCGTGATGCTGCCTAGCTTGTTGGCCGACATTGAACTGTTCCGCAAGATTGCCACGGTGGCTGCTGTTCTTGGTGTGCTAGGTGCAGGTTTCATGCTTGCCAAGGGCCGCAAGACGTTGCGAGAGTCAGCCATACCTGTGCTGGCCACCGTTGGTTTAGCAGTGTT
>CAILRJ010000239.1 GCA_903836575.1 uncultured Burkholderiales bacterium
ATTGCGGTCAAGTCCCGGCCCGCCGCACGGGTCGCCTTGCCCAAGCCGGCACGCGCAACGTCTGCCGCCAGCAGGCCGGCGGCACACGATGATTGGGACGAGTTCTAAACGCGGATTACGGGTGGTCCCGGGTGGGCGTGGTGCGGGCACAGCCTCACCGTGTCCATGCTGTGTGCTACCGAAACAATAACCGCTTGCCCCCGGCTTTCCACCACCCGTCCGTACTATCGTCACCAAGTCTGATCTGCGTCATACCAGCTGCAATCACGGCCACCACTCCGGAACTTCATTTCTACGCTTCCCTCTACTCTGCGCACAGTCTTGCGTGTGCATTCCCGTTGTCTGTGCAGCGGTGAATGGCAACCCCATCCGGGATCCCACTCTCTAGATCAGGAGTCTTCATGACCAAACATCTTTTTTCACTTGCTTGTCTGCTGGCACTCGCTGCCTGCCAGTCGATGTCACCATCCGGCGGCGAGTTGCTGGCACCCCCGGCGGCAACGGCTCCGGCAACGATCGATAGCCGTGTCCCCGCGTCACCGATGTCGTCGGAGCCCGTTGCACCGTCCGGCGCGATGATGCCACCCGATGCGGGTTCGGCCGGACCCTTGGTTATGCCTCAATAATTACCGCAGGGAGCCGCGATGGCGGCTTTCCAGATCCAGTAAGAACTGCTTGCGCTCCAGTCCGCCGGCATACCCCGACAGCGCGCCATGCTGTCCAAGTACGCGGTGACACGGCACCACGATCGATACCGGATTGCGTCCGATCGCCGTGCCCGTTGCGCGTACCGCCGTCGGCCGTCCGATCTGTTCGGCCTGCATGCGATAGCTTGATGTGATGCCGTAACCAATCTGTCCGAGTGATTGCCAGACACTCAGCTGGAAGGCGGTGCCGGTCAGGTCCAGCGGCACCTCGAAGGCGGTGCGTGATCCGGCAAAATAATCATCGAGTTGCCGCGCGGTCGTGCGCAAGTGGCGCTGGGCCGGATCATGTCGCCAGCCGTCGGTGCCACGGAAATACCGGTGCTGCCCGAAATACAGACCGCTCAGCCCGCGTGCGGTGGCAGCCAGCACCAGTTCGCCGAGGGGGCTGGGATGGCGCAGATACGATGTGTCGGATAGGAGCATCAATTTTTCCTTTCGGGGCAGTGTCAATCAGGTATCGGACCGCAAGCTTTGCCACAGCCGCAGTGCGGCATATCCGCGCCATGGTGCCCAGCCTTCGGCACGCGCCAGCAATTGCGCTTCGCTCAAACGTTGCGGCGCGGCGGCTTTTTGCAGACCGAGGTCGCCGGCCGGGAAGGCGTCGGGAAAGCGCAGTGCCCGCAAGGCGATGTATTGCGCAGTCCATTCGCCGATACCGCGCACCGCACACAGTGCGCTTACTGTCGTTGCCAGCGTTTGTCCGGGCGGCGTTGCCAACCCGCCTCGAACGGCAAATTGCGCTACCGCACGGATGGTCCCGGCCCGGCTGCGCGGCATGCCGAGTGCGGCGATGTCCTCGACCGGCGTCGCGGCCAGCAGTTCGGCGGTGGGAAAATGCTGGCTGATCTGCGCAAACGGTGTGACCGCGACTGCGCCGAAACGCGCCACCAGCCGCCCCGATACGGTGGTCGCGCCGGCCACGCTGACCTGCTGGCCGAGCACTGCCCGGATCGCCAGTTCGAAGTCATCAAAGCTGCCCGGTACGCGCAAGCCCGGCAGCCGGGCAATTTGCGCGGCCAGCAGCGGGTCTTGTGCCAGATGCCGGTCGATGACGCCCGGGTTGGCATCCAGATCGAATTGGTTGCGCACCCGCGCCAGCAACGGCATCAGCACGCTTGCCAGTGCCGGAGCAACTTCCAGTTGCAGCTGGTTTTTTTGCGGCAGATGTACCACGCGCAGCCAGCCACTGACCCCGTCGAGCTGTACGCTGCGCAGATAGGCCCCGGCATCGACGGCTTCCAGCCCGGGCATGGCGCGACCGGCCAGGTAGGTCAGTAGCGCCTGCCAAGCCATCGGTGGTCGATAGGCCAGTCGCAAGACCAGTGCATCGCCGGTGCGACGTGGCCTGTCAACGCTGCGCCGGACCGATCCGGGCGCCATGCCGTAGCGCGCCGTGAACAGCGCATTGAAGCGGCGCACGCTGCCAAAGCCAGCCGCATGGGCCAGTTCAGTCATCGGCAGCGTGGTCTCCTGCAGCAGTTTTTTGGCGAACAGCAGTCGCTGGGTTTGCGCCAGTTCGACCGGCGTCACGCCAAATTGCTGCTGCAGCACCCGCCGCAACTGGCGCGACGATAGTCCGACGTTTGCGGCAAGCTGTTCGATTGCGCTGCCTTCGTCGCGATGATTGAGCGCACCGGCGGCAATGCGTTGCCAGATCGCGTAGGCCAGATTCTGCTGTAGCGCATACGGTGCCAATTCCGGCCGGCAGCGCAGGCAGGGGCGAAAGCCGGCCTGTTCCGCCGCCGCCGCGCTGCCAAAAAACGTGCATGCCGCCGCGCGTGGCGTGCGCGCCGGACAGATCGGCCGGCAGTAAATCCCGGTGCTGCTGACAGCGGTAAAAAAGACACCGTCAAAGCGCGCATCGCGTGCAACCAGCGCGCGATAGCAGTGATCATGCGGCAGAGCCATGGTGTAGTCGAAGTCGGGTGTCATGAGACCGTTATACGCGTCGCCGACATGCCGTGTCTGGCCGTTTTCGGTCACGGCAGCAGCGCGGGCAGACCGGCTGCAGATGCTACGATGCGGCCATGAAAAATTTTCTCTTCCCTTTCGTTGCGATGGGGCTAGTCAGCACAGCGGTGCATGCACAAGTAGCCTTGCCCGAGCGCCTGACCGGGGATGCCGGTGCGGCCGTGTATGCGATCAGCGCCAACGTCCGCGGTGCCAGCCACCGTCCGTCATTGCTGCCGTATGTGTATGCCGATTACCAGCGCGTCTTTGCCCGTACCGATACTTTCGGCGTCAAAACCGTCGCGCTTGGCGAGGGCTATCTGGAACTGGTCGGGCGCGTCAGTCAGGAAGGCTACAAGGCCAACAGCGCGGCATTGCGCGGGTTGCATGACCGCAGCACGCCGGTGCCGCTGGGAATCGGTACGTATCAAGAAACCCCGTACGGCGGCTTCTTTGTCTATGCCATGCACGATGTGACGTCGGGCGGTTCGTTGCTTGAGGCAACGTACGCGGCGGAGCTCGTATTCTCCGGCTGGAAAATTTATCCGCAGATCGGCATCGAGCGGCGCAGTGCTGCCTACGTGCAGCATTTGTATGGCGTCGCGGCGGATGAATCGGTGCGCAGCGGGATCGCGCGCTATCGCGCCACTGCATCGACGGTGCCGGTGGCAGGACTGGCTGCGGAATTGGCGCTCGGCGGGCCGTGGCATCTGCTGGTGCAGGGACGTCGCTCGTGGCTCGATGGCGCGATCCGCAACAGCCCGCTGGTGGCGGCGCGCACGCAGAGCAGCGGCTTTGTCGCGGTTACTTATGCGTTCAAATAAACGGGATTGCGATCAGTGCGGCATTGCTGCCGCCGAACGCAAACGAATTCGACATGACGGCGCGCAGCGACTGCTGTGCGCGTCCCTGCATGGCAACGTAATCGAGATCGCAGGCTGGATCCGGCAGCGCCAGGAATGCGGTCGGCGGTACCGCCTGCTGGCGTAGCGCCTGCACGGTCAGTACGAATTCGAGTGCGCCAGCCGCACCCAGCGTGTGTCCATGCACAGCTTTGGTCGAACTCACCATCAGCGCTGACGCATGCTCGCCGAACACCTCACGAATCGATTGGGTTTCTGCCAGATCACCGGCCAGCGTGCCCGCACCGTGGGCATTGATGTAGTCAATCTGATCGGGTGCCAGTCCTGCTTCGCGCAAGGCCATGTGCATCGCGCGGGCCTGCCCGGCCGGATCCGGCTTGGTCATGTGGGTGGCATCGTTGCTGGCACCATACCCGGCCAGTTCGGCCAGAATGGTCGCACCGCGTCGTTGCGCCGAATCAAGCGATTCCAGCATCACCGCCGCACCGGCCTCACCGAGTACCAGACCGCTGCGGTCCAGCGAAAAAGGTTTGCAGGTGCGTTCCGGATGCGTCGCATCGGTAACACCAAGCACGCGCAATGCCTCCCAGGCACGCCACACGCCGACCGTCAGCAGTGCTTCCGAGCCGCCGGCCAGCACCCGCTCGGCATAGCCGTGACGGATATGGCGGAAGGCTTCGCCGATGGCCTGTGCCGAGGACACGCAGGCACTGCTGTAGGTATTGACGCTACCGCCAAAACCGGCCCGCAAGGCAATTTGTGCGGCCGAGGCATTGTTCATGCTGGCCACGATCGACATTGGCCGGACGCGATTCTTGTGGTCGATGAACAGGTCGACGTAGCCGTTGTCGATGGTTTGCGCGCCCCCCATGCTAGTGCCCCAGAAAACCCCGCTGGCCTGCTGCGCAGCCGGATCGGGATCCAGTCCGGCTTGCTGCAGCGCTTCGCTGGCGGCACACCAGGCCAATACGGCGACCCGGTCGAACAGGGGCATGTCGGTCTTGCGGATCAGCTCCGGCAAAGCAAAGCCAATTTGCGCCGCACAGCCTGCGATGCGATGCGGTCCGGCGCTGATGTCAACCGGGCCTACCCCGGAGCGTGCCGCGAAGGCCGCGCTGAAGTTGGTGTCGGCACCGGTACCCAGTGCCGAGATAGCGCCGATGCCGGTGATGACGACGCGTGGCATCGCAGGCTTAGGGTACGGATTTCTGGTTGAGGTAGCGGTCGATGTTGTCGACGACATCCTGAACCACGATCAGGCTAGGTCGCTCATCGCCCAATGTAATGTCGAATTTGTCTTCCAGATCAAAGATCAGTTCGGCCACCGTCAGCGAATCGACGCCCAGTGTAGCCAGTTCGGTATCGGGCAGGATGGTGGCGGCGTCGATGTCGAGTTGCGCCGCCAGCATGGCGACCACGGTGGAATAGGAAGAAGCTGGATGGGAGCTGTCAGGCGTATTCATGATGATCTCTAAGCATGGTCGGAATGGCGATAGGGACAGGACGGACCGATTGGTCGAAAAAGGCAACCGTCTCGGCGGCCACGCGCTCTTTTTCATTGTCCAGCGTGATGATGTGATAACTGTCGTGCAGGATAATTTTCTTGCTGACGGTGGAAGAGATGCTTCGCTCTACCAGATCGGCACTTTTCGGTGTGGCCACGTCATCTTCTTCGGCATGGATGATCAGCGTCGGACAACTTACCTTCTCGAGGGATTTTTTAACTTGTCCGATGAGCCGGTCGGCCTGAAAAATACCCTCGGCCGACAGGCGCGAGGCACCGGCCGCAGACGAAGTTTTGACCGCCATCTCGCGCGCAATCCATTTTTGCAGCTTTGGATTTTTGATGCCGAACGGAAAACGTTCCTTGTACGAATACAGATAGCGCACCGGCGTGTAATACGCCAGCGGCAGCAGGAAACGATAAAACGGAATGCTCCAGCCGTCATACGCCAGCGTCGTCGCCAGCACTGATAGCGCAGCCACGTCATCGGGGCGCTCGCTGGCAAGTCGCAGTGCTAACACCGCACCGATGCACAAACCGACTACAGAGACGGAAGCATGGTCGCGTTTGAGCTGGTCAAAGCGGCGCTGTACTTCCTCGAACCAGTGTTCGCAGCGGGTGGTGCGGTAAGACGTATCCTGGCCACTGGCATAGCCGTAGCCGGGAATCAACGGGATATGGACTGTGTAGCCGGCGCTTTGCAGACGCTTGCCAACGAACAGCATTTCCAGCGGATTGCCTAGCAGGCCATGCAGCGCCAGCACGGCATGTTCGCCGCCTGGTAATTCAATGGTGCGCATTGGATAATTGTGATTTTTGGTTAAGTTAACATACGGAATCGTATATTATGAATTTGCGAGTATAGCCGGTTTTGTCAATCAGCTTTATGCGCTTTCGGATACAGTTGCCGGGCGACGTCAACCGCATCGTCGACACTGAGGTCGCACAGCGCGGCCGCGCTCAAGCCGGTCAGCGCGGCGCGGTTCAGGACCTCTTGCGCGGATGTTTTCAGGCGGGCGAATAGCAAGTTCTTGTGCTGTGCCAGCAAGGCCCGATGGAAGTCCCCCAGCGCTTCGACGGTCGAACTGTCCAGGTCGGGCGAGGACTCCAGGCTCAGGATCAGCGTGGTGGTTTGCGGACCGGCATCCATCAGCGTGTGGCGCGCCTGGGTCAGGATACGTTCGGCATTAGCGAAAAACAGGGCGGTGTCGGGTCGCAGAATCAGGATGCCGGGTACCGCGCGGGCTTCCGGATGAACGCTGCGACTGACAAAATCATGGCCGTCGTCGAGCCGCCCCAGCACGGTCACGGCGGATTCCGAGAGCCGGCGCAACAGCATCAGCAGACTGATCGCAATAGCAGCGAGCAAGCCGTCGACGACGCCCAGCAATAGCACTGCCAGTACTGCGGCAATGAGCAGCAGGCGATCCCGGTGCAGCAGGAAATACGGCTTGAAGATCGCCAGTCGCAGCGTGTGGCCGACTGCATGAATCACGATTGCCGCCAGTACCGGTTGCGGCGTGAGCGCAATGAGCGGCAGGCACAGCAGCACCACCGCCAGCAGCGCCAGCGCGGCGACCGCACCGGCCAGGCGCGAGACGGCACCGCCGGCTTCGTTGGCGGCCGTTGCCGAATAGCCGGCACCGACCGGCATGCCCTGAAATAGTCCTGAGACCAGATTGGCCGCTCCGAGTGCCAGCAGATCACGGTTCGGTCGCACGTGGTCGCCGTGCTTCATTGCAAAGGTGCGGATCGCACTGGTCGATTCGGCGTACAGAATCAGCACCATCGCCATTGCCAGTTCGGCCAGCCGCAGCCAGTCGGAGTACGGCAAGTTCGGCAACGCGGGAGCCTGCAGCTGCAAGCGGATCGGACCAACCAGTGCGATACCGTAGAGCTCCAGCGGCAGCCATTGGCCGGCTGCGATCCCGAGCACGATGACCAGCAAACCGCCGGGCAAGCGCGGCAGGCGGGCGAACCCGTACAGCAGTGCCAGAGCCAGCATGGCCAGCAGCGCGGCGGGACCGTTCCAGCGGGCGTGCTGACTGGCCAGGTCGCCCAGCATGCGGATGAGATCGGTGTGATGCAGCGGTGCGCCGAGGACCGACGCGATTTGCTTGAAGATGATGACGATGGCCAGCCCGAAGGCAAAGCCGCGCAAGACGGGTTTGGCGATAAAGTCAGAAACGCTGCCAATACGGGCTAGTCCGGCGATCAGGAAAAACAGTCCGGTCAGCACGACCAGTCCGAAGGCCATCGCCAGCCGCAGCCCGGTATCGGTGCCGGCGGTGCTGGCGGCAGCCGCAGCGAGCACCGCCGCCGAGGACGAGGTGGCCGAGACGATGGCAAAACGGCTGGTGCCGATCAGGCCGTAACAGATCAGACCGGCAAAGAGAGCGATGACTCCGGCCTGCGGAGGCAGGCCGGCAATGCCGGAGTAGGCGACGGCTTCGGGTAATAACAAGCCGGCCAGCGACAGGCCGGCGACGACATCAGGCCACGACAGGCGCAAGGGCGCAGAACGCATGGCCGCTGTCGCCCGGGTCGACGATTACTGGATCCAGAGCCGGATCGAATCCCACGCGCGGCCGAAGATGCCCGCTTCGGTGACGCTTTCCAGCGCCACGATAGGGAACTCGGCAATTGATTTGCCATCGACCATCATCTTCATCGTTCCGACCGTACTGTGCAGTGCAATCGGTGCGACCAGTGGATCCTTGCGTTCCAGTAGTGGCTTCATTTTTGCTGCAACGCCCCTCGGCACGGTCACGTAAATATCACGCGTAAAGCCAATCTTGATGGTCTTGCCGGAACCCTTCCAGATTTGCGGGGTTTCGACCGGCTGGTCCTTGCCATACAGTTTGATCGTATCGAAGTTCTGGAAGCCCCAGTTGAGCAGCTTCTGGCTTTCCTGCGTGCGTGACTGGTCCGACGTGGTGCCCAGCACAACCGAGATCAGGCGGCGCTCGCCGGTACCGTTGGGCCGTTTGGCCGAAGCGATCATGCAGTAGCCGGCTGCTTCGGTATGGCCGGTTTTCATGCCATCGACGGTCGGGTCCAGCCACAGCAGACGGTTGCGGTTGGGCTGTGTGATCTTGTTGTAGGTGAAGCTTTTGACCGAATCGATTTTATAAAACTCGGGAAAGTCGGTGATCACGAAGGCGGCCAGGCGCGACAGGTCTTGCGCTGTCGAATAATTATCCTGGCTCGGCAAGCCGTGCGGATTGCCGAACTGGGTATTGGTCAGGCCCATGCGTTTGGCTTCGCGGTTCATCAGCACTACGAAAGCTTCTTCGGTACCGGCGACGGCTTCGGCCAGCGCGACGGCAGCGTCATTGCCGGACTGGACCATCAGGCCATGCAGCAGGTCGTCGATCGAGACCGGTGTGGCCGGATCGATGAACATCTTCGAGCTGCCCGGATCGACTTTCCAGGCGCGGACCGAGACCTTGACCATTTGATTGAGCGTAAGACGTTTTTCTTCGATTGCCTTGAACGTCACATAGGCGGTCATGATTTTGGTCAGCGAGGCAGGCTCGATGCGCATGGTCGGATCTTGCGAGGTCAGCACCTGGCCACTGGTAGTGTCGAGCAGCAGCCAGGATTTGGCCGCCACAACGGGGGCCGGCATCGTTTGGGCTGAAGCCGGCTGCAGGAAGGCGGATGACAAGGTGATGACGGTAGCGGCAACGGCCGCGAAAAAGGTTTTCATGAAGGTCAATGTAAAGCGCCGTACCGGCAAGGCCGTGGCGTGGTGGAGTAAAAGGCGAGAAGCCGGACATGAAACGATGGATGAATTATAACGTCCGGCTCAGGCGCGCCACGTTTCGACCACGGCATTCTTAATATGTTGCAATTTGCGGTGAAAAAAATGATCGGCGCCGGGAACCACCCGTACCACGATGTCTTGCGGACGCAGCCAGTCCAGTACCGCTGTCAGCGGAATGGTGTCATCGAGCTCGCCGTGGACCAGAATCGTGTCGGCCGGAACCGGCGGCATCGCCCATTTGCCGGCTGCCGCACCGACCAGAATCAGTCTCTCGGCAGGGGTACCTTGCGTGATGAGGCGTTGCTGCAATTGCGCCTGCACGAATGTGCCGAACGAAAATCCGGCCAGCGCCACCGGCAGGTCCGGCATTTGTGCTCGCATGTGGGTCAGCAGCGCAGCCATGTCGTCGGTCTCGCCACGTCCTTCGTCGTGCCCGCCGGCCGAACCACCGACACCACGGAAATTCATCCGTACGGCCGCATAACCAATGCTGACAAAGGCCCGCGCCAGCGTTTGAGCGACCTTGTTGTCCATCGTGCCGCCGTACAGCGGATGCGGATGGGCGACCAGTGCGATGCCGCGCGGCGCGGCGTCGGCCGGGTCGGGCAGGTCGAGCGCACATTCAAGCGCACCGGCCGCACCGTTAATAAAAAATTCCTGGGTCTGGGCATTCATGGTGGCGCTCCGGGTCAGATTTTCAGGCGCTCGACGATTTGTCCGCCGATCAGATGGGTATCGATGATGTCGTCGATGTCGTCATTATCGACATAGGTGTACCACGTGCCTTGCGGGTAGATCACCAGCACAGGACCTTCTTCACAGCGATCCAGGCAGCCGGACTGGTTAATGCGAATCTTGCCCTCGCCAGTCAGGTTGAGTGCTTTCAGGCGGCTCTTGGCATGTTTTTGTGCGGCCTGTGCACCGTTTGCACCGCAACACGGGCGGCCATCCTCGCGCTGGTTCATGCAAATGAAAACGTGCTGCTCGAAATACGGTTTGGTGTCCATGAAAGCTCGCGGAAAAGGGAACGGTGGGAGGGGGGCTGCATCATACTTTAGCCCTGTTGCGGTGTACTGGATGGAGCAGAAACCATAGCGCAAAGAACGGCCAGAGCAGCGACAGGAATTGCGCCGCGCCGTTAAAACTGAGGAACTTGCCTTGCACCCAGCTTTGCAGTGTCACGACAAAATACGGATTGGGTGGCGTCAAATTGACCGCCAGCAGGCTGATCAGCAGCATCAGCACTGCCGCCCGCCGTTGCGCCATGCGCGACGAAAATTGCAGGCTGGCCAGCATCAGCACGCTCAGCAGCAGTCCGCCGCGCGCGCCCGGCGTGAGCCAGACGAAGGCATTTTCCGGTCCGAACAGCAGGGCGCTTGCCATCGACTTGGCGGCCAGTGCAAGCACGATGGTTAGCAGTGTAAGCGCCCACAGTGGTGCTTGCTTGCGCAACAGGCACAGCAACGTGAGCACGGCACCGGTCATGCCGAAGGCCGTGATGATGGTTTCGCTGAGCCAGAATTCTTCGGCGCTGAGTCGCAAGCCTGGCCACAGCACAATGAGCAGGTCGATTGGACGGCCAGCCAGATCAGACAGCGCCTCCGACAACAGCGGCGTTAGCTGGCCCTGTCCAAACAGATAGCCTTGCGGATAAATTTGTGCCAGCGGC
>CAILRJ010000240.1 GCA_903836575.1 uncultured Burkholderiales bacterium
CAAACGCAGGACTTCATGACCGCGCACTGGGCGCATCTGCCGCACGAATTGCTCGGTCGCGTATCGAACCGGATCATCAATGAAGTGCCTGGCATCAATCGTGTGGTCTACGATATTTCGGGCAAGCCGCCGGCCACGATCGAGTGGGAATGAGGATAGGGATCGAAGCCAGTCAGTACTGAGTCTTCTGGCCCCTGATGTTTCAGGGGCTTTTTGCGTTTCGGGACCTGACGTCGCAAAGAGGAAAGGACACATCACCATGGGTACACTGACACCATCAACTGATCCGCAACTGCACACGCTGCTGCGCGAGCTCGGCGAACTGATCCGCCAGTCACGCAGGCAAGCACTGCGCGCCGTTGATGCGATTCAGGTCCGGACATGCTGGCAGATGGGACAGCACATTGTCGAATTCGAGCAAGGCGGACTGGAGCGAGCTGCTTATGGGCAGCGCTTGTTGCAGGAGTTGGCGAAGGTGTTGACTGCGGAGTTTGGTAAAGGCTTCGATGCATCGAACTTGCGCTACATGCGCCTGTTCTACCAAGCATTCCCAAAGCGTGACGCACTGCGTCACGAATTGAGATGGACCCACTACCGCACGCTATTACGGGTCGACAGCGCCACCGCCCGCGACTGGACCATGCACGAAGCCGTCACGCAGAACTGGAGCACCCGCGCACTGGAGCGGCAGATCGGGACCTTGAATTACGAACGCCTGCTCTCGAGTCAGGACAGGGCAGCCGTCGAGCAGGAAGCCGAAGCCAAGCTGGCTGGCCTTGATGCAACACCGCGTGCCTTCCCATATCGTGAGCGCAGCGTCATCGACGACAGGCGCGCCAGCTAACAATACATCAGCGTGGCGTGGCACCTCCCGTCGTTCCCGATGTAATCCCGGCCGCTCGGTTATACTTGCGCCCCCTTGAAGTTCCGTAGTGAATCGATCCAGAGCGAGGCAAGTGCAGTGACGTACAGCGTGAAAGAAATCTTCTATACCTTGCAAGGCGAGGGCACCCATGCCGGTCGTCCGGCGGTGTTTTGCCGCTTTGCCGGGTGCAACCTCTGGAGCGGACGCGAGAGCGATCGCGCCACGGCAGTCTGCCAATTTTGCGATACCGATTTTGTCGGCACCGATGGTGTCGGGGGCGGCAAGTTTGCCGATGCCGCAACGCTGGCGGCGACCGTCAACAGCTTGTGGCCGGCTGACTATCCGGCCAGCAAATTCATCGTCATCACCGGCGGCGAACCGATGCTGCAACTCGATCTCGCGCTGATCGAGGCGCTGCATACGCAGGGCTTCATGATCGCCATCGAGACCAACGGAACCTTGCCGGTGCCACCGGAAGTCGACTGGATTTGCGTCAGCCCGAAGATGGGCAGCAAGCTGGTCCAGCGCAGCGGCAATGAATTGAAAGTCGTCATTCCGCAGCTCGGACAAGACCTGCTGATGTACGAAGCGCTGGACTTCGAACACTTTTATTTGCAGCCGATGGACAGTCCGACGGCAGCCCGCAATACCGAACGTGCCATTGAACATTGCAAGCGCCACCCGAAGTGGAAGCTGAGCGTGCAAACCCATAAAATTTTACAGATACCGTAATGCCATGCTGACTATCACCCGCAAACTAGAATTCGACGCCGGCCACCGGATCCCCGATCACAAGAGCCAGTGCCGCAACTTGCACGGCCACCGCTACACGCTTGAAATCACGCTCACCGGTGGCGTTGTTGCCGCAGATGGCGCGTCCGACAATGGCATGATCATGGATTTCTCGGACGTCAAGACACTGGCCAAGCAAGCGCTGGTCGATGTCTGGGACCACGCTTTTCTGGTCTATGAAAAAGACGAGGCCGTGCGCGCTTTCCTCGACAGCCTGCCGGACCACAAGACGGTCGTGCTGCCACTGGTGCCGACGGTCGAGAACCTGGCCCGCATCGCCTTCGATATCCTCAAGGCGACCTATACCGACAACTTCGGTACCGGCCTGACGCTGCACAAGATCAAGCTCTACGAAACACCAAATTGCTGGGCTGAAGTTGTTCATGGATGACACGCTCTTCATGCGCCTCGCGATGGACCAGGCGCACAATGCCTGGGCTCTGGGTGAGGTGCCGGTCGGTGCCGTGCTGGTGAAAGATGGGCAGGTGGTGGCGACCGGTTTCAACCAGTCGATCGGCACGCATGATCCGACCGCACATGCCGAAATCATGGCCTTGCGCGCCGGTGCCACGCTGCTGGGCAATTACCGGTTGCCGGGTTGCGAATTGTTTGTCACGCTGGAGCCCTGCGCGATGTGTGCCGGGGCAATGATGCACGCGCGGCTGGCCCGTGTGGTGTATGGGGCGAGTGATCCGAAGACCGGTTGCTGCGGTTCGGTGCTTGACCTGTTCGGGCAAGAAAAATTGAATCACCACACCGGCCTGGTCGGTGGCGTTCTGGCTGAGGAATGCAGCGCGTTGCTGAAGGATTTTTTTGCCGAACGACGGCTCGCCCAGAAGCCGCTTTCCACCGGAGTTGCCAGTGAATGAGTCAACCGGAATCGCCCTGATCGCACCGAGCGGCTACGCGGCCGATACCGAAGCGGTAGAGCGCGCCATCACCGGCTTGCAGCAGCAGGGCTACCGCGTGATCCGCCACTTTGCCTCCGATGAAAGGGAAGAGCGCTTCGCTGCCAGCGATGCACTGCGCGTCGCGCATCTGCATGCGGCTGCCAGCGATCCGGATGTCGATATCGTCCTGTCGCTGCGCGGTGGTTACGGCTTGTCGCGCATCCTGCCGCAACTCGACTGGTCATTGCTGGCGGCAAGCGGCAAGTATTTCGTCGGTCATAGCGATTTCACCGCGTTCCAGCTGGGCTTGCTGGCGCAAACCGGTGCCATCAGTTTTGCCGGACCGATGCTGTGTGACGACTTTACGCGTGAGCCGCCGAGCGCATTCACGCACAATCATTTCTGGCAGTGCCTGAGCAGTCCTCAAACAATCATTCGCGTGGAGCAGGACGACAGTCCCGCTGTCGACGCGAGCGGCATCCTGTGGGGCGGAAATCTGGCGATGGTGGCGCATCTGGTTGGCTCGCCCTACCTGCCTCGCATTGAGGGCGGCATCTTGTTCCTCGAAGACATCAACGAGCACCCATTCCGGGTCGAGCGGACGCTGCTGCAATTGCACCATGCCGGCGTACTGGCAAACCAGAGCGCCATCGTGCTAGGTGACTTTTCCGGTTATCGCCTGAGCGAGATTGACAACGGTTTTTGCTTCGAGTCGATGCTGGTGCGCTTGCGTTCCACCTTGCCGGTGCCTGTTCTGACCGGCCTGCCATTCGGCCATATCGTTGACAAGGTAACCTTGCCGGTTGGGGCGCCGGCCACGTTGCACGGCGACACACACGGCTGGACGTTGTCCGTTGCCGGTTATCCGTTTTTGGCCAAGCGATAGCGCAAATCTGCCCGCTGCGCAATGGTAAAATGCGCGTCACATTTAAAATACGTTTGTAAGGATTTACATAGTGCTATCCACAGCCAATATTACGATGCAGTTCGGCGCCAAGCCCTTGTTTGAAAACATCTCCGTCAAGTTTGGCGACGGCAACCGTTACGGCCTGATCGGCGCCAACGGCTGCGGCAAATCCACCTTCATGAAAATTCTTGGCGGCGACCTTGATTCGTCGGCCGGTAACGTCATGCTCGACACCAACGAACGCCTCGGTAAATTACGCCAGGATCAGTTCGCGTTCGAAGAAATGCGCGTGCTCGATGTCGTCATGATGGGTCACACCGAGATGTGGGCAGCGATGGCCGAGCGTGACGCGATTTACGCGAACCCGGACGCTACCGACGACGATTACATGAAAGCTGCCGACCTCGAAGCGCGCTTTGCCGAATACGACGGCTACACCGCCGAAGCGCGTGCCGGCGAATTGCTGCTCGGTGTCGGTGTGTCGATCGACCAGCATCAGGGTCCGATGAGCAATGTCGCACCAGGCTGGAAATTGCGTGTCTTGCTGG
>CAILRJ010000241.1 GCA_903836575.1 uncultured Burkholderiales bacterium
AGCGAATCCATGTAGGACTCGGAGTAGCGACCGTTGTAATCGATTTTCTGCCACTGTCGCACCATGCCGAGCACGCGATTGTTGAGCAGGATGATCTTCGGCGTCAGGTGGTACTGCTTGCAGGTGGCGAGTTCCTGGATGCACATCTGGATCGACGCTTCGCCGGTGATGCAGGCGACCGTCGCATCAGGATTGGCCATCTGCACGCCCATCGCATACGGCAAGCCGACGCCCATCGTGCCAAGTCCACCTGAGTTGATCCAGCGACGCGGCTTGTCGAAACCGTAGTATTGCGCGGCCCACATCTGGTGCTGACCGACATCCGAGGTAATGAACGCATCACCCTTGGTGATATCCCATACTTTCTGGACCACCGATTGCGGTTTGATGACGATATCGGAATTAGTAAACTTCAGGCAATCCTTACCGCGCCATTCGTTGATCTGCTTCCACCAGCTGGCCAGCGCGACCTGACTCGGCTTTTGCGCCGCGGCGTCGGCAGCATCGAGCTGCGCCAACATTTCCTGCAACACATCGCGCACGTTGCCGACGATCGGAATGTCGACCTTGACGCGCTTGGAAATCGACGACGGATCGATGTCGATATGGATGATCTTGCGCGCCACCGACGAGAAATGCTTCGGATTGCCGATCACGCGATCATCGAAGCGCGCGCCGATGGCAATCAGCACATCGCAATGCTGCATCGCCATGTTGGCTTCGTAGGTGCCGTGCATGCCGGGCATGCCGACAAAATTTTCGCTGGTTGAGCGGTACGCGCCCAAACCCATCAGGGTGTTGGTGCACGGAAAACCGAGCCGGTCGACTAGCTTATTCAGTTCCGGGGACGCATTGGCAAGGATCACGCCACCGCCGGTGTAGATCATCGGCCGCTCGGCGTTGAGCAGCAGTTGGACTGCCTTGCGGATTTGCCCCGAATGCCCCTTGTCGACCGGTTTGTACGAGCGCATTTCGATTTCCTTCGGATAGTCATACACGCACTTGTGCATGCTGATGTCCTTCGGAATATCGACTAATACCGGACCGGGACGGCCGGTGGTGGCGATGAAAAAAGCCTTCTTCATCGTCAATGCCAGATCCTTGACGTCCTTGACCAGGAAGTTGTGCTTGACACAAGGCCGTGTAATGCCGACCGTATCGCATTCCTGAAACGCGTCCTGACCAATTGCGTGGGACGGCACCTGACCGGAAATGATCACCATCGGGATCGAGTCCATGTAAGCAGTTGCTAGTCCGGTAACGGCATTGGTCACGCCGGGGCCGGATGTGACCAGCGCGACGCCGACTTTATTGGAACTGCGGGAATAAGCATCTGCCGCGTGGATGGCAGCTTGCTCGTGACGCACCAGGATGTGCTGAAACTTGTCCTGATTATAAATTGCGTCATAGATGTACAGAACTGCGCCGCCCGGGTAGCCGAACACGTGTTCAACCCCTTCTTCGGCAAGGCAGCGCACCACGATTTCAGCACCGGTCATTTCTTTGCCGGTGTCATTCGCGGTGTCATTACGTGTATCAACATTCATTTTGTTACTCATACAACATTCCTTTCAAGGTCCATTGGAAATTGATCGGATGCTTTTTCCTGGCGAACCCGGTACGACAGTAACAGGCCTCGGGCTTTCCTTTATTGTGCGGTCCCATGGTTCTCGACATCTTCCCAGGAGGATGCCTTAATCGTGGTTAGCGCGACTCGTTCGGCCGGAGGGTCAATCACTTCAGTACGGGGCTCTCGCGCTTATGGCACGGGTCAAAGCAAACAGCCTTAATGGTAAAGCGCGTCTTGCCGCCAGGCCATGTTGTGCAGGGCAAGCGGCTAGACCATAATCCTCTGCGATGCGAGAGGGAGCCACAAGGTAATGCGTTGCACCGTTAAGGTCAAGTTAAAACAGCCGCAACAGCCCGTGATTTCAGGTGCCGGCCTTAAATACCGTGCGCAGCTCGTTGAATTTTGCTAGCATGCGCACAGTTTCCGGCAAGGCAACAGCAGCCTGCCAAGCGCATTCTCCCTCACCGACTTTTCTGGCGACACCGGCAACGGAGCGCCACCTTGCATGGCAACTGATAAAGAACTTTCCGACTTCCTTGAAAATGTAGAGCGACGGGCCTTCAAACAGGCTATCTATGCGGTCCGCAAAGAGGAATCCGCGCTCGACATCGTTCAGGATGCGATGATCAAATTGTCACAAAGTTACGGCGACAAACCGCCGGCCGAACTACCGCTGTTATTCCAGCGCATCCTGCAAAACACCATTCACGATTACTTCCGCCGCGAAAAAGTTCGCAATACCTGGGTCACGCTATTTTCCAGCATGACCGGCAATGGCGAAGCGGGTGACGAGTTTGAATTGCTCGACCATTACAACGCCGAAGACAGCGCACAGACCTCGGAATCCGGTGCTGACAAGCTGCAGCGGGAACAAACACTCAATGCCATCGATCTCGAGGTACAAAAACTTCCGGCCCGTCAACGCGAAGCGTTTCTGATGCGTTACTGGCAGGACTTCGACGTAGCCGAAACGGCTGCTGCCATGGGATGTTCCGAAGGAAGCGTGAAAACTCATTGTTCGCGCGCCAGTCACACCCTGGCCCAAGCGCTAAAAGCCAAAGGAATTACGCTATGAATACCCGGGAATTAAATTTCGCCTACAAAGTAAGACACGCATTAAACGAAAATCTTGACAACCTGCCGGCGGCGACAACCGACCGACTCGCTGCCGCACGTAAAAAAGCACTCGCTGTAAAACGCCAGGACTCGCCGTTAAAGGTATTTGCCACTCAACACGTACTGGCCGGGTCCGCAGCAGGATTTTTCAGCAAGACATCACCCTGGTTCAACCGGATTGGTCTGATTATTCCATTGCTGGCATTGGTGGCCGGTCTATCGGGCATGTATCAATTTGAAAAACAGCAACGCATTAGCGACACTGCCGAAATTGATGCCGCGGTCTTGTCGGACGAGTTACCTCTGTCGGCCTACCTGGATCATGGCTTTAGCGCCTACCTGGCAAAACAGACAGACTAATCATGATCAGCCGCACTATGTCGACTACCGGAAAACGCTGGCTTATGGCTGGCCTGCTGGCAAGTGCCGCACTGGCAGGATTAGTCGCATTTGCCGTTCCGTTAATCACCACACAGCCGGTCGTCAATGCGGCCACTGTGCCCCTGGCACAAGCCAATACAAAATCCATCGAACCCGACACGCGTCCACGTTGGGATGAGCTAACACCCAGTCAGCAAAACGCACTCGCGCCGCTGGCGGCAGACTGGAACAAGATCGAACTATTTCGAAAAAAGAAATGGCTGGAGATCGGCAACCGTTACGCCAACATGAATGCCGAAGAGCAATCGCGGATTCAGGAGCGTATGCGCGAGTGGGCAAAACTGACCCCCGACGAACGCCGGGTCGCCCGTGAAATTTATACCCGTACCAAAAAGCTTGATGCCAGCAAGAAATCTGCGCAATGGCAGGAGTATCAGCAATTACCCGAAGATCAGAAGAAAAAACTCGCCGAGAGCACGCCGGCAAAAAAACGTGTATCAAACCTGCCGACGTCATCGCCAAGTAGCAATCCGGCCAATGCACCGAAGCATTATGAAAAAGCCGTTACCGAAAAACCTGCCTCGATGCAATCGCCGGCCGCTGAAGTGTCGCCATTAGCTATTCCCCAACCTCCTGCACCCCAAACAGCACCAACCCAATAAGCCCGATGCCGGATTCTTCCTTGCCTGTCCCCGTAGCACCTCCGTCTGTCCTGCGCCGCCTGGCTGTCATGCTCTATGAAGGCATGCTGCTATTCGGTGTTCTGTTCATTGCTGGCTGGTTATTCGGGACGTTGCTACAGCAACGCCACGCACTGTATCTGCGCGGCATCCTGCAGTACTGGCTATTCTTTGTCATGGGGGCGTACTTCATCTGGTTCTGGAGTCACGGCGGCCAGACATTGGCCATGAAGACCTGGCGCGTGCGTCTGGTCGCCGCTAATGGTTCTGCGGTGACGGTACTGCAAGCCACTGCGCGCTTTCTGCTGAGCTGGCTATGGGTGGTGCCGGGTCTGATGCTGGCGTGGCGCTTTCAGGCACAGGGCTGGATGCTGGTGCTGATTCCGGTGGCCAACGTCGTGATTTGGGCTGCCTTGTGCTGGCTCGATCCATCCCGGCGCTTTGTCCATGACCGTCTGGCCCGGACAAAACTGGTCGGCGTTCCGGATCTGAAAAAGAAATAAACCGAGTGCGCGGGGTTGAGTGCGCAGGCCATTGTCTGCGACACACTAAAAAATCCACCTCAGGTCTTGTCACCGTCCTCTCTGCATTTTTCCGCCGCGGAAATTGACCTGTCAGTTGCGGCCTCCAGTTGCTTCTCATGCGATAAACCGTTTTATGAAACCAATAGACTTTGCCGTACGACGCAATGCTGTGGATCACCACATAACCGGTAATGGCAGGACAGAATGATCCGGCGAGTGACTCGCTGGCTGCTTGTGTTACAAGGATTGATCGTGCTCGGCCTTACCTTGGCACTACTGAAACTGGCACACATGCAGCACGTTCTTCCGGCCTTGGCCCTCGGCATCGGACTGGTCGTCGCCATCAGACTAACGATCACTGCCGTCGGGTTCACCCTCGCCTGGCACACACGTAGTGAAACCCCCGCAGCCTTTCGTATTGGCTTGGCCACGGGCGCACGCCTGTTTTGCGGCGAGTTCAGCGCCAGCATGCTCAGCTCAAGCTGGAACATGCCATTTTTCCGGATAGGAAAACGGCCAGCGGCACAACCGGTAGACCTACCCGTGTTGCTCATCCATGGCTATGGGTGCAACAGCGGTTACTGGCGCTCAATGAGCAAAAGACTCAGCGCAGCCAACATCACGCACCACGGAATCGATCTTGAACCAGCGCTCGCCAGTATCGATGACTACTTACCGGCAATCACACTGGCAATCGAGACGCTAACGCAGGACAGTGATTGCGACCAGGTAATCCTGGTTGCCCATAGCATGGGCGGCTTGATCAGCCGCGCCTGGCTGTGCGAGCACGGCAATGATCGTATTGCAGCCATCATCACGCTGGGTACGCCGCATCACGGCACGACATTGGCACGCAGAGGAATCGGCATCAACTCACGTCAGATGTGCTGCGCTTCCGACAAAACACCCAGTGTCTGGCTACAGCAACTCGAATGCATGGAGACGGCACAAACGGTCGACTTGTTCGATTCGGTTTATTCACATCACGACAATATCGTTTCGCCACAAATGTCGGCACATCTCGAAGGTGCGACCAACTTCGCGCTATCAGGTAGCGGTCATGTCGCACTCGGCATGGACCGACGCGTGCACGATTATGTGATCCATCGGATCAGACAGATTGCGGCATCCCGGAAAGACCGCCAAAGCAGGTCGCCAACATGAATTCGACGATCTGCTCATCGTCATGCACATCCATCATCTTCAGATAATCGACACTCGGGTCGCACGAACGGGCATAAATTGTCAGCAGAATGACTTCAACCGGCAAATGTTGATGCAACTCACCGGCGGCGCGCGCCGCTTCGATCAACCCCGCCAGCAACTCGTTGAGGTCCATGACCCGGCTGATATATTGCGGATTCTCGAGCAGCGATTCACGCAGAAATTTATTATCCGACGGTAGCATTGGCAAACCACCCTGCAGGCGTATTTCGAGTGCCCAGCGCAAAATTCCGCGCAACTGGTCTATTGCGGGCATATCGGGTGGCAAGGCGCGCACATGTGCAAGCGTATTTTCGATCAGGTGGATCATTGCCGCCGCCGCGAGAGATTCCTTCGACGCGAAATGCTTGTACAGGCTGGCCTTGGCAATCCCGACCTCGGCGGCAACCTCATCCATGGTCATCAAGTCATAGCCTTTGCGCGCCAACAAACCGTGGACGGCGTTGATGATGGCAGCCTCCCTGACGAGAAGTTGCTGCTGCTTGAAAGTGAGTTTTTGGACAGGGATCATCGACAAAATTTTCTGAAAACACAAAGGAGTATTGAACTTCCGAGATTATATGACACCTCAACAGGTAGGAATCTGGATTGCCAGCAGCGCTGCTCGCAGGCAAAGCTCCGTAATGCACTCACCAACATTGAAGGAATCTCATGAAACCAGCACTGTTACCAGCGCTCATGCTTTGCGCCACACTAACCTTATCAGTCAGTGCCGCCAGCGCCACGGACCTGGTTGAAACCGCCTCGACCGCAGGCAGTTTCAATACTTTTCTGGCGACCGTAAAGGCGGCCGGCATGACTGACGCGTTACGCAACCAGGGGCCCTTCACGATCTTTGCGCCCAGCGATGAAGCGTTTGCGAAACTCCCCGACGGCACCGTCGAATCGCTAATGAAAGACAAGGTAAAGCTGGCAAAACTCTTATCCCACCACATTGTTCCTGGCAAATTATTGGTCGCTGAAGTCAAGCCGGGTCCCATGAAAACAATTCAGGGAGACTCCATAAAACTCACTTCCGACAACGGCATGGTGACGGTCAACGGTGCCCGCGTCACAACCAGTGACCTGAAAGCCGACAACGGCGTGATCCAGACAATCGACACGGTGATGCTGCCCTGATGGCCGCCGTGTGATCGTCATAGCCGCCTGTCGCAAATGGAATATTCGATGGTATGCTGGCCGCAAAATTTAGCCGGCGACCCTCCATGACGATGCAACAAAAAGTACCGCGCCGCACCCGCGAGCGGATACTCGACCTGTCATTACAACTGTTCAACGAATTCGGTGAGCCCAACATCACGACGACCGTCATCGCCGATCAGATGGGTATTTCGCCGGGAAACTTGTACTACCATTTCCGTAACAAAGACGACATTGTCAATTCGATTTTTGTGCAGTTCGAAAGCGAAATTTCTCACATGCTGGCGCTACCGGACAGCCGCCATCCGACCATCGAGGATGTCTGGCATTACCTGCATCTGATGTTCGAACTGGTATGGCGCTACCGCTTTTTTTATCGCGACCTGAGTGATCTGCTGTCGCGCAACCGCAAGGTAGAAGTCGACTTCAAGAAAATCCTCGTCCACAAAAATCACGTGGCGCGCCACCTGTGCGTCGGCTTGCGCAATGATCAGGCCCTGGAAGCCGGCGACCTCGAGATTGATGCACTGGCGACCAACATGGTGGTCGTCGCGACCTACTGGCTCTCCTACGAATACGTCAACAATCCCCGCAAATACACCGAGCAACAAGCCAGTGCTGATGCGCTGGTGCGTGGCTGCTATCAGGTGCTGTCGCTGATCCGGCCTTATTTGCGTGGCGAGACGCAAGTGCGCTTTGATAAACTCGCTGCTGACTACCGAAAGAAATTAACATGACTTCTCCGATTCAAACGCTGTGCGTGTATTGCGGTGCGTCCAGCGGCAACTCCGCGCTCTATGTCGACGCCGCCCGTTTGATGGGCAAGGCGCTGGTCGAGAACGATATCGCGTTGGTCTACGGTGGCGGCCAGGTTGGCCTGATGGGTGCCGTTGCCGATGAGGTCATGCGTCTTGGCGGCGTCGCCACCGGTGTCATCCCGCAAGCATTGCTTGGCAAAGAAGTCGGTCATCCGGGGTTGAGCAAACTGCACGTCGTAAAGGACATGCACGAACGCAAAGCGATGATGGCAGAGTTATCCGACGGGTTCATTGCCATGCCGGGCGGCATGGGAACGATGGAAGAATTATTTGAAATGCTGACATGGTCCCAGCTGGGTTTCCATGACAAGCCGATCGGATTGCTCAATGTACTCGGGTTCTATGACGGTCTGATCAGCTTCGTCGATCACATGGTGACACAGGGCTTCCTGCGTCCGCATCATCGGCAACTACTGATGCGAGACACCTGCGCTGCCGGCCTAATCGACCAGCTGCTCGGCTACCGTCCCGGTCAGATCGCCAAATTGCTCAACGACGAGTCGGCCCGGACACTACTGCCCTGACTGAACGCTCTAGGTGCCCTGCCCCAAAGCCTGACGGAAATCCTGCACCAGGTCGACAGTGTCTTCAATACCGACCGAGACCCGAATCAGTGATTCGGCGATACCCATAGATGCCCGCCGCTCTGCCCCCATTTCGAAAAAGATCGTGTGCGCGACCGGGATGACCAGCGTGCGGGTATCGCCAAGATTGCTGGCCGGGATCGCCAGTCGAAGACGATTCAGATAATCGAAACAATCAACATCGGCCCGCAACTCGAAACTGAACAGGCTACCAAAAGCACGGAACAGTTCGTCGGCAAGCGCATGCTGCGGATGCGATGGCAAACCCGGGTAATGAACCGCCGCAACCCGCGGGTCAGCTTCCAGCATCTGTGCTACCGCAAGCGCATTTGCACATTCACGATCAAGGCGCAGCGCCATCGTTTCAGAGCCGACCGACAAGTGATGCGCCGCTTCCGGCCCCAGCGATCCGCCGAAGTCACGCAAGCCTTTGGCACGGATTTGCGCCAGTCCCCACTGCCGTGCCGGCGCGCGCTTGTAGTTGTCGAAAATATTCGTATAACCGCTCCAGTCGAACAAACCCGTATCGGTCAGGCTACCGCCCAACGCATTGCCATGGCCACCGATCGACTTGGTCAACGCATTGACCACCAGGCTGGCACCGACCGATTTGGGTCGAAACAGATACGGCGACGTCATCGTGTTATCGACCACGTAGATGATCCCGCGCGCGGCACACAGCGCACCGATGCGTTTGAGGTCGGCGATCTGCGTGCGCGGATTGGCAATCGTTTCAACAAAAACGACGCGGGTCGACGCTGTCAGCGCGGCTTCCACCAACGCGACATCGGTGGCGTCGACAAAACTGACATCGGCGCCTTGCGCGGCCACCGTCTGCCACAGGCTATTGGTATTGCCGAACAAGAATGCCGACGAGACGACATGATCGCCTTCCCTTAACAGTGACTGCACAATCGCCGCAATGGCCGCCATGCCGGTGGCGAAACAAATGCTGCCCTGACCGTCTTCCATTAGCGTGATCTTGTCTTCCAGCGCCGAGACGGTAGGGTTGCCCTGGCGGCCGTACCGGTAACCGGGTTGCTTGCCCTGGAATACCGCAGCCAGTTCACGCGCATCCTTGTAACCGAACGCGACGGACGTATGAATCGGCTTGTGC
The DNA here is from genome assembly GCA_903836575.1 of uncultured Burkholderiales bacterium. Lineage (GTDB taxonomy): Bacteria > Pseudomonadota > Gammaproteobacteria > Burkholderiales > Burkholderiaceae_D > Actimicrobium. Next base: position 9,155 of record CAILRJ010000241.1, read on the forward strand.
AGTGCGCCGTGCTCGATCGGCTTTTGCCGATCGCTGTGCAAGATAGTGGTGGTGAAGCCGTAGTTGCTGGTATCGGTCATGAGGGAATGAATAATAAGCTGCTGGAAAATACCTTGCCGCAGCACTGCCGTTCAGAAGAGCTCCGGACGGCAGGCTGAGATCGGCCCTGTTAGTCGACTTGGGCGAGGTTCAGGTTCAATTGCGAACGGACTGCATCATCGCTTTCAGGCAAGGGATTGTTGCGGGCAAACTCAATCCGGTCGAGATAATCGCGCGAGATGTCGCCAGTCACGTAGACCCCGTCGAAACAGGATGCCTCAAAATTACGCAGTGCCGGATTGGTATCCGTGATGGCGCGTTTAAGCGCCTCGAGATCCTGATACACCAGCGCATCAGCAGTGATCTCACGGCAGATCTCGTCGTTGCTCCGACCATAGGCAATCAGTTCGTTGCGCGTCGGCATGTCGATGCCGTAGACATTCGGAAATTTTACCGGTGGTGCCGCCGAAGCAAAGATCACGCGCTTGGCACCGGAGTCGCGCGCCATCTGAACGATTTCACGGCTGGTGGTACCACGCACGATCGAGTCGTCGACCAGAAGCACGCTCTTGCCCTTGAATTCCGAACCGATCGCATTGAGCTTCTGGCGCACTGATTTGCTGCGAATCGCCTGCCCCGGCATCAGGAAGGTACGACCGATGTAACGATTCTTGATAAAGCCTTCGCGATAGTCGAGGTTGAGTTTCATCGCCAGTTCCATCGCCGCAGGGCGGGATGAATCGGGAATCGGCATCACCACGTCAATCTCGCCGGAAGCAAATTCACGCTTGATTTTCTCGGCCAGATACTCGCCCATTTTCAGGCGCGCGGCATAGACCGATGCGCCATCGATGACCGAATCCGGACGGGCGAAATACACATATTCGAAGGCACACGGATTGAGCGTCGGGTTCTCGGCACATTGCTGGTTATAGAGCTGTCCATCATTGTCGATGAAGATCGCCTCACCCGGCATCACGTCACGCAAGAAGCGAAAGCCCAGCCCTTCGAGCGCAACCGATTCACTGGCGACAACGTACTCGGTACCCTTGCTGGTTTCATTGATACCGATGCACAGCGGACGAATACCGTACGGATCACGAAACGCCAGCAAGCCATAACCGGAAATTTGCGCGACCACTGCATACGAGCCACGTACCCGCTGATGTAACACGGCCACCGCCTTGAACAAGGCTGCCGGATCGAGCGAGTAGGCACTGGTAGCCTGCTGGATTTCATGCGCCAGAACATTCAATAGCACCTCGGAATCCGACGTGGTGTTGATGTGCCGGCGATCGTTCTTGAACATCTCGATCTTCAACTGTTCCCAGTTGGTCAGGTTGCCATTGTGAGCGAGCGTAATGCCAAACGGTGCATTGACATAGAACGGCTGGGCTTCTTCGGCGCTGGACGATCCGGCAGTCGGATAGCGGCACTGGCCGATACCGATATTGCCTTGCAGCGAACGCATATTACGCGTGCGAAAAACGTCACGCACCAGGCCATTGGCCTTGTGCATGTAAAACATATTTGCATGACTGGTTGCGATACCTGCCGCATCCTGACCGCGATGCTGCAGCAACAGCAATGCATCGTAGATCAGTTGATTGACAGGACTATGGGAAACGACGCCGACGATGCCACACATGGTGGACTCCTAACTAAGACAATTCAAAAATGCACATGCCGTGCGAAATCGCCCGGCAAGAAATCTTGGGCAGTGCGCGCGGCGGTCTCTGCCAGCGGACTCAATAACGCCCCGGTCCAGAAGGGTTGCTGCGGTATTGCGGTGGCACCACACACCAGCACAACTGCCAGCACGATCACCAATCCGCGCGCGAGGCCAAACAGACCACCGAGGCCGCGATCGACCAGTGTCAGACCGCTGGCCTTAATGATTGATTCAAGCGCCATCATCAGCAAACCCATCAGCAAGCGTACCCCGATAAACAGGACGACGAACGCCACGATCAGGCGCATCGTGCTGCCCGGAATCAGTACTGACAGCAATTGCGCCAGCGGATCACCGTATTGGTTGGCAACCATGAGCGCGACAACCCAGCTAGCCAGCGACAGTACTTCCTTCACCAGTCCGCGCAAGGTGCTGATCACCACCGAACAGATCAATACGAATAACACCAAATAATCAAAGACAGTCAAAGGTCTGCACCAGCTCAGGGTGGCACCACGGTGCCGGGCAAGCCCATCTTGCCCAATCGTGCACGCATCTTGTCGGCCTCCTCCTGACTGGAGAACGGACCGATCCGGACCCGAATCCTCGGCCCCGCATCCGTCGCGATCGTTTGCGTGTACGAGCTGATACCGGCGGCTTTCAATTTATCTTGTAGCTCGGCGACTTTTTCTTTTGTCGCCAGCGCAGCTACCTGCACATTGAGACGGCTTGCTTTCTGGTCGGCTCTTGCCCGGGCGGCACTACCGTCAAGTATCGCCATTGCCCGCGCACTGTCGGCGGCGCTGTCGCTGGCAGGTGCCGGATCAGATTTCGGTTCGGGCTTGGGCTTTGGTTCGAGCTTGGGTTTGGATTCAGGCTTGGCTTCCGGTTTTGCTTCCGGTTTGGGTTCGGACAAAGGTTTCGCGTCCAGTTTTTCGGTTGGCTTGGCCGGTGCCGCCACGCTTGCTTCCGTTGGCTTGGACTCGTCTGCGGGAACGACCTTCCTGCTGGCGCCAGCCTGTGTCGCAGGACCCGGCTCGATGATCTCTTCAGACTTATCGAGTGCTGCGCCCTGAGGCAGATTAGCCGGCGCAGCAACGGCAGCCGTCTTTGGCTGGGTCGGACGCGTGGGAAGGTCCTTGGACGGGATCTGAATCACGACATCATCACCCAATGGCTTTGGCTCGGAATCAAGCACCATCGGCAAGCCGATCACCGCCGCCAGCACCAGTGCAACAGCGCCGACCAGACGACGACGGGCACGCTTTTTTTCGGGCAGCACCGGATCGATTTGTTCGTTTGCCGTCTTGGATGGCTTGCTTTTTGCCCGCCCCCGGGCAGCCCCTGAATCCTCTTCTGAACGGGAGTAGAACGCCCCTTCCGAGGCCTCAGGTTCAGGTGGTTTCTTGCGAAAAAACGATGTCAAGCCCATGCGGTCGAGTAGGAAGTATTCAGTGATTGGCAGCGGCGCGGAACGCCATGACACCGGCAACGGTGAGGAACGATCCGAAAACCGCAATTCTATCATTCTCCCCTGCCCGGCTCGTTGCATTTGCGAATGCTTCGGCTGGCGTGGAGAAGCAGTTAATCGTACATTCGGCGTCGGTCTTATCGGTCGGCGTCACACCGGCAGCAAGTAATTTCTGGCGAATCTGTTCAGCGCTGGCACCGCGCGGCAGCGGCAGGTCGGTCACACACCAGTGATCCACCTGCCCCTTGAGTTGCGCGATGACGCCATCAATATCCTTGTCCTGCAGCGCACCGAACACGGCGTAAGTGTAGGGATGAAACCCCATATTGCCGAAGTTTTGCGACAGCGTTGCCGCTGCGTGCGGATTGTGGGCAACATCGAGTATCACTGTCGGGCGGCCAGGCAGCACCTGAAAGCGGCCCGGCAAATCGACCAGCACCAGCCCGGTCCGGACTTCCTGTGCACCGACCGGAAGCCGCAGACGCAACACTTCCAGTGCGGCCAGCGCGGCGGCGGCGTTGAGCAACTGGTTAGCACCGCGCAAGCTCGGATAGCCGAGCGAATTACGTCGTTGTTCGCGGCCGCCGTAATTCCACTGCAATTGGTCACCCATGTAATTGAAATCCCGTCCCAGCAGCCACAAGTCGGCACCGATCGCGGCGGCATGGTCGAGCAGCGATTGCGGCGGTACCGGGTCGCTGCAAATAGCGGCTTTCCCGGCACGGAAAATCCCGGCCTTTTCAAAGCCGATGGCTTCGCGCGTGTGTCCCAGATACTCGGTGTGATCGATATCGACACTGGTAATGATCGCCACATCGGCATCGATGATATTCATTGCATCGAGTCGCCCGCCCAGGCCGACCTCCAGAATCACGACATCGAGATGGGCATCAACGAACATCTGCAGGATCGCCAGCGTAGTGAACTCGAAATAGCTCAGCGAAATCTCGCCGCGAGCCTGCTCGACTGCAACAAAGTAGCGCACCAGCTCGGTATCGGAAGCCGCCTCACCGACCACACGGGCCCGTTCGTTGAAATCGATCAGATGCGGCGATGTCGAGAGGCCAACGCGGTAACCGGCTTGCAGCAGGATCGCTTCGAGCATGGCACAAGTTGACCCTTTGCCGTTGGTACCGCCAACGGTAATCACCGGACAATCGAAACCGATTTTCATGCGCGCGGCGACCGCAGCCACGCGATCGAGCCCCATGTCAATGGTGACCGGATGTTGGGATTCTAGGCGGCTCAGCCAACCGGCCAGCGTATCGGGAAATGTTTGCATGATGCTCAAGATGGGTTCGATCTGAAAAAAATAAAGCCCGAACTGATGGCTCGGGCTTGCTGGTGGCAGACGGGAGTCAGGCGATGACGTCGGCAGCCTGGTTTTGCAACAGAGCCAGTAGCCGGGCGATTTCTTCGCGCATTTTGCGACGGTCCACAATCATGTCGACCGCACCCTTGGTGACCAAAAATTCGGCGCGCTGAAAGCCTTCGGGCAGCTTTTCACGCACCGTATTTTCGATCACGCGGGGTCCGGCAAAACCAATCAGCGCTTTCGGCTCGGCAATCACGACGTCGCCCATAAAAGCGAACGAAGCGGAGACGCCACCCATGGTCGGGTCCGTCAACACCGAAATAAAGGGTAATTTTTTTTCAGATAACTTGGTGAGCATCGAGGTGGTTTTTGCCATCTGCATCAGCGACAGCAAGCCTTCCTGCATCCGTGCGCCACCCGTGGCAGTGATGCAGACGAACGGCACCATTTGTTCGAGGGCGTTTTGCGCACCACGCACAAAGCGCTCGCCGACCACGGAGCCCATTGAGCCCCCCATGAATTCGAATTCGAAACAGGCCACCACGACCGGCAGCGACATGATGGTGCCACCAAGTACGATCAACGCATCGGTTTCGCCGGTGGCTTCCATTGCCGCTTTCAGGCGGTCGGGATATTTCTTGCTGTCCTTGAACTTGAGCGTATCGACCGGCAAGGTTTCCTGGCCGATTTCATAACGGCCGCCCGCATCGAGCAAGGCATCCAGACGCTCGCGCGCCCGAATGCGCATGTGATGATTACACTTCGGACAAACCCGGATGTTCGACTCAAGGTCGGTGCGATACAGCACCGCTTCGCAAGAAGGACATTTGACCCACAGGCCTTCAGGCACGGATTTGCGGGTGGCTGATTCGGAGCGCTGTATGCGCGGTGGTAGCAGTTTCTCAAGCCAGCTCATGGAGTCCTCTAAATTTTTTACTTGGGCGATTGTACCTTTTGCCCGCGCCGCCAACACAATCGATCATCCGCGACTCAGTCTGCAGCATCCAGCGCCGCGCGTATTCCGGCAACAAAGTTGTGCGCGGTCTCGACTGCCTTGTCATGCGGTGTGGTCTCCAGTTCCTGGATGATGCGACTGCCAATCACGACGGCATCGGCTACGCCGGCAATGGCGCGGGCGGTAGCACCATCGCGAATACCGAAGCCGACCGCGATCGGCAACTTGACATGCTGACGGATGGCGGCAATGCGTTCCGACACATTCCCAATGTCGATATTGCCGGCTCCGGTAACACCTTTGAGCGACACGTAATAACAAAAGCCACGCCCTGCAGCCGCGACCTGACGGATGCGTTCGTCAGTCGACGTCGGTGCCAACAGGAAGATCGGATCGAGGTCCTGTGCCTGCATCCCGGCGGCGAACTCTTCGCACTCTTCAGGAGGATAGTCGACCACGATGGTGCCGTCGACACCTGCCGCGGCCGCCGCAGCGATAAATACCTGCTGCCCCATGCGCTCGATCGGATTGGCGTAACCCATCAGCACGACCGGCGTCGTGTTATCCGTTTCACGGAACTGGCGTACGAATTCGAGAACGTCGCGCAAGCCGACGCCGTACTTGAGTGCGCGTTCGCAGGCGCGTTGAATAACAGGTCCTTCAGCCATCGGGTCGGAAAACGGGACACCAAGTTCAAGGATATTGGCACCACCGGCAACCATCGCATGCATCAGTGGCACGGTCAGTTGCGGCGATGGATCGCCTGCGGTAATGAACGGGATCAATCCGGTTTTGTGACTGGCTGCAAGCGCAGCCATGGTTGCTTGAATTCTGGACATGGTCTTTACGGGTAATGATGTTCGGGTGTTCGAAAGATGCGCCTGGCGATTAGCCCGGCGCATTCCGGCTGCGGCTTACTTGTTGGGCGTGCGATGCAGCGTAATGTTCTTGGCTGCGTTGGCAGACTCCAGAGCGGCAGCGCCGACGGCACATGATTCGCGGCAGTAGAAGTTCATTCCCATGCGTTCTGCGACAGTATGCATATCCTTGTCGCCACGACCGGACAAGTTGACCAGGATGATCTTGTCCTTCGGTAGCGTGGCGGCCAGCTTCGCCGCGTAGGCCAGCGCATGAGCCGATTCAAGCGCCGGAATAATGCCTTCGATCAGACAGCAGTCATGGAACGCCTGCAAGGCTTCGTCATCGGTGATACCGACATATTGCGCCCGACCGATGTCTTTCAACCAGGCATGTTCCGGCCCCACGCCCGGATAGTCGAGACCCGCCGAGACCGAATGCGTTTCGGTGACCTGACCGTTTTCGTCTTGCAGCAGGTAGGTGCGATTGCCGTGCAAGACACCTGGCGTGCCCAACTGCAGCGAGGCCGAATGCTTGCCGCTTTCCATGCCTTCGCCAGCTGCTTCGACACCGATCAGTTGGACGTCATGGTGATCGATGTACGGATAAAAAATTCCCATTGCATTCGATCCGCCGCCAACACAGGCCATCACGTAGTCCGGCTGACGGCCGGTCATCACGGGCATCTGCGTCAGACATTCCTCGCCAATCACCGACTGAAAATCACGCACCATCATCGGATACGGATGCGGACCAGCAACCGTGCCGATAATGTAGAACGTGTTTTCGATGTTGGTAACCCAGTCGCGCATCGCTTCGTTGAGCGCGTCTTTCAGGGTTTTCGAACCGGATTCTACTGGCACCACGGTGGCACCCAGCAGCTTCATCCGGTAGACATTCTGAGCCTGACGCTTGATGTCTTCGCTGCCCATGTAGACGATGCACTCAAGCCCGAAACGGGCGCAAATCGTGGCAGTGGCAACACCGTGCTGACCAGCGCCGGTCTCGGCGATGATGCGTGGCTTGCCCATGCGCTTGGCCAGCAGCGCCTGACCAATCACATTGTTAATCTTGTGTGCACCGGTATGGTTGAGGTCTTCGCGCTTGAAATAGATTTGCGCGCCGCCCATTTTTTCGGACCAGCGTTTGGCGTGATAAATCGGGCTTGGACGTCCGACAAAATGATTCAGGTCGTCTTCAAATTCGGCCAGGAATTCCGGATCGTTGCTGTAGCGTGCGTAGGCAGCTTTCAGTTCGTCCAGTGCGTGCGTCAGCGTTTCCGAAACAAAACTGCCGCCGTACGGGCCAAAGTGGCCGCGAATATCCGGCAGGTTGTAGGCTTCGGCCGGATGCGCGGCCTGTTGTTCGATTTGTGTGGTGCTTGTCATGGTATTTCCCGGGTGATGCGTTATCTGGTGCACCGCGTAGCTCAGGCCGGCATGGTGTCGGCAAGGCGCACGGCGGCGATGAAGCGTCCAATTGCGGTGGCATCCTTGATGCCCTTTGCGACCTCGACGCCACTACTGACGTCGACCGCAAACGGACGTAGGCGAACCACTGCCTCAGTGGCGTTGTGCGCGCTCAAGCCACCACTTAAAACGACCCGAGGTGCGAGCTCTTCTGGGATGAGAGACCAATCGAAAACCTTTCCAGTACCGCCGTAACTATCAGCCAGGGTATCGAACAGCAAACCGGAGTAAAGATTCCCGGTAGCGCGATAGGACTGTTCGCATTTTAGCAAATCTTCGGCAATTGTCTTTGCACCCACCCTGATCGCCCGAACGTAAGGGCGATTGACGGCAGCAGCAATCTCGGCGCATTGCTCTGGCGTCTCGTCACCGTGAAATTGCAGCAGCGACAGCGGCACCACGCGCAGCACTTGTTCGACCTCGGCCAAGGTCGCGTTGACGAACAGGCCAACAGTTGTAATGAACGGCGGAACATGGCGCAGCAGCATTGCCGCCTGCGTCGCAGTAACGTAACGAGGACTAGGCGGATAAAACACCAGGCCAATCGCGTCGGCGCCCGCGGCAATCGCAGCAGCAACGTCTTCGTCACGGGTCAATCCGCAGATTTTGATTCGGGTGCGATGATTCATCAGGTACGGTTTCTTTTCAAAAAGACTCACGCCAAGGGTCTCTGGCGCAACATCGAGGAGTCAGTCGGGTCAATAGTGAGCAAATGCCTGTGCTGGCGACTGGGGTAATTCCCATTTCGGATCGTAATCTATTTTGGCGAGGTACAAGCCGTGTGGACTAAACGTGGGAGCGGCAAGATGACGGTTTTTCTGCTGGATCAGTTCAGCCAGCCAGTCCACCGGTTGGCGTCCCGTGCCGACATAAATCAGCGAACCGACAAGGTTGCGCACCATGTGATGCAGAAAAGCATTCGCATGAAGCTTGATGATAATCAGGTCCTCGCGTCGGGTCAGTACGATCTCATGCATCATTTTCACCGGCGACTTAGCCTGACAGTCGGCCGAACGAAAAGCGGTAAAGTCGTGCGTACCGATCAGTGACTGTGCTGCTTCTCGCATCCGGTCGAGGTCAAGTGGGCGAAATACCCATCCAGCCTTGTCATTCCATAACGGCGATCTGATCGGATTGTTGTACAGCAGGTAGTGATACGTACGTGAGCGTGCGCTGAAGCGCGCGTGGAACTCGTGCTGCGCATCAAGCCTGGCAATACTCGCCCAACGCACCGCAATCGATGGCGGCAAATGCGCATTGAGCCCCCGAATCCAGGATGACATGGGCCGATCCAGTGGCGTATCAAAGTGCACTACTTGCTCGATCGCATGGACGCCGGTATCGGTTCGTCCGGCACATTGGATGGTCAAGTCTGACTGCGTAAATTTGAACAAGGCCTGTTGCAGCCGGTCTTGCACAGTATTACCGCTCAACTGGGTTTGCCAGCCATGCCATGGTGTTCCGTCGTATTGCACACCGAGAACCATTCGTTTCACATTCATGTCCGCTTCGTGCCCACTACCCGCTTTGGCGGAAAAAATCTGTCAGTTAAAAATAAAAAGGGCGCAAACGCTGTGCGTTGCGCCCGTTAGAAAGTGACGTTAGTTAGCCAAATTTAGAAAGCATCGCGGAAGCCTTCCGGACCTGTTCATTTGAGCCACCCTGAATGACTTCGTCCAGTAACTCCCGGGCACCTTCTTTGTCGCCGATTTCTTCGTAAGCGATTGCCAGATCTAGCTTGGTTGCCATTTCAGGCTCGTTTAACAGGTTGTCCACAAGCTCTGACACAGGTGCAGTGGCAGGCATGGTCTCGTGCAAGTCTGTCCCGCCAGTACTTGCTATTGTCTTCTCTGGGTCAAGATCCAGGCTAATACCGGACAAATCAAAGTCGAGTGGATCAGCGGTGCCCGTCAACTCCGAGCGATACTCCTCCTGAAATGACGTGTCCGCATCTAAAGCAATAACAGGGGGCACCGTATCAGGCAAAGCCGGATCTGAAGCTGGCAGCGCCTCGTCACCGGTGTCGGGAAAATCGATCGCATTGGCAGCATTGGCAGCATTGATGGCGTTGCTAGAGTCAGTTACATCAGCTACCTTTGTCACGGAGTCATTCGTTGCCAATTCCGGCACGTCGAAATCCATCGACAACTCGTCGTTCTTGCTGGCCGCCTTTTTGCTGTAGACGTCCTGCCCTGACTTAGCCAGATCAACTGGCATTTCACCGGTTGCCGCGGGCAACGCGTCAAAACCATCCAAATCAAAATCGAGTCCGTCGTCAACAATCGCCACTGCCTCGGTTGTCGCAGCCGGTGTTGGACGTTCATCGTTCGGCGGAGCGCCAATATCCGGCGTTTCCTTGTGAGACTGATCCGAAGCCATGTCAGTTTGTGTCGCGGCCAGCAAAGCATCGAGATCCAGATCCTCCATCGGTCGCGTTGGAGCGCCCAGATCAGCAGCTACCACCGTCGACTTCATCGCTGCGGCTTTACCACCTGCATACATCGGATTATTCGGGTCTAGCGCAATTCCCATTGACGCGGCCTGAGCCCACTCGTCACCCTCGCCCTTTGTCCGCCCATACAATTCGCTGGCCATCAATTCGAACGCAGCGACGTCTTTACGGTTGGCATAAATTTCCAGCAGCTTGAGTCGCACTGCATCACGCTCAGGCTGCGTGCGCAATGCTTCCTTGAGGATTTCTTCAGCCTGAGCATCACGACCATAAGCAATATAGACGTCCGCTTCGGCAACCGGGTCAACTTCATTCGCATCGAGTTGACTGGATGTCGGGGCAAAATTGGAATTGAAAACGCTGTTGTTTGTATCGACACTCTCTCCCCCTGTCGAGCCGAACATCGAATTCGTTTTTAGACTTGAATCCGTCAATAGGCTATTTTCGAATTGCTGGTTCTTTTTCTTCCGGCGAGAACTGAGGATACCGAAGCCACCCAGCGCCACGAGCAGCAGGCCCAAACCCGGCACCAGGTAGGTGTTGCCGACAAGACGATCTATCAGGCTGGCTTCTGCAGCGACCGGCACTGGCGCGGGGGCTTCAGATTTTTGCACAATATTTTCCACCGATGGGGGTACCACCGGAGCGACCTCGGGCACTGGCGTTACAGTGACCGGCGGTTCGGCTTTCATCTTTTCAACAACCGGCAAGGGTGGCACTTCGACAGGCGGGACTGCCGTTGTCGCTACCGACGCCGCTTCTGCCACCGGCACCACCGGTTTTGTCGCGAGATCAGCCCGCTTTTGCTGCTCAGCTAAATCCTTGTTTTTCAGCTCCAGCAATTTTTGCAGATCAGCGACATTTCTTTCCAGGTCCCGCACTCGACTATTGGCTTCAGTTAAAGCCTTGTCTTTGGCGATGCTCTCTTCAACACTGACCGTACTTGCATTTTTCGGTGGAAGCGAACTGGCGGCACCAGATTTCGATAGCTTCAGTTTGTCCTTTGACTCCTCAACTGCGTTGTTGGCTTCCTCAACCTTGGACGTAATCTTGCCGCTCGCATTCTGCTTTGCTTCGGACTCTCCCTGCGGCGCGGAGGCAGTAACCTGACCAGCCAGCTTGTTCCGGTAACTGTTGAAGTCCTGCGCTTGTGCAACGATAACGCCCCGCGCCTCCTGCGCATCGACACCACGTGAAGCGTCAGCAGTCGGGATGGTGAGTATTTCGCCGGTGCGCATCCGGTTCATGTTCTCGCCAACAAAGGCAGCAGGATTGGCGCGGTACAACGCAACAAGCATCTGGTCAAGCGACACGCCTGCAGGACGGGACTGGATTGCTATCTGAGTCAGCGAATCACCACGTTTGACCTGGTAAGTCTTGCCGGTTGCTGCAGTGACGCCTGCCGGCTTCGCTTTAACCGACGCCGGCGACGAGTTCTCTACAGCCGCTGCAGCAATCGTTGCCGGGTCCGGCGAACGGGTACTTGATGCCGATGACGGCACACGTCCCTGTACAGAGCTTGCTGCATTGACTTGCGCATTTCGCATGTTGGCCGGATCGAGCAAAAAGGTGTACTCGCGCACCAAAACCCCATTCGCTCCTTGTAGCTCAAGTAACAAATCGACAAAAGGCTCGTTAATTGGCTGGGCTGAACTCACTCGAATAAACTGGCGCCCTCCGCTCTGCTCAACAACAAACTTAATTGCTAGTACTGCGGGATTGAGTGCAATGTTAGCTTGCCGAAATGCCGCAGCATTCGCCAGTTTTACCGCCAGCGTACCCGCCTCTTCTTTGCTCACCGAGGTCAGTTCGATCTCAGCGCTCAGCGGTTGGCCCAACGCCGACAGTACCGTTAAGCGCCCTAACCCTGCCGCATAGCCATTCGATACCAACATGGTTGCCAGCACGGCAGTAACGAGTGTCTTAACTACGCAAGATCCAAGCTGCGAGTAAGTGGCCGAGGCACCGGGATTACGAACGGTAGATGGAGATATTTTGAGTAACATAGGTTAGTAATCCCTTGGCGCAGTCAATGTTAGACACCAACTGTCGATCATTATCATTTTTCCTGAGCAACTTTTAACATAGCATCGTGACCATGGTTAAGCAAGCGTAACCAAGTCACTAATCTGTGCAAACAAACAACATTTTAACTGTCAATTCTCCAAAACAATCCGCAGCATCCGTCGCAAGGGTTCGGCCGCACCCCATAGCAATTGGTCGCCAACTGTAAATGCGGACAGGTATTCGGGCCCCATCTCCATTTTGCGCAACCGCCCGACCGGTATCGTCAAGCTGCCTGTAACAGCCGCTGGCGTCAACTCAGCCATAGACGATTCGCGCGTATTCGGAACCACTTTTACCCACTGGTTGTTACTAGCGATCAAATCACTGATTTCATCTAGCGGAACATCTTTCTTGAGCTTGATGGTCAGTGCCTGCGAATGACATCTCATTGCGCCGACCCGCACACACAAGCCATCCATCGGAATCGCGGGTAGTGCCTTGCTACCGAAAGCAACCCCTCGACCCAGTATCTTGTTGGTTTCGGCAGCAGATTTCCACTCTTCCTTCGACATGCCATTGCCCAGATCCTTGTCGATCCACGGGATCAGGTTACCGGCAAGCGGCACACCAAAATGCTTTGTTTCATCGGCAGTCATTGCATGTTGCTTCACCAGTACTTTGCGATCGATTTCGAGGATCGCGGCAGTCGGGTTATCGAGCAATGCCTTGACTTCGGCATTAATGGTGCCGAATTGCGTCAGTAGTTCACGCATGTGTTGTGCGCCTCCACCCGAGGCAGCCTGGTACGTCATTGAACTGACCCAGTCAATCAGATCATGTTGAAACAATCCACCAAGGCCCATCAGCATGCACGACACCGTACAATTGCCGCCGACGTAATTTTTGACACCACGTTGCAGGCCTGCCTTGATCACGTCCAGATTGACCGGATCGAGCACGATGATCGCGCTGTCTTCCATGCGCAGCGTCGAAGCAGCATCGATCCAGTAACCGTTCCAGCCAGCCGCACGCAACTTTGGAAATATCTCGCTGGTGTAGTCGCCACCCTGGCAGGTCAGAATGATGTCGCATTTTTTTAACGCATCAATATCGTTGGCGTCTTTCAGGGTTGTTTCATTGCGCGCCAATGCCGGTGCTTCGCCACCGGAATTCGATGTCGAGAAAAATACCGGTTCGATATGGGCGAAATCATCCTCTTCCTGCATACGTTGCAAGAGTACCGATCCAACCATCCCACGCCAACCTACCAAGCCTACAAGTTTCATTATCATTTCCTAAACGTAAGGCGGAATATAACCGCCGTATTTGACTAATATCAATTAAGTGCTTTGACCACCGCATCACCCATCGCCTCGGTACCAACCAATGTAGTGCCTGACTCATGAATGTCGGCAGTACGCAACCCTTGCGCCAGCACCGACTTGACTGCAGCGTCGATCCGGTCAGCCTGTTCGGGCATGTTCAGCGAGAAGCGCAGCATCATCGCAGCCGACAGGATAGTTGCAAGCGGATTGGCAATCCCCTTGCCGGCAATATCCGGTGCCGAACCATGGGATGGCTCGTACAGTCCCTTGTTATTGGCATCCAGAGAAGCCGATGGCAACATGCCGATCGATCCGGTCAGCATTGCTGCGGCGTCGGAGAGGATGTCGCCAAACATGTTGCCAGTGACAAGCACGTCGAATTTCTTTGGTGCCCGCACCAACTGCATTGCCGCATTGTCGACATACATGTGATCCAGCATGACCGCAGGATATTGGCGATGCACGTCAGTGACGATATCGCGCCAGAACTGACCTGTTTCAAGCACGTTAGCCTTATCAACACTGGTCAGACGCTTGTCGCGTTTAAGCGCGGCCTGGAACGCCACATGGGCAATCCGGCGAATCTCGGTTTCGGCGTAACGCATCGTATCGAATCCTTCACGCTCGCCCTTGAACGCGCCATCTGGCGCAGTTCGAACACCCCGGGGATGACCGAAATAGATGTCGCCAGTCAGTTCTCGAATGATCAGGATATCGAGACCGGACACCACTTCAGGCTTCAGGGTGGAGGCTCCCGCCAGTTCCGGATAAAGAATCGCCGGGCGGAAATTGGCAAACAAGCCCAGCGTCTTGCGCAATCCGAGAATTGCCTGTTCCGGGCGCAAAGCGCGCTCAAGCGTGTCGTATTTCCAGTCACCAACGGCGCCGAACAGAATCGCGTCGGCATCCTTGGCTAGTTGCAACGTCGCTTCAGGCAGCGGATGCCCATGTGCTTCATAGCCTGCGCCACCAACTGGTGCAGTCTCCATCTCAAACTGTTCACCCAGTACGTTGAGAACACGCACGGCTTCTGCGACAATTTCCGGGCCAATACCATCGCCCGGCAGGATTGCAATTTTCATAGTGTGCTCGGTAAGAATAAGCAACCGGAGCGCATCCGGCTGCAAAAATAATGGGTCAGATCACGTTCGTGAGCCATGGCTTGCTGGCCAGATGGCGTTCTTCGAACGCGCGAATCTTGTCGGCTTTTTGCAAGGTCAGGCCAATATCGTCGAGGCCATTTAGCAGACAATACTTGCGGAAGGTATCCACTTCAAAAGGGAAACTTTCGCTACCGGTAACGGTACTGACGATCTGGCGCTCCAGATCGATGACAAGGCGAAATCCGGGAAAAGCACGCACTTCGTTGAACAGATGATCAATCTGTGCCTCGGTCAGCACGATCGGCAGCAGGCCGTTCTTGAAGCAGTTATTGAAGAAAATATCGGCATAACTTGAAGCAATGATGGCGCGAAATCCATATTGATCGAGCGCCCACGGAGCGTGTTCGCGTGAGGAACCACAACCAAAATTCTTGCCGGTCAGCAGGATCGAGGCACCGGTATAACGAGGCTGATTCAACACGAAATCAGGATTGAGCGGTCGGCGCGAATTGTCGCGACCAGGCTCGCCGTGGTCGAGATAGCGCCACTCATCGAACAGGTTGGGCCCGAAGCCCGTACGCTGGATTGATTTCAGGAATTGTTTGGGGATGATCGCGTCGGTATCGACATTGGCACGGTCTAGCGGAACGACCAGTCCGTCATGCAAGTTAAATTTATTCATGTGAAGTCAGCAATCAATGACGTTCGGGCGTGCAACAGGGTTGAGGCAATCGGCATGGCACGATACGGTGCCATGCCGATCACTGAAAAAACAGCGTGCCTTAACGGGACGCGCCTTGTACTTTTTCACCAACGCGCTCGACATCCTTGCCCATGCCGTTGATGGTGTTACAACCAGACAACATGAAGCTGGCGATCACCAGTATCAGTGCGATGGTCTTGCTCGATGTATGCATTCACTGCTCCCTGTATTTTTTAAGCTGCGGACTATAAGGTGCGAACGTCAACAAAATGTCCGGCAATACCTGCTGCTGCAGCCATCGCCGGACTGACAAGATGGGTACGTCCACCCGCACCTTGCCGGCCTTCAAAATTGCGATTCGAGGTCGAGGCACAGCGTTCACCGGGCTCAAGCCGGTCGGCATTCATGGCCAGACACATCGAACAACCGGGCTCACGCCATTCGAAACCGGCATCGCGGAAAATCTTGTCAAGACCTTCGCGTTCAGCCTGTTCCTTGACGAGACCGGAGCCGGGAACCACCATCGCCAGACGCACGTTGGAGGCGCGAAATTTGCCACGCACCACCACGGCCGCCGCGCGCAGATCTTCAATGCGCGAATTCGTACAGGAACCGATGAATACCTTGTCAATGCGGATATCGGCGATTGCGGTGTTAGGGTTTAGCGCCATGTAGGCCAGCGCTTTTTCCATCGCGTCACGCTTGGCCGGGTCTTTTTCCTTGTCCGGATCCGGCACCCGGCCATCAATGGCCACCACCATCTCGGGTGATGTTCCCCACGTCACTTGCGGCTTGACCTGACTCGCATCGAGCGTCACGACGAGGTCGAAACGCGCACCAACGTCACTGTGGAGCGTGCGCCACCAGCTGACTGCGCGCTCCCAGTGCGGCCCGACCGGAGAAAATGGACGCCCCTTGACATAATCGATCGTGGTGTCGTCGACCGCGATCATGCCGGCGCGGGCACCTGCTTCGATCGTCATGTTGCAGACCGTCATCCGACCTTCCATCGAGAGCGAGCGAATCGTACTGCCGGCAAACTCGATCGCGTAACCATTACCGCCGGCCGTACCGATCTGGCCGATCACGGCCAGCACGATGTCTTTTGCCGTCACGCCTTTTGGCAGTGCGCCGTCGATCTGTACCAGCATCGACTTGGATTTTTTAGTCAGCAAGGTCTGGGTAGCCAGTACGTGCTCGACTTCGGAAGTACCAATGCCATGCGCCAGACAACCGAATGCACCATGCGTCGACGTATGCGAATCGCCGCACACGACCGTCATGCCGGGCAGTGTTGCACCTTGCTCGGGACCGATCACATGGACAATTCCCTGACGCTTGTCACTCATGTTGAAATAAGTCATGCCATAAGTCTTGGCATTGGCATCGAGTGTCTCGACCTGCAAGCGCGAGGTGGGATCGGCGATGCCGTGGGCGCGGTCGGTCGTCGGTACATTGTGGTCAGCTACGGCCAGGCTGGCCGACAGGCGCCACGGCTGGCGACCCGCCAGTTTCAGGCCATCGAAGGCTTGCGGACTGGTGACTTCATGGACGAGATGACGGTCGATATAAAGAACGGTCGTGCCATCACTGGCAGTGTCGACCACATGCGAATCCCAGAGTTTGTCGTAGAGTGTTTGGGCCATGGAGCGCTCCGCACCGTTTTCGGCACGGCTTCAGCGAAGAAAATCGGACCCCGATTATGCCATAGTTGCGCAGCGCAATTCGCTCAAAAGCGGTGGACTGTCAACTGTGGCACCCTGCTGCAGGGGCCGCGGGCGCCGTGATCAGTCCGGTGCTGACGACGCAGGAATCGCCGCCAACGAGACCTGCACATCACCGCACTGGGCACGATGACGCAAAGCATGGTCCATGAGTACCAGCGCAAGCATTGCTTCGGCAATCGGCGTGGCGCGGATGCCAACGCAGGGATCGTGGCGGCCAAAGGTCTCGACCTTGATCGGCTGCCCGTTCTTGTCGATCGAGTCGCGCGGACTGCGAATCGACGATGTCGGCTTGATCGCGATCGACGCAGTAATGGCCTGCCCGGTCGAAATTCCACCCAACACGCCTCCGGCATTATTGCTGCGAAAGCCTGCCGGAGTCAGTTCATCGCCATGTTCCGTCCCTTTCTGCGTCACCGAATTGAACCCCGCGCCAATCTCCACACCTTTGACGGCATTGATACCCATCAAGGCGTAAGCGATCTCGGCATCGAGTTTGTCGTAGATCGGCTCACCCAGTCCGACCGGCACGTTTTCGGCCACCACGTCGATGCGTGCACCGCAGGAATCGCCCGCCTTGCGCAAGGCATCCATATAAGTTTCGAGCTGCGGCAGCACGCTCGTGTTGGCGGCAAAAAACGGATTCCGGTCGACGTGATCCCATGATTCGAACGGAATCACGATGTCGCCAAGCTGACTCATGCAACCACGAAAGGTCGTGCCGTATTGTTCGTACAGCCATTTTTTTGCGATTGCGGCAGCGCCAACGACTGGCGCAGTCAGCCTCGCCGACGAACGTCCACCGCCACGCGGATCACGGATGCCGTATTTTTGAAAATACGTGTAGTCAGCATGCCCGGGACGAAAGGTCTCGGTGATATTGCCGTAATCCTTGCTGCGCTGGTCTTCGTTACGGATCAATAGGGCGATCGGGGTACCGGTTGTACGTCCTTCGAATATGCCCGACAAAATTTCAACGGTATCGGATTCCTTCCGCTGCGTCACATGGCGCGAAGTACCGGGTTTGCGCCGGTCGAGTTCAGGCTGGATATCGGCTTCCGATAGCAGCATACCGGGAGGGCAGCCATCAATCACGCAGCCAATGGCTGGGCCGTGCGATTCACCAAACGTGGTGACAGTGAATAAGGTACCGAAGGTATTACCGGACATAGTCTGTGGGTGAAAAAAAGAGGAAGCAGCGATTTTAGCAGTCCGCCGGCGAATGCCCGATCGGATTTTAAAACACAGCACCAGCACGAACCACAAAGACCGGATGCTCGAACCGCTCAGCTCAGTGGTACCTGACTGACCAGTACGCCGTCGGCATCGGCATAAATCCAGTCGCCGGGCCGGACCATGACGCCGGCGATTGCGACGTTCAGACCGGTCTCGCCCAGCCCCTTGCGGGCGCTGCGGCGCGGATGCAAACCCAGGGCACGGAGTCCGACACCACAGGCATTGAGTTCATCGGCGTCGCGCGCACAGCCGAAGAGAAGGATGCCGTTCCAGCCGTTGGTCTCGGCCAGCTTGGCAAGGTTGCCACCGACCATGCCGCAACGCAGGCTGCCACCTCCATCAACGACCAGTACCCTGCCTTGGCCCGATTGCTCAAGCGCGGAGCGCACCATGGCATTGTCCTCGAACACTTTCAACGTGACGGCCGGACCACTAAATGCCGTGGCCTGTCCGTAACACTGAAAAACCGGGGGCAATACCTGCAACGTGCCAAGCGCGAGCATATCTTCGTGGGCATCACACAGATCACAGCTTGAAAAACGCATCGCCATCTTTCGTCAGGGGCAGTGGCGGCCAGCATACCTGTGTCATCGCACGTAGCAAGCGAATGAAGAAAAAGTCATCGGGAGATTTTTAAAAAAGTCCGGCCTCTTCCAAAATTACTCGGTGTCAACATGAAATGTGGCTACTATAAGCGTTATTTTTAATGAAACAGTCGTACCTTGGACTAAATCGCGGTGACGGCAAGCACAAGGTAAGTCGTAACACAATTGTCATCAGGAGTGGTGCCGGTGTCTGACAACGAGCAACTGGACAAATCCGAGATTGATCGTCTCAACCGTCAGGCTTTGTCATGCCTGGCTTCAAATCGCAACGAGACGAACCGGCTTGCCGGCCTGACACTAGCCGCGTCGGAGCGCATCGGCTACCAGCGCGGCAGCGCCCACGCCCGGCTCAATATGCTGTCGGTCTTGTTTCATCGCGGGGAGTTCGAACAGTCCGAGACGATGTGCAAGCCGCTGCCGGCCCTGTTCCAGCAACTCAATGACGTTGAAGGCGGGATGACTGCCTCGGTGTGTCTGGGAGCGATCGCTACCCGGCGCGGCGATTTCGTGCG
>CAILRJ010000242.1 GCA_903836575.1 uncultured Burkholderiales bacterium
ATTGCCAGGCAGGGTGCAGCTACACCAGGCGAATAGGCCAGCGCCAGGTCAGCTGAATTGGTCACCGCTTTGGTAACTTGAATGGCAATTTTGCCGGGTTGGCCGAGGGCGTGGTAAGCGAGAGCTTGTTGTTCAATAGTAGACATCTGTGTCAAATTTTCTGTGTGGTTTTAACTGCTGATACGGCAGCGCGCAAGGCAAGGACATAGCTGTCGACGCCAAAGCCGGAAATCTGGCCCTTGACGATATCGGCGAAGACGGATTTGTGACGGAATTCTTCGCGTGCATAGATGTTCGACATGTGCAGCTCGATAATTGGCACGGTCAGGATGGCCAGTGCGTCGCGGATTCCATAGCTGTAATGGGTCCAGGCACCGGCATTGATCAGCACCGCATCGACCTCATCGGCAAAGCCCTGATGGATGCGATCGCACAGGGCGCCTTCGCAGTTGGTCTGAAAGCTGACCACGTCGACGCCGAGTTCGCGGCCGAGTTCGTGCAATTGCTGGTCGATTTCAGCCAGCGTGACGGTGCCATACTGGGCCGGATCGCGCTTGCCGAACAGGTTGTGATTGATACCGTGCAGCATCAGGATGTTCATGGAAGATTTGCAGGAAAGAGGGTGTCGGGGGGGTGATTTTACCCGTGCCAAGCACAATCCACATTACCGCGCTCATCAATAAGACAGTCAGGTCGCTTTACTGGACACCGCAATACAGCTGAAGCCCAAGAATCAATCAGTTCGCGGCTCTTTAATTTCGACATGATCAGCACTTGGCCAGGCGGTGCGATTCCGGGCGATAACCCATAGGCTGATGTGTGGTTGATTGCGAGCCGGTCGGCATTTAACTTGGCGAGTTGCTCTCCTTGATCTTGCCTTTGTTGTGGGCCGCGCCTTGCTCATTGACAGTACCAGGTTGGAAATTGTGCAGGACGCCGCATCCTTTTCAAGCCGACCATTGTGGTGATATCAGGCATCGGACCCGTTGACGATGCCACCAATGACAGGCGCCGTCAGAGCGGTCTCGTTCATGCCACATTCGTGAATCAGTTCTACGGCCGTCGAGCTGATGCGTTCATGCTTGAGACACGACACCGCATCACCCCTATGTGGCATCAAGAAAAATAATGTGGACAGTCCCGGGGGCCTGCGTCTGCTGGAAGAGACGAACGTAATCGTCGTCATAGCCCGCCAGGGCATTAATGTGGTCGTCCAATTGCATCAAGCGGGCATGGCAATCTATTTGGCACAAAGTGCGCAAAAATGTGTTTTCTTAATTGCTTTGGCATTGTTTTAAATGGCGAGAAATCTGTCGCTTTATGTATACTAAAAATAGTTTAATGATATCTACTTGTAGTTTTTTTACGCCTATGTGAATATCCAACGGCGATAAACCGCAAATGTAAATCCAAGCATTCCACGCAAACCGTGCATTGCCACAAGCCCAACTTGTCATTGTCAAACTGGAGATCTTTTTATGAAAACTAAATTTGCTGTAGCTCTTCTGCTCGCCAGCATCCTGGCCACTGCTGCGAATGGCGCGCTAGCGGCTTCGAATCAAGTAACCCGGGAACAAGTCCAGATGGATCGCGACGTATTCCTCGCTACGATGCGTTGGGACGAAACCATGAGTTTGTGGGTTTTGAAATCGGGAATGGAGCCACCCAAGGGAGTCCTCCCACGCTCGGAAGTCATTGCCATGCGCGACATGTTTTTGAGAACCCACCGCTATGACGAAGCATCCAGCAGCTGGGTGTCGATGGAAAAGCCGCGTGACATGATGACGATGACGCGTGAGCAGATCGAAAAGGAAACCGCGATGTTTCTGAAAATGTATCGCTTTGATGAAGCAACGAGCGCCTGGGTCGCCAAAGGCGTTTTAGCACACTGACCTGGAGCTGCAGATTTCGCATCATCAAGTGAAACAGCGCGGCCGGCTTCAGTGCCGGCGCGCGGCAGTACTTGAGTCATTTACGCTGCACCTGCCGTCTCAAGACCAGTCGCTCAGGGCGCGATAACCGTTCAGCACGGCACACAATAACCTGGTTGCACTCACCAGCACGGACGGCCAACCAACCCATCGGATCAAAGGTTTGCTTCAACCCGCTGGTTTCAATCCCGACTCAGGCCGAGAACGACGAACCGCAACCGCAGGTCGATGTGGCGCCCGGATTCTTGATGACGAACTGTGCACCTTCCAGGTCATCCTTGTAATCGATTTCTGCGCCGACCAGATACTGGTAGCTCATCGAATCGATCAGCAACTGGACGCCATTTTTTTCCATGGTCGTGTCGTCTTCGTTGGCGACTTCGTCAAAGGTAAAACCGTACTGAAAGCCGGAACAGCCGCCGCCCTGTACAAACACGCGCAGCTTTAGTTCCGGGTTGCCTTCTTCTTCGATTAACTGGGCAACTTTTGCGGCAGCATTGTCGGTGAACAGGATAGGGGCGGGCATTTCTGTGATGGCATTCATGATGAACTCCTGGTAAGTACGACAATCAAATTAAACAATACTGGCTATTCAGAAACTCGGCACTGCGACAAAATATCAAACGACCCCTGCCCCCGCTGCCTGCAGATCCGCATGGTAGGAACTGCGTACCATGGGGCCGGAAGCAACATTGGCAAAGCCCATCTTGTTAGCCTCTTCTTCATACATCCGGAAGCCATCCGGATGGACATAACGCTGCACCGCCAGATGACCACCGGATGGTTGCAAATACTGGCCGATGGTCAGCATGTCCACGCCATGGGCGCGCAACTCACGCAAGACGTGCAGGATTTCGTCATCGGTCTCGCCCAGGCCGACCATCAGGCCGGATTTGGTCGGAACCGTCGGGTGCATGGCCTTGAAGTTTTTTAGCAGGTTCAGCGAATTCTGGAAGTCGGCACCGGGACGCGCTTCCTTGTAGAGCCGCGGCACGGTTTCGATATTGTGGTTTAGCACATCCGGCGGCGCAGTGCCGAGAATGTCCAGTGCCAGCTCAAGCCGGCCACCAAAATCCGGCGTCAGGATTTCGATGCGGGTAGCCGGTGCAGCGGCCCGGATCTGGCGAATACATTCGACAAAATGGCCGGCACCGCCGTCCGGCAAATCATCGCGATCGACCGAGGTGAGGACGATGTAACTCAGCTTCATCAGCGCAATGGTGCGCGCCAATCGGGCTGGTTCGTCGGCATCGAGCGCATCAGGCCGGCCGGTACTGACGTTGCAGAAGCGGCAGCGGCGCGTACATTTGTCACCCATGATCATGAATGTCGCGGTGCCCTTGCTCCAGCATTCACCGATGTTCGGACAAGATGCTTCCTCGCACACTGTCACCAGTCCATTGGCGTGGACGATGTCCTTGGTGTCGCTGAAGCGTCCCGAGGAAGCGACCTTGACCCGAATCCAGTTCGGTTTCGGCAGCTTCGCTGAAGGCAGTATCGCGTCGCGCTTGGTCTTGAGGGAGCCGCGTTGCTGGTCGGGCCGGTCGCCGGCGGTCGCTGGCGGCAGGATTGACACGACGTTTCTGAAGGTGATGGTTTCCATTTCCATTTCCATTTCCATTTCCATGGCAGGGCTCTCCTCATTGAAAATTGACGATTAAACGGCCTGCACCGCAATATTGGGCTCGATAGCCCGCAGCAGGTTTTCGATACTGGCGAGCGTACCGCCAATGGCACTCGGGCACGTGCCGCAGGCGCCCTGGTAGTGGATACTCAATGCATCACCCGACAATCCCAGCACATGCAGGTCACCCCCGTCGGCTTGCAGCGCCGGCCGGATCTGCTGGTCCAGCAAGTCGTTGATGCGGGCAAAACGGTCTTGTTCGTCTTCGCTCATTTCATGCACGGCAAGGCGGGCTGCCGAAACCAGTTGTTCCGATTGCGCCGCAGCAGCAGGGGCCGCGCGCAATGGCACGGCAATCAGGCGCACCAGCGCCGGCCAGTCGGCCTCGCCATCCTGCGTGACAGTCAGCCAGCGGTCGGTATAAAACACATTGGTGACATGCTCGAGCGCAAACAGCGCGCTCGCCAGCGGGTCATTGCTGGCCTGCTCGGCCGTGTCGTACGAATGCGAGACGCCCCAGCTCAAGGGTTCATGCAGCGTAAATTTGACAGCATTTGGATTCGGCGTGTCGTCGATTTCAGCAATTTTTGGCATGGTCTTTCCTTTCTAGAAAGAGGACAGAGTTCATCACGCATGAACAGTCATGCATCACTGTTCGTGACACGCATCGGGTCCTGCCCGGCTTCCGTCGACGAACCATCGATCGCATGCAATGCCGCGTGCAAGGTATGCCACGGCAGGATCGCGCATTTGACGCGCACCGGCAGGTCGGCGATACCGGCAAACACTTTCAGACGGCCCAGCTGGTGCGGGCTGTTCATGTCGAGCTTGCCGGTGGTCATGGCGACAAACTCACCGATCAGGGCTTCGGCATCGGCCTGGGATTTTCCTTTGACGGCAACCGTCATCATCGATGCCGCCGATTTGCAGATCGCGCACGCCTCGCCGACGAACCCGACTTGCTCGATCGTCGTGCCCTGCATCACAAGGCTCACATCAATATGGTCGCCGCACAGCGGATTGTGTCCGGCCGAATGGTGGGTAGCATTCTCGAGCGCGCCAAAATTGCGCGGCTTGCGATTATGCTCGAGGATCATTTCCTGATAGAGCGCTCTCGGATCAGCCATTACAAAAACACTTTCTGCACGGCCCGAATGCCGGCGGTGAGGGCATCGACCTCTGCCATGGTGTTATAAAACGCAAACGAGGCGCGTGACGTGGCCGGCAGTCCCAGACGCTGCATCACCGGCTGCGCACAATGGTGGCCGGTGCGTACCGCAATGCCCTCCTCGTTGAGCAAGGTGCCGATGTCATGCGGGTGCACGCCATCGATGACAAATGACAGGACTGCTGCCTTGTCTGCTGCGGTACCAATGATGCGCACGCCCGGCAGTGCCTGCAGCTGACTGGTAGCGTAATCGAGCAGGGCCTGTTCCTGTCGGCTGATGGCGGCCATGCCGATGGCCGATAGGTAATCAACCGCAGCGGCCATGCCGATGGCGGCGGCAATCGGCGGCGTGCCTGCCTCGAACTTGTGCGGGATATCGTTGTAAGTCGTCTTCTCGAACGTAACCGACAGAATCATGTCGCCACCACCCTTAAACGGCTGCATTTTTTCCAGCAAAGCGGCCTTGCCATACAGGATGCCGATGCCGGTGGGTCCACACAATTTGTGCCCCGAGAAAGTATAAAAATCACAGTCAAGATCCTGCACATCAACCGCCATATGCGGCGCTGCTTGCGCCCCATCGACCAGTACCGGTACGCCATGCGCATGCGCCATCGCGACCATTTCCTTGACCGGATTGACGGTTCCCAGCGCATTCGAGACATGCGTTAGAGCGACAAACTTGGTGCGCGCATTGAACAACTTTTGATATGCGTCCAGTTGCACTTCGCCCGCATCATTGATGGGTGCGACGCGGATGATCGCGCCTTTCTCTTCGGCCAGCATTTGCCACGGCACGATATTGGCGTGGTGCTCCATCGTGGTCAGAATAATTTCGTCGCCGGCGCCGATGAACTTGCGGCCGTAGCCATGCATGACAAGGTTGATCGCATCGGTGGCGCCGCTGGTGAAGACCACTTCACGCTCTTCGGCCGCATGGATGAAGTGCTGCAGCGTGCGCCGCGCCGCTTCATATTCATTGGTCGCGATCTCGGACAGTGCATGCACCGCACGGTTGATGTTGGCGTGCTGCGAGGTTTGATACCGTGCCATCCGGTCGATCACCGACTGCGGCATCTGGCTCGATGCCGCGTTATCCAGGTAGACCAGCGGATGCCCGTTTATCTGCAGTCCGAGGATAGGAAAATCGGCACGGATGCGGGCGACATCGAGCGCGTCGAACCGGGTCTGCTCATGTTCCATTAAACGTTTCATGATTTGCCTGTCGTTTGTTCGAGCACCTTTTGCACCAGCTGCTGTTTCACGGAAGCGATCGGGATGCGCTCGATGATTTCTGCCCCGAAGGCATAGGTCAGCAAGTTGCGTGCAGCCGCTTCGCTCAGCCCGCGGCTTTGAAGATAAAACACTTCGTCGGCATCGAGCTGGCCGACGGTTGCGCCATGAGTACACTTGACATCGGAAGCAAAAATTTCAAGTTGCGGTTTGGTGTCAATATGCGCCTTGCCGGATAACAACAAGTTACGGTTCGATTGGCGCGCATCGATTTTTTGCGCATCGGTGCGCACGATCACCTTGCCATTGAACACCGCATGCGCGCTGTCGTCGGCAATGCATTTGTGCAGCTGGAAACTGGTGCCGTGCGGTTTGGCATGATCGACCAGCGTATGGGTGTCGGCCAGTTGCCGGTTGCCGATCAGGGCCAGTCCGTCGAGGGTGCAGGTTGCACCTTCGCCGTGATGCACTACCTCGAGGTTGACTCGCGAAATGCGCGCACCCATTGCAATGCTGACCGAGGTGTACTGACTGGATCGACCGAGCGCGACCGCGCACAAGCCGATATGCAAACCCCGGCCGCCTTCGCGCTGCAGGCGAATATGGTGCACCTGTGCCGAATCCGCCAGCGCAACTTCAGTCACCGTATTGGTGAAATGCGTGGCGAGATGGGCCTCTTCCTGGCCACCCGGCTGGTTCATCACAACATAATCTTCGACCACGGTCACGCTGCTGCCGGCCTCGGCAACCACCAGGCAACGCGGAAAGCTGAGAACGTCTTTTTGCGTAGCGATAAACAGCAGATGAACCGGTGCCGTAATCGCACTGTTGCGAGGAACGATGACCACCGCGACGTTGTCCATCGACGCAGTATTTTGCGCTGCAAAATAGGCGCTATCGATGTCGGCATGGTGGCCAAGATGTGCCTCGATAGTCTGCGCATGCTGCACGTGTGCGCTCTGCAGGTCGGTGATGACGATATCTCTGTCATCCTGCCGCACCGACAGTGCGGGTGCGTAAATGCCATCAACAAAGACCAGGCGCGTCTGCGCTTCCTCGATCGTGAATCCGGCGATGTCATCGGCTACCAGTTGCCGCGACGGTGTGCCCGGTGCCGGCACAAACGTGGTCTGGGCAAAAGGCGACAGATCGGTAAAGCGCCATTCTTCGTCACGCGTGGTGGGCCGGGCCAGGACAGCAGTCCGGCTCGCGGCGCGCGTACGTAATGCTTCCAGCCACGGCTGGTCGCCGGGTGTGGTCGTAGCGGACGGGGCTCGTGTCAACACGGATTGGTCGCTCATGCCGTCACCTTTTGCGTCGCTGCGTACTCCTCGCTAACCCACTCGTAGCCACGTTGTTCGAGCTCGAGTGCGAGGTCTTTTCCGCCGGTCTTGATGATGCGGCCGTGATCCATCACATGCACGAAATCCGGCACGATGTAGTTCAGCAGGCGCTGGTAATGGGTCACCATGACAGTCGCATTGTCGGGCGTCGAGAGCTGGTTGATGCCGTGCGCGACGATGCGCAACGCGTCGATGTCGAGGCCGGAATCGGTCTCGTCAAGGATCGCCACGCGTGGTTCGAGCAGCGCCATTTGCAGGATCTCGTTGCGCTTTTTTTCGCCGCCGGAAAAGCCGTCATTGACACTGCGGTCGAGGAAGTCGGGACTCATTTCCAGCAACTGCATTTTTTCGCGCACGAAGTCGTCGAACTCGAGCGGATCGAGTTCGTCGTTGCCGCGTTCTTTTTGTACCGTGTTGTAGGTCAGGCGCAGAAACTGGCTATTGATGACACCCGGTATTTCGATCGGATACTGGAACGCCAGGAACAGTCCGGAGCGGGCCCGTTGCTCGGGGGTGAGGGCAAACAGGTCTTGCCCTTCGAGCAGCACCGAGCCGCCGGTGACTTCGTAGGCCGGATGGCCTGCCAGTACTTTGGCGAAGGTACTTTTACCCGAACCGTTCTGGCCCATGATGGCGTGCACTTCGCCGCTACGCACGGTGAAATCGAGATCCTTCAGGATCGGTGTACCGTTGACGCTGGCGCACAGTCCGCGTACTTCAAGCAAGATCTTGCTGTTGTTGTTGATCATCCGATGCTCCCTTCCAGTTTGAAGCTCAGCAGGTTGGTTGCTTCGACCGCGAACTCCAGAGGTAATTGTTGAAAAACGTCCTTGCAGAAACCGTTAATAATCATCGACACCGCGGCTTCGGCGTCGATGCCGCGCTGGGCAAAATAGAACAGCTGGTCTTCGCCGATCTTCGACGTCGAGGCTTCATGCTCGACCTGTGCCGACGGATTGCGCACCTGAATATACGGAAACGTATTGGCGCTGCATTCCTCGCCGATCAGCATCGAGTCACACTGCGAATAATTGCGCGCGCCCGTTGCGCCAGGCGTGACTTTCACCAACCCGCGATAGCTATTGCTCGATTTGCCGGCAGAAATACCTTTGCTGACAATCGTGCTGCGGGTGTTCTTGCCGATGTGGATCATCTTGGTGCCGGTATCGGCTTGCTGGTAATGGTTGGTCACGGCCACCGAATAAAACTCGCCGATCGCGTTATCGCCTTGCAGGATGACGGAGGGATATTTCCAGGTAATCGCTGCGCCGGTTTCGACCTGCGTCCAGGAAATCCGCGAATTGACTCCTTTGGCCAGCGCCCGTTTGGTGACGAAATTGTAGATTCCGCCGACGCCGTTCTCATCGCCGGCATACCAGTTCTGGACCGTTGAATATTTGATGTCGGCATTGTCAAGCGCGACCAGTTCAACCACAGCCGCATGCAATTGGTTGCTGCTGAATGCCGGCGCGGTACAGCCTTCCAGATAAACCACGGATGCGCCTTCTTCGGCGACGATCAGCGTGCGTTCGAACTGGCCGGATTCTTCGGTATTGATACGGAAGTAAGTCGATAGGTCCATCGGGCATTTGACGCCCTTCGGGATATAACAGAACGAACCATCGGTAAATACCGCCGAATTGAGCGCTGCGTAAAAGTTGTCGCCCGTCGGTATCACCGTGCCCAGATATTTTTTGACCAGTTCGGGATACTCCAGCACCGCTTCCGACATCGAGCAAAAAATTACGCCCGCTTCAGCCAGTTTGGCTTTGTAAGTGGTTGCCACGGATACGCTGTCAAAAATGACGTCCACGGCGACACCGGCCAGCGCCATACGCTCGTGCAACGGCACGCCCAGTTTTTCAAAGGTACGCAGCAACTCCGGATCGACTTCGTCCATGCTGTTGAGCTTGGGCTTGGTCTTCGGTGCCGAGTAGTAACTGATGGCCTGGAAGTCGATTTTCGGATGGTGGACGTTCTGCCATTGCGGTTCGGTCATTGTGAGCCATTTCCGGTAGGCCTCCAGCCGGAAAGCGAGTAACCATTCAGGCTCTTTTTTCTTCGCTGAAATTAGACGGATGGTGTCTTCGCTCAGCCCTTGTGGCGCGACGTCCGACTCAATGTCGGAGACAAATCCATGGGGATATGGTCGATTGACTAGTTGTTGAAGTACTGCACTCATTGGGTATAGCCCTCGCTGTTCTTTGGCCGGAGACACCAAGACGGGTGCCCGGCATGGCCGCAACAGAAAGAAAATTCCCTGCAACGGTCATTATTGCTATGCAGTCGCGCTTCAGGCGACCGCGTTGGTTTTTTTCAGGTTGAAGCTCTCGCCGCAACCGCATTCGCTCTCGACATTCGGGTTTGTTATTTTCAGCACGTCGTTGAGACCTTGCCTGACGAAGTCAATATGGGAACCGTCGAGCATCGGCAGGCTGGCAGCATCGACCACGATGTTGACCGCCCCCGAAGCGAATAATTTATCCCCTTCTTGCACGC
This sequence comes from uncultured Burkholderiales bacterium, assembly GCA_903836575.1. Classification (GTDB taxonomy): domain Bacteria; phylum Pseudomonadota; class Gammaproteobacteria; order Burkholderiales; family Burkholderiaceae_D; genus Actimicrobium. The sequence continues at coordinate 9,799 of CAILRJ010000242.1, forward strand.
CATCGACATAGTCAAGCGTATAGGCAAAGCCGGAGCAACCAACCGTCTTGACGCCCAGTCGGACGCCAAACCCTTTTCCATTTTTTTGAATCTGGTCACGGATTTTTGTTACTGCAGTTGTTGATAGAGAAATGGTCATCGCGGGATGCTCCTTTGGCGTCGGTTTTAATACCCGAGTAAATCTGTCGGGAATTCACAGTACGATACTTGACTAAATTAGTCAACCATGTTGAGGGAGCGGGTATGGGGTGGTGAAGGGTGTCGGAGGGTGTTGAGCGCGGTTAATGAGAGCGATAGGGCTGGCCGGCTTTTGGTTGACGACATTGCCGGGAACCGTTTGCCAATACCGCGCCACTTACGGTTTCTTTCAACATAAGCGAGCGATCCATGAAATGCAAATTTCTTGTCCTGGGCTTGATGGCGTCGATAGGCAAGGTTGGGCAGGACAACCCGCCCAAGCAGCCATCCAGAGTTGACTTGCCCGTTGGCGACAAGGTGCAAGACAACCTATCGGGCCGGCGGTCTGATCTATCCAGATCACCCGCCCGCACCATGAGGGCACGCTTGTTACTCTCGAGTTCACCACCTGAGCTGACGGCAAAGCACCTTGTCGGGAAACCCGGGCCGCGATCCGAACCACCCGCTGCATGTAATACACAATCTATCAAATCGGGTTCCGACCTCGAAGGCTTCGCTTACAACAAAGGCGATCAAGCGAAGTCAATTGAAGAATTTAAACAAGCGCTTGCCGGTGACTACATTGTGACTTTCAACGACAACGCGAGGCATCCGGAAAAATTTTTTAAAAGAATTACCGTGTATGGCGAAAATCACTTGCATCCCAAATTGCCGGGTATTCCGGGTGATCGGGGCGTCGTGATGTTTGAGTCGCATGATTCTGAACGCTGCATAAAGAAGTATGCAAAGCACGAATCAAACCGGTGTATCAGTATTGATCGCCCAGATTTATCGGCAGAAATGACGGCGTTCGCCAAGTTGAAATCAGCTTATTACGATGTATTAGCCGAAATTAGTCCGCACGCAGTGAGTGAGGTGGAGGCGCAGCTTGGCGTGCGGGCAACCACTCAGGAATTCATGTTGAAAGCGCTCGCTTACATTCAATCAAAGATGACGGAAACAGTTGCCTCCGGAAACGAGGAGCGAGCTAACCGGATCATAGAAAAAATGGTCATTGCTGCCAAGGTGTCAGAACAATCCAGTAACAAAATTAGCGCAGGAATGGACGCACGAGACCATCACATGTTTGAACAAGCCCGCGCCAATATTCAAAGTCTGTCGGCTGATGAGGCGGCAACAATCGTTGTCGGTGACCATCACGCAGACAGACTTTTTGCCAGGCTCAGTCGCGTATTTCCCGAGCGAGCTGTAGTGAAATGCAAGGTCGTGAATATGGGTGCTGCCTGAGGAGAATTGTGCTGGTAGGCGATGCGCTGTCCTAGTGCAAAGCAGGCCAAAATCAATGACAACAATAATGTCAATCGCAGCGTGAACTTCGTTCGAGTACGGTGCAATAACCGCAGGACATTGCACCCTGAGCGACTGCGGAATCACGATTGTCGTCTCTCGAAAAAGAGAAAAGCGTGTCACTATCGTGGGCATACTGCGACGTCAAGCGACACCATAGTAAAGCGTAGTTTTTTCTAGTTACAAGGATATAAGCGATGCCTATCTTCGATCCGCAAGTCAACAGCCTGCTTGAGATGGCTCGCCAGACCGGTCGTCTGCCATACCAGGACATGACTCCCGAGGCGGCCAGGGTTGTCTATAGCGGCAATCGCGACCTGATGCAGTTGCCGGCCGAGGAGGTCGCGGTGGTACGTGATGTCACGTTGCCGGATGGACTGGTGCTGCGGGTCTATCGCGGTAGCGGCACCGCGGCCAGTGCGGTGTTGCCGTGTTTGCTGTTCCTGCATGGCGGTGGCTGGGTTATTGGTGACCTGGAGAGCCACGACCGCTTGTGCCGGCGGCTGGCCAATCTGGCCGGTATCTGCGTGGTGGCAGCCGATTACCGGCTGGCTCCCGAGCATCCCTTTCCGGCCGCACTGGATGACTCGCTGACGGCGTTGCAATGGATCGATGCCAATGCAGGTACGCTGTTGATAGCACGTGATCGGCTCGCCGTCGGTGGCGACAGCGCCGGTGGCAATCTTGCTGCGGTGCTGGCACTGATGGGGCGGGATGGCACCGCACCGCGCACGATATTTCAGGCACTGATTTATCCGGTGGTCGATCTCACCGCGGCCAGTGATTCGTACCAGCGCATTACATCGGGCGTACTGTTGACGGCAGCGACGATGCATTATTTTATTGATCTTTATACGCCCGATCCCGTCAATCGAATCGATTGGCGTGCCTCGCCGTTGCTGGCATCGACTCTTGCCGGGACGCCACCGGCGCTGGTCGTCACAGTTGCGCACGATCCGTTGTGCGACGAAGGTCTAGCCTATGCAAAACGGCTGGAAGAAGATGGTGTGCGCGTGACCTCGCTGCATTTGAACGATCAAATCCACGGCATGCTGTTGATGGGCAAGCTGATCAATGCCAGCAATGCCGTCGTCACGATGGTCGGCGCGGCCATTGGTGCGGCTTTGCATTACCGTCCGGCATCCGGCCACGCTGACTAATCATTTCTTTTTGCGTTCCTAAAATATCAGCCTCATTGGCTATGGGGGTATCCCGGCTGGCTTCTTCATGCGGTCGTAAACCTGACCCGGCAGCAACCAGGGTCAGGCTTTTTTTTCGCAGGATTTTTCGCGGAAATTTCCTTGCGCTGCGCCACTAGCTCAGGCATGTATCGGCTGTATTGCCGCTCTGTTTCGCTATCTCTCTGCCGGTAAGAAGTCTCCCTGTTTATCGCCCGTCATAGCGCTTTCCGGTATTTTGATGTCCGAGTGAAATATGGTGCAGCAAGCAAGCCCGCTGCATGCGATCATGCCGCTATAAAAATTCGCCGGCATCCTCTGGTCATCAAGGAAAAATCATGGAAATACCTGCAACGCTGCCTCCGGCTGCCCGTAAAAAACCTGGTCGTCGCTCGTTGCTGATCGGTAGCCTGATTGCGCTACTGGCAGTGGCCGCCGTCGGCGGCGCGGCCTGGTATCTGGCGCATCGTGAGCCGGCGGGTCCGGGGCCCGGCGGACGTATCGGGCGACCGAGTACGACCGTCGGCGTGGCGACAGCCACGGCGGCAGATATGCCGGTGGTGCTCGATGCACTCGGTACGGTCATGCCTGCCGCGACGGTGACGGTGCGGCCTCAAGTCGGTGGCGTGCTGCAGCAAATTCTGTTTCGCGAAGGCGAGACGGTACGCGCCGGCCAGGTGCTGGCGACCATCGATCCGCGTCAATACGAGATGGCACTGATGCAGGCATCGGGCCAGCGCCAGCGCGACGAAGCGCAACTGGCCAGCGCCAAGGTCACGCTGACGCGCTTCCAGACATTGCTGGCGCAAGATTCGATTGCGCGTCAGGACGTCGATACCCAGCAGGCGCTGGTCAAACAGCTCGAGGGGACGGTGCTGTCGGACCGTGCCGCCGAAGGCACCGCCAAACTTAATCTCGGTTACAGCAAGATCACCGCACCGATCGGCGGGCGCGTCGGCTTGCGCGTCGTCGATGCCGGCAATGTCATCAATGCCGGCGACACCGCCGGTATCGTCGTGATTACGCAGCTTACGCCGATCGATGTGCAGTTTGCCGTGCCGCAGGACCGGGTCACGGATGTGCTGGCCCGTTCGGCCGGAAAGACTGAGTTGGCGGTAGCTGCGTTCGATCGCACCCGCGTGAATTTGCTGGCCACCGGCCGCTTCTCGACGCTCGATAACCTGATCGATGTACAGACCGGTACCGTCAAGGCCAAGGCGCGTTTTTCGAATGAAAGAATGACGCTGTTTCCGAATCAGTTTGTCAATGTGCGCCTGGAGCTGCGCACCATCACCGGAGCGGTAACCATTCCGGTGACGGCGCTGCGCCACGGCAGCAAAGGTGATTTCGTGTATGTGCTCAACAGCGACCGCACGGCCGGCATGCGACTGGTCACGCGCGGTCAGGCCGATGTCGACAAAGTCGAAATTACCGCTGGCCTGAAGCTTGGCGAACGCGTCGTCACCGAGGGTGGCGACCGTCTCAGTGACGGTGCCGCCGTCTCGCTGCCGGGTGACAAGCCGGGCGGCAGGGGCAAGCGCAATGGTGCTGCCGGTGCGGGCAAGACCGCAGCTGTCGATGCCGACGGCAAACCGGTCCCGGCCGGAGAACGTCGCCGTCGTCCGCAGCCCGCTGCTGCACCGTGATCAGGAAAGACGCTGCATGAATCCGTCACGTCCCTTCATCGAACGACCGGTAGCGACGGCGCTGCTGATGGTTGCCATCGTGCTGACCGGCATCGTCGGCTTCAAGTTCCTGCCGCTATCGGCTTTGCCGCAAGTTGATTTTCCGACCATCCAGGTGCAGACGCTGTATCCGGGCGGCAGTCCGGAAGTGATGGGCCAGACCGTCACTGCGCCACTGGAACGCCAGTTCGGCCAGATGTCCGGCCTCGAACGGATGAGTTCGACCAGTGCCGCCGGGGTGTCGATCATTACGCTGCAATTCGGTCTCGGCCAGACCCTCGACGTAGCCGAGCAGGAAGTCCAGGCCGCCATCAATGCCGGCGGTTCGCTGTTGCCGGCCGACCTGCCGGCACCGCCGGTCTATGCCAAGATCAATCCGGCTGATGCGCCGGTGCTGACGCTGGCAATCACGTCCGACACGCTGCCGCTGACGGAAGTCCAGAACCTCGTCAATACCCGGCTGGCGCTGAAGATCAGTCAGGTCGATGGTGTCGGGCTGGTCTCGCTGGCGGGCGGTCAGCGTCCGGCTGTGCGGATTCAGGCGGATACTGCGGCACTGGCATCGTACGGCCTCGGTCTTGATACCTTGCGCACCGCGATTGCCGCGGCCAATGCCAATAGCGCCAAAGGCAGTTTTGACGGACCGGCGCGCTCCTACACCATCAACGCCAATGACCAGTTGCTGGCCGCCGACGATTATCGCAATCTGATCGTGGCCTACAAGAACGGCGCGCCGGTGCGCATGTCGAATGTCGCCCAGGTCGTCAATAGCGCCGAGAACGTCAAGCTCGGCGCCTGGTCCGGCCTGCATCCGGCCATCATCCTCAATGTCCAGCGCCAGCCCGGTGCCAACGTCATTGCCACCGTCGATGCGATCAAAAAGCGCCTGCCCGAATTGCAAGCCGGCTTGCCGGCCGCGCTGAAAGTGGTGGTCCTGAGTGATCGCACCACCGGCATCCGCTCGTCGGTCGAACATGTCCAGACTGAATTGCTGCTGGCCGTGTTGCTGGTGGTGCTGGTGATTTTTGCCTTCCTGCGCAATTGGCGCGCTACCATCATTGCCAGTCTGGCCGTGCCAATTTCATTGATCGGCAGTTGCGGTGCGATGTACCTGCTCGGCTACAGCCTGAACAACCTGAGCCTGATGGCGCTGACGATTGCGACCGGTTTCGTCGTCGATGATGCGATCGTGATGATCGAGAATATCGCGCGCTATCTTGAGGAAGGCGAAACTGCGATGGCCGCTGCACTGAAGGGCGCAGCGCAGATCGGCTTCACGATCATTTCGCTGACCGTGTCGCTGATCGCGGTGCTCATTCCGCTGCTGTTCATGGGCGACGTAGTAGGGCGGCTGTTCCGCGAATTTGCCGTCACGCTATCGATCACGATCCTGATTTCAGCGGTGGTGTCGCTGACGCTGGTGCCGATGATGTCGGCGCGCTGGCTCAAGCCGCAAGTCAAGAGCGACGCACCGCCGGGACGCCTGCAGCGTTTTTCCGACGACGTAATGAAACGCTATGACCGTGGCCTGAGCTGGGTGCTGGTGCACCAGACGCTGACGCTGCTGGTCGCCGCCGCAACACTGGCGCTGACGGTGGTGCTGTATCTGGTGATTCCGAAAGGACTGTTTCCGACTCAGGACACCGGCCAGCTGCAAGCCCGCATCGAAGCCGCACAAACGGTGTCCTACACGCGCATGGCGCAATTGCAGCAGGCGGCGGCAGCGGCGATTCTGCAAGACCCCGATGTCGAGAGTCTCAGCTCACTGGTCGGTGTCGACGCCGCGCGTAACACGATGCTGCATACCGGCAGCATGCTGATCAACCTCAAGCGCGACCGCACCGGCTCGCAAGTCGAGACGATGACGCGCCTGCGTGAACGGGTCGGCAAAGTCGCCGGCGTGACAATTTATCTGCAGCCAACCCAAGACCTGACCATCGATGCCGAAACCGGACCGACCCAGTATCGCGTCTCGCTGGAAGCCGCCGATACCGCCAGCGTGATCGAATGGGCCAATAAACTAACGCAGCAACTCAAGCGCCAGCCGGCGCTGCAAAACGTGGTGTCGGATGCCGACGCCACCGGTCTGGCGGTGTATATCGACATCGACCGCGACAGTGCGGCGCGGCTCTCGATCAGCGCGGCGGCGATCGATGATGCGCTCTACAGCGCCTTCGGTCAGCGCATCGTCTCGACCATTTTTACCGAGACCAACCAGTACCGCGTGATCCTCGAAGCCCGTCCCGATACGCTGACCACGCCGGCGCAACTGGGCAATTTGCAGCTACGCACCGGCTCCGGCAAACCGACGCCGCTGTCGGCGATTGCGACCATTACCGAGCGCCAGTCCCCCTTGCAGATCACGCACGTGGCGCAGTTCCCGGCCACCACGCTGGGTTTCGATACCGCGCCCGGCGTTTCGCTGGGCAAGTCGGTGGACGTGATCCGGCAGGCCGCGCTGGATATCAAATTGCCGGCTTCGGTGACGATGACTTTCCTTGGTGCGGCTGGTGCGTATCAGTCATCGCTAAGCAGTCAGCTATGGCTGATTCTGGCCGCGCTGGTGTGCGTCTACATCGTGCTCGGCGTGCTGTACGAAAGCTATATCCATCCGCTGACGATTCTGTCGACGCTGCCGTCGGCAGGCGTCGGCGCGCTGCTGGCGCTGATGATCAGCGGGGCCGGACTGGGCGTGATCGGTATCATCGGCATCATCCTGCTGATCGGCATCGTCAAGAAAAACGCCATCATGATGATCGACTTCGCCATCGAGGCCGAGCGCCATCAGGGCATGAGCGCGCAACAGGCGATTCATCAGGCGGCGCTGCTGCGCTTCCGGCCTATCCTGATGACGACGCTGGCCGCGCTGTTCGCGGCGGTGCCGCTGATGCTGGGCTGGGGCGATGGCGCCGAGTTGCGCCGTCCGCTCGGACTGGCGATTTTTGGCGGACTCATCGTCAGTCAGGTGCTGACGCTGTTCACGACGCCGGTGATCTACCTTGGCTTTGACCGCTTGTCGCAGCGGTTGTCCGGACGCCACCGCAAGGCGGAGCCAGCGTGAACCTGTCGGCTCCTTTTGTCCGGCGTCCCGTCGCGACAGTCCTGCTGACGATCGGCATTGCGCTGGCCGGGATTGGCGCGTTTTTCGTGCTGCCGGTGGCGCCTTTGCCGCAGGTGGATTTTCCGAATATCTCGGTCAGTGCTTCGCTGCCGGGAGCCAGTCCGGAAACCATGGCATCCAGCGTGGCGACGCCACTGGAACGTCGCCTCGGCGTCATTGCCGGGGTCAACGAAATGACCTCGCGCAGTAGCAGCGGATCGACCCGCATCAATTTGCAGTTCGACCTGAACCGCAAGATCGACGCGGCGGCGCGCGAAGTGCAAGCTGCGATCAGTGCTTCGCGTGCCGACTTGCCGGCGACGCTGCGCAGTAATCCGACCTACCGCAAGGCCAATCCGTCCGACGCACCCATCATGATTCTGGCGCTGACTTCGCCGACGCTCACGCCCGGCGAGATTTACGATGCAGTGTCGAACGTGGTGCAGCAAAAGCTGGCGCAAGTGCAGGGCATTGGCGATGTCGAACTCGGCGGTGGCTCGCTGCCGGCGGTGCGCGTCGAACTGCTGCCGTATGCGCTTAACAAATACGGCGTCAGCATGGAAGACGTACGCGCCGCGATTCAGGCCAGTACGGCCAATCGTCCCAAGGGAACCATCGAGGGTGACCAACGGCGCTTGCAAATTTATACGCCGGGCGGTGGCCGCAAGGCAGCCGATTACCGGTCGCTGGTCGTTGGCTGGCGCAGCAATGCAGCGATCCGGCTTGACGATGTTGCCGAGGTGGTCGATGGTGTCGAGAACACCAATACGCTGGGCCTGTTCAATGGCAAGCCGGCGGTTGTCGTGCTGTTGCGCAAGCAGCCCGGAGCCAATGTGATCGAAACCGTTGATGGCATCCGTGACCTGCTGCCGGAATTGCAGGCGCAATTGCCACCGGGTGTGGACATGCAAATCGCGACCGACAGCACCAATTCGATCCGCTCGTCACTGCATGAAATCGAGATCACGCTGCTCATTTCGATTGCGCTGGTGGTGCTGGTAGTGAGCGCGTTCCTGCGCAATGTGCGCGCCACCATCATCCCGGCGGTCGCCACGGTCGTGTCGTTGCTGGGCACCTTCGGCGTGATGTATCTGCTCGGTTTTTCACTGAATAACCTGAGTTTGATGGCGCTGACGGTGGCGACCGGTTTCGTGGTCGATGATGCCATTGTCGTGCTCGAAAATACCGCGCGCCATATCGAGGCCGGCATGGACCGGATGGAAGCGGCGCTGCTCGGTGCGCGCGAAGTCGGCTTTACGGTGTTGTCGATCAGCGTGTCGCTGGTGGCGGTGTTCATTCCGTTGCTGTTCATGGGCGGGCAGGTCGGCCGCCTGTTCCGCGAATTTGCCGTGACGCTGTCGGCCGCGGTGATGATCTCGCTGGTCATTTCGCTGACCACCACGCCGATGATGTGCGCCTGGTTGTTGCGTCCGCATGATCCGGCGCGCAAACCGGGCCGTCTGGCGCGCGGTTTCGAAAACGGCTTCAACCGCATCCACAAGATGTACGAGCACAGTCTCGACTGGGCCTTGCATGCGCCGGCGCTGGTGATGCTGATACTGGTAGGGGCGATTGGTCTGAACGTGTACCTGTTCATCGTCGCGCCCAAGGGATTTTTTCCGCAGCAGGATACCGGTCGTCTCAACGGCGGCTTGCGTGCCGATCAGAGCATCTCGCCGGTCGCGATGCAGGACAAATTGCGTGCGCTGGTGGCGATCATCCAGCGTGATCCTGCGGTCGCCACGGTGGTCGGTTTTACCGGTGGCAGTCGTGCCGGCGGCGGGTTCTTGTTCGTCAATCTGAAGCCGGTTGGTGAACGCGCCGACGGCGGCCAGGCGGTCATTGCGCGCTTACGTCCGCAACTGGCAAAAGTCACTGGCGTGAGCTTGTATCTCAATCCGGTGCAGGATTTCCGGATGGGTGGCCGGTCGTCGAATTCTACCTATCAGTACACCCTCAAGAGCGATAGCCTCGCTGATCTGAAAGTCTGGGCCAACAAGCTCGGTGACGCGATGAAGCTGCAGCCGGCGCTGATCGACGTCGATACCGATCAGGAAGAGAACGGCGTGGAAACCTATGTCAAGATCGATCACGAAACCGCCTCCCGGCTAGGCCTGACTTCGCGCGATGTCTCGAACGCACTGTACAACGGCTTCGGCCAGCGCCAGGTTGCGACGATTTATTCCGAGCTGAACCAGTACAAGGTCGTGATGGAAGTCGCGCCGCGTTTTGCACAAAGTCCGCAAGCGCTCAATGACGTGTATGTGCCGGCGCGCGGGCTGGTGTCGACCGGCACCGCCGCGACCGCCGTCAGCACAACCACGAGCACGACGCTGAGCAGCAACCCCGGTTTGCGCGACCAGTCCACCGGTTCGGCGTTGAGCGCTACGGCAACACGCATGGTGCCGCTGTCGGCGATCGCCAGTTTTGCCGAAGGCTCGACGGCTACCTCGATCAGCCATCAGGATGCCGAACTCGCTACTACGGTGTCGTTCAATCTGACCGATGGCTACACGCTGGTTGATGGTCAGGATGCGGTGCGCCAGGCCGAGGCCGACATCGGCATGCCGACCAATGTGCGCGGCAGTTTTGAAGGCAGCGCACGGGCCGCGCAGGAATCGCAGAACCAGCAACCGCTGCTGATCCTCGCGGCGCTGGTGGTGATCTACCTTGTGCTGGGCATGTTGTATGAAAGCCTGATCCATCCGATCACGGTGCTGTCGACGCTACCTTCGGCCGGCGTCGGCGCGATCCTTGCGCTGCTGCTGTTCAACATGGAGTTTTCGCTGATTGCACTGATCGGCGTGTTCCTGCTGCTGGGCATCGTCAAGAAAAATGCGATCCTGATCATCGACTTTGCGCTCGAGGCCGAGCGCAGCCGCAACCTGTCAGCGTTCGATGCGGTACGCGAAGCCTGCCTGTTGCGCTTCCGCCCTATCCTGATGACGACGATGGCCGCCGCGCTGGGTGCGCTGCCGCTGGCGATCGGTTTTGGCGAAGGCTCCGAATTGCGTCAGCCGCTCGGCGTCGCCATCATCGGCGGGTTGCTTGCCAGCCAGGTGCTGACGCTGCTGACCACGCCGGTGGTCTACATCCTGCTCGACAAATTACGCCATCGGCGCGCCCCGGCGACGCTGGCGATCCAACCATGAGACTGACCATGCACTTACTCCCTCCCTCCCGCTGGCTGGCACTTGCCGTGCTGGTCGCTACTGCCGGCGGTTGCGCAGTCGGTCCGGCTTACCAGCAACCGGTGCCGGCCACGCCTGCTGCGTACAAGGAAGTGCCGGGCTGGGTCCGGGCGACGCCGGCCGATGCGCTGGATCGTGGCACCTGGTGGATGCTGTTCGATGATGCCGGGCTCAATGCGCTGGAAAGTCAGGTCGAAGTGTCGAACCAGAATATCGCTGCTGCCGCTGCCGCCTATGCGCAGGCGCGTGCGCTGGTGCGCGAACAGCGCGCCGGTCTGTTCCCGGTCGTCAGCCTCGATGGCAGCGGACGGCGTGCCGGCGGCGAAGCTAGCGGTGCCGGCAACACCTATCAGGCCAGCATCGGGGCGAGCTGGGAACCGGATGTATGGGGACGGCTTTCGCGCACCGTCGACAGTGCCAGCGCCAGTGCACAAGCCAGCTCGGCCGATCTGGCCTCGGCCTTGCTGTCGGCGCAGGGCGAACTGGCGACCAATTATTTTTCATTGCGTCAGACTGATGCGCAAAGTGCGCTGTTGCAATCGACAATTGCGGCCTACCGGCGTTCGCTCGAGATCGCGCAGAATCGCTACCAGGCCGGCGTCGCACCGAAGACCGATTTGCTGCAGGCCCAAACCCAGCTGGCCAATGCGCAGGCCGAGCTGGTCGGACTGGAGCGTCAGCGCACCCAGCTCGAACATGCCATTGCCGTACTGGTCGGACAAGCACCGGGCAATTTCACGCTGGTGATTGCGCCGTGGATGGCGACGTTGCCGCAGGTGCCGATCGGCGTGCCATCGACCTTGCTGCAACGTCGTCCCGATATCGCCGCCGCCGAACGCCGGGTAGCGGCAGCCAACCAACAGATCGGCATTGCGCAATCGGCGCTGTATCCGAACCTGAACCTGAGCGCCAGTTACGGCATCGGTGCGACCCGCGTCAGCGACCTGTTCTCAGCCTCGACGAGTGTCTGGTCACTGGGCCTGTCGGCTGCGCAGGTATTGTTTAATGCCGGTGCCACGCGTGCCCGTATTGATGAAGCACAGGCAGCCCAAGAGCAAGCCGCGGCACGTTACCGGCAAACCGTCCTGGTGGCATTTCAGGGCGTCGAAGACCAGCTGGCGGCGACGCGCGTGCTGATGCAGCAGCAGCCATTGCGCGAGCTGGCCTCACGCGCTGCTGATGAAACCGAAGTGCAGACATTGAACCGCTACCGCGCCGGCCAGGTTGCTTACACCGAAGTAGTCACTGCGCAGGCCAGTGCATTCAGTGCGCGGCGCGCGCTGGTGCAACTGGCGTCGGATCGGCAGGTTACAGCCGTTGCGCTGATTCAGGCGCTGGGCGGAGGTTGGAGTAACTGATGCTCGATGCATCGCTATCCCTGTTGCCCGGCGTCGGTCGAAAAATTACTTTGCGCGTGAGAGTTTTCTTTCAGTTGCGCTATCCGTGCGCGAATGCCGGGTGCCAGTGGCCTGGCTTGGGACGCCAACGGATGTGTCCTTGATGACGATGGCGAAATCACCAGTCCGGCGGGTAACAGGCCGGCTGGGGTCTGGGCAACTGATGTCCGATAGTTGTCGAGGTTGGTTTGCAGTTCGATATTTCTGGCAGTAAGCCGGCGTATTTCAGCGTCTTTCGTTTCCAGGTCCTGCCTGGATTGTGCCCGTTGGCTTTGGTCCATGGCTCCGGGTGCCAAAAAGGTGATCTCCAGCCGGGAGCCTTGCCGGAGTTGCTCTATTCGCTCGCGGATGGCGGGTCCGAGATGATGTCTGGCAGCTGGCGGTATATTGACGTCGATTTGTCTGCGCGTAATGTGTGCAGTGACAGGCTGTCCGGATAATGTTTCTCCTGCGAGTGTCGTGATGCCCTCAATGGAGGCCTTTAGCTTGGAATTTTCCTCCCTCAGCCGGACGATCTCGATCTCTTGTATGCCGATTTCTTCTCTTGATTTGATCAATTTTCCGAGCGTGCTGGAAAACTTGGCGCGCATTTTTACACGATTGAGCGAGATTTCCATGTCTTCACTGGTGATACTGCGCTCGGAACTCAGATCGGTTGGATCCAGTTCTTCGTAGAGTTTGTCGCGGATAGCCCTGATTGCGCTGATATCCAGGTTCAGGACGGTTGGATCGGTTAATTTGTCCGCGATACAGGGCAGTACAACATTTTCGAATCGGCGCACGTTGGTGCGCGCGCTGATGTAATACCTCCCGTAAGATTTTTCGAGGATGTTGAGTCGCGCCTCGTCTGACAGCTTTGACAGCAGACCTGCATAAGTGACTAGCGTCCTGGTCCAGACGGCATTGTTCATCGGTGCCAGCGTGTCGGAACCGAACATGATGCGTTTCGAATGCTTTTCTAAAAAGGCGGCCCACTCATCAGTACGCTTTTCTGCTGCTGCGGTATCGAAGCCTTCCCCTGTCAATTGTTTGGCCACTTCATTCCACGAAATATCGAGCGCCAGATTGCGGTGCTTGTCGAGCATCTCACCCAACGCCTTCAGATGATTGTCAGGTTGCTTGACGAAGCGACCCAAGCCACCTGCGTGGGCCCAGATGATGGTGGTGTTAACAACCTGCGGGTCGGACAGGAAATTATCGAACGCCGCCATATTCTTAGGGGTGGCCTCGGGCGGGTCGCGCCAGTCACCGACGTCACAATGAATACAGGCTGGCATGCCAATCACTCCAAGTGCCGCCATTAATTGCTTGGTGGGCAGGATGTTGGTATCGTCGCCACGCGGGCCTGCGACAGGATGCAGCGAGGCCTGAGCAGCGGCACCGCCAGCGAACAGGTTTTCGACGATTTCCTTGTTCAGGGTGAGTTCACCGGCACCGGTGAAGACGCCCGGATGGCGTAGCAACTTTTTGAAGAGTGTCACGTCGGAAAACATGCTACCCAGATGCAGACCGGTGATCATCGGATCGAGTTTGTCCCGCTCTTTGCTGTCGAGCAGTTTGAACTGATCTGCAGTGAAGTCATCGACTTCGCTATCGACATGCAGGCTGATGGCTGACGATAATTCAACCAGCAGTTCCGGCGTCATCTGCAAGTCGGCGCTGTTGTAGTTATCGGGAATGTAATAAGTGGGGCCGCAATGATGGCGCATCGTGCTCTGATCTCCGGGGGGCCAGATTTTAGTTACTTTATCGCCTTGCATCGAGATGATGCTGGTCGGGATGGGCATCAACACACTGTGCTTGCAGTGGATCATGTCCATGCGCAGCAGCATCTCTTCGAGATTGACTCCTTTTTGTATGTACGACCACGGGTGCATGTGCGAATCATTATGCGGAGGTAACTTGCTGCGGTCATAAGCCGCATCCATTTCGGCAGCCAGAGCACGCTCTTGCGGCGAGATTTCCATGGTGTAGACGGTGCTGAAGCTTGCCTCGGGATAGGTGTCGTCAAGAATACTGGAATGATGCTTGCCAATCTTTGGTTTTTCGGAATCGTGGGGAGCGTGCCTGGCGACAGTGGCCACGAGCTTTTGTAATTCCTCATTGCTTTGAATAAGGGCGCGGGCTTTGACACTGGATTTACTGGTGACGGGGGGCATGATGTGCTTTCGAAAAGGAAATAAACAGCATTACAGGGCGCTCGCTTTGAGCTGCAATGGCAGCACGAACGCGGGCCGGCGCATCGGTTGCGGTGCGATTTGCAGGCGTCCGTCGGCGTGGTCGAGGCGCCAGTAGCGCACTTGTTCGACAAGTTTTGCCACGACTTCGATCAGCGTACCGACTGTCATTGCCTCCAGCGCGACGGCGCGCGCATAGACCACATTGCCGGTGCACGACGAAACACAGTAAGAGGCATTTTTGGTCGGGAATTCCAGATAGTTTTCGCGCAGGAGCTGGTAATACACGGCCGCTTCGTTACCTTTTGGAATTGGCCCGAAATCAACGAACAGCATCAGTAGCTGATCCGATTCTGCACCTGGCTTGCGAAAGCAGAAAACTATGTCGTTGACACTGAAGGGTGTGCTGTTAGCAAGTTTCTCTGGTTCGGGTAACCCGAGCGCGCTGCCGAAGGCGTGCATTAGATCGGTAAATTGATACGTCATGGGGGATGTCTCCTGAAGAGGTGAACCTTGCTGTTTTGCGCGCAAGGATGCGATTGCAGCGAGGTAATCACACCGCCATATATGTCAGGTCGAGGCGGGTGGTTCCAGAATATTTTCATGGATAGTCAGGGAATTTTTTAAGGGAGCGCGCCACTCAAATCGCAGTGAACGGTACTTGGCCGCCACGCGCTCTTGTTAAAATGAAAGACCTCCCATGGCAACGAACTTTGATGAGCTGATCAGCGGATTTTGTACGCTCAAACAGCTCGATAACGGTGAAGAACTGGCGGCGGGTGCGCCGCTGAGCGTCAATGGCGCTTGTTGCTCATTGATTTACAACAAAGCATTGGCTGCGGATGTGGTTTTTTTATATGTCGAGTATGCCTACGCGCCACTCGACCGGCTCGCCGCGATCTACAAGAAACTGTTACGTCAAAATCATCTTGATTTTGACGGCCATGGTCCTGGTTATTGCATCTCTCCGACCAACGGCAAGATTGTCGAACTGACGCGCCTGGCCCTGTCGGATCTCACCCCGGACCGGCTCGCGGGCACACTGGTGAAGCATGCAGCACGCTGGCAGCGTTGGTGCGATAAAAATTTACCAAAAAGTACTATTTAATTGACTCTGACCCCAAATAAAAATTAGGGTCAGAGTTAATTAATTTTTAGGATTTGCCGCATTTTTCCATTCTTGTTTGCCCGATGGATTAGCGTTAACTGTCTGGTAATCTTG
>CAILRJ010000243.1 GCA_903836575.1 uncultured Burkholderiales bacterium
CCTTCCCATCCCGAACAGGACCGTGAAACGACGTTGCGCCGATGATAGTGCGTCAACACGTGTGAAAGTAGGTCATCGTCAGGCTAAGTTACAAGCAGCAAACAGAGAGGCCCTTCGAAAGAAGGGCCTTTTTGCGTTGGGCGAACGAAAAGATATTAAACAATCCTAAATAACTTCCAAACGACAACCCCGGCAATTCAATTCCGCGCCATCCAGTCCATCTGTGCCGGCCTGCCGGGCAGATCCAGTAGCGCCGTCGCTGGCGGCGTACGCGCAATTACTTTGCCTGCACGGATCACCACCAAGCGGGTTGCACGCAATCGAATTGCGTCAACGCTATCGCGCGCTTGTAATAACACCATATCCGCCTTGCATCCGACGGCAATACCGTAGTCCTGCAGTCCGAGGATGGTTGCCGGTGCGGTCGTGACCGCATCGAAACAGCTGCGCATCGCGTCCTGGCCGGTCATCTGTGCAACATGCAACCCCATCTGTGCGACCTCCAGCATGTCAGCGCTACCGAGCGGATACCAAGGGTCCATCACACAATCGTGCCCGAACGCGACAACGATACCGGCTGCCATTAACTCAGGTACACGGGTCATGCCGCGACGCTTGGGATAGCTGTCATGGCGACCTTGCAGCGTAATGTTGATCAATGGGTTGGCAATCGCCGCCACACCTGCTTCGCGAATCAGCGGAATCAGTTTGGAGACATAGTAGTTGTCCATCGAATGCATCGACGTCAAATGCGAACCGGTTACCCGGCCCTGCATGCCAAGACGATGCGCATGGAATGCCAGTGTCTCGATATGACGCGACATCGGATCGTCCGATTCATCACAATGCATGTCGACACGCAGACCACGCTCCGCAGCGAGTTCACACAGGATGCGAACCGACTCGGCACCATCGCTCATCGTGCGTTCAAAATGCGGAATGCCTCCCACGACATCGACTCCCTTGTCGAGCGCCCGGACCAGATTGGCCAGTCCTGCAGGAGCCCGTAGCAAACCATCCTGCGGAAAGGCGACCAGTTGCAAATCGAGGTAAGGTTTGACTCTGTCGCGCACATGCAGCAGCGCCTCAACGGCCAGCAAGCGCGGATCACAGACATCGACATGCGAGCGGATCGCCAGCAAACCTTTGGCGACGGCCCAGTCGCAATACGCCAGAGCGCGCTCTACTAGCATTTCCTGCGTCAGAAGTGGCTTGAGTTCACCCCACAGCGCAATCCCCTCGAGCAGCGTGCCGGATTGGTTGATGCGTGGAAGTCCATACGAGAGCGTCGAATCCATGTGGAAATGGGCATCAACAAAAGGTGCGGTAACGAGTTGTCCAGTCGCCTCGATAGTCTCGGCGGCGGTAGCCACAAGATTGGGCATCACAGCGATGATGCGACCCGCTTCAATGCCGATATCGATATCCGTGCGGCCATCAGTGAGAGTGCAGTTACGCAGAATCAGATCGAGCATCGAATTACTCCCGCAGAGGTGAAATTACGATTCATGTCGGCCTGATTATGCCTGTGATTGAGGGCCCGGCAAGTGGCGTACTGCCGATAGCCATCTGATAGGCGCATCTGGATCGTAACCCGCATGACGGCCTAGCCGTCGCTTTGACGATCGGATTGGACAAGCATTCGTCGATCTGCCGGGCACCGCACATCTAGCTCACGCAAAGACATCGATGGACCCGGTCGAGCCGGTGGCGGTGGCAGCTACCGGGGCGGCAGTTGCTGACGCAACTTGCCGCACCGGGTTAGTGCTGGCGACCGCGTCGATGCGCACCCGGAGGCTACTGATCACGCCACTAATGGCTTCGATGTTCGCCTTGCCCTGTGCTGTTTTGGCAGACGCGCAATTGACGCATTCCGATAATTGTTTTTGATAGCGTTGCAGTTGATATTCAAGACCGGCTGCTTTGGCAGGGCCGCTAAACGTACTGGTTGCTGCTGTCCCGCCGACGGCTTGTACCATGTCAACTCCTCAAAGAAAGACGTTGCAGTAGTCGTTGCCGGCGGGAGCTTACTTACAGCATCACCAGTTTTTTTTCGTACTCGTCCATCGCTGCGGCGGGCGAAACTCCCCGACCGGTCAAATCAACGTCAGTGCCAACGCCGCAAGCTGTTCTGCATAGGCAGTTTCATCGAGTTGTCGTCCGGCCACGCCGCTGTCAAAAGCCGCCGTTGCAATTTTCGGTGTCACGCTCGTCAGCAAGCGCGGATCCAGCAAGTTTGGAACGATGTAATCGACACCGAAGTCGCTGTCGCTTTGCGCCATGCCGGCCAATGCGACGACGCAGGCACGCTTCATGTCCTGGTTGATCGTGCTGGCAGCAGAGTCAAGCGCGGCGCGAAACAGGTACGGGAAACATAATGCGTTGTTAATCTGGTTCGGATAATCCGAGCGGCCAGTGGCGATGATGGCGTGTGGTGCAACTTCACGGATCAGTTCGGGACGCAGTTCCGGCTCCGGATTAGCCAGCGCGAAAATAATCGGACGGGCAGCCATCGTGCGCACATCGTCTTGCGTGAGCAAACCGGGGCCGGACAAACCAAGGAACACGTCCGCGCCTTCGATGACTTGCGACAAGGTCGTGGCAATCGTGTCTTGCGCCCACAGCTGTTTCTCGGGAGTCAGTGTGCGCGCAGTCGTGATCACGCCACGGCTGTCACAAACCACCACATTTTTGCGCTGCACGCCAATATCAACCAGCATATCGAGGCAAGCCATGGCCGCCGCGCCGGCACCGGAACACACCACCTTGACGTCGGCGATATCGCGTCCGGTCAGGGAGATCGCGTTGATCAAACCAGCACCGACAACGATGGCCGTACCGTGCTGGTCATCATGGAAGACCGGGATCGACAAACGTTCACGTAATTTGCGTTCGACGTAAAAGCATTCTGGAGCCTTGATGTCTTCGAGATTGATGCCACCAAAGGTCGGATGTAGTGCAGCGATGATCTCGACCAGCTTTTCGGGGTCGGCTTCATCGATTTCAATGTCGAAGGCGTCGACGCCGGCGAACTTCTTGAATAGCACGGCCTTGCCCTCCATGACCGGTTTGCTGGCCAGCGCACCGATGTTGCCCAAGCCGAGCACGGCTGTCCCATTTGTGATGACGGCGACCAGATTGCCTTTGGCCGTGTATTCGTAAGCCTTGGCGGGATCGGCCTGAATTGCCAGGCAGGGTGCAGCTACACCAGGCGAATAGGCCAGCGCCAGGTCAGCTGAATTGGTCACCGCTTTGGTAACTTGAATGGCAATTTTGCCGGGTTGGCCGAGGGCGTGGTAAGCGAGAGCTTGTTGTTCAATAGTA
>CAILRJ010000244.1 GCA_903836575.1 uncultured Burkholderiales bacterium
CTCGAACGCAAGTTGTCGATCATCTCGCACAAGGAAGTACCGACCGACACACCCAGCTTTTCATCCGGACTGCGCGAAGCCATGCGGCAAAATCCGGACATCCTGATGGTCGGCGAAATCCGCGACTTCGACACCGCTGACACCTTGCTGCATGCCGGCGAATCCGGCCATCTGGTGCTGGCCACGATGCATACCAACAGCGCTCTCAGTGCGCTGTCGAAGTTGCTGGCATTTTTTGGCCCCGAGCAACGCAGCCAGCGTGCCGTCACGCTGGCCGGTTCGCTGATCGGCGTGATCAGCCAGACGCTGGTGCCGACCGAAAGCGGTGACTCGCTGGCACTGGCCAGCGAACTGCTGTTCAACGACCATCAGCAAATCGCCCACCTGATCGCTGACAACGAAAAATTCCACATGCTGGCCGACTTCATGAAGCGCAAGGAAGACAACATGTCACGTAGTCTCAATGAATCACTGACTCAGCTGGTCGCCAAAAAAACCATCAGCCCCAAGGATGCAATGCGGGCCGCCTACAACCGGGCAGAACTGCATGACATACTCAGCGGCATGCGCATTGTTCCCAGTAGCCCGGCCAGCAGCACATAATTGGCGTACGCAACGGTTGCTCAGTCCTCGGCAGCGGCCAGGCGGATCGTATATTGCGACGCTTTTTCATCGAGCACGATGTCCAGCAGTTTGTGTCGCTGCGCGTCTTCGACCAGCTCCTTGAACGAGCGATAGCCATACGCTGACTCATTGAAACCCGGACGACGGCGTTGCATCGTTGACTTCACCATCGAGGCCCAGATTTTTTCATCCGAACCGCGCTCGGCGATCAGTGCTTCGACGGTATTGGTGAGGAACTCAAGCAGGTCGGCACGCTTGTCGTCTTCTGATTTCGCAACAACGGATTTGGCTTCCCGCTTGCCGTTTTTACCCTCGTCCTTGAGCGCAGCCGGCTTCTTCACGAGCGCTTTCTTGCGCGTGGGAATGACCTGCACCAGATCTTCATAAAAAATGAATTCGTCGCAATTGGCGCTGAGCAGGTTCGAGGTGGAATCCTTGACGCCGACACCGATGACGCGCTTGTTGTTCTCGCGCAGTTTCGATACCAGCGGCGAAAAATCCGAATCGCCACTGATGATGACGAACGTATCGACATGCGCCTTGGTATAGCAAAGATCGAGCGCGTCGACCACCATCCGGATGTCGGCCGAGTTCTTGCCGGACTGCCGCAGGTGCGGAATCTCGATCAGCTCGAACGCCGCTTCATGCATCGGTGCCTTGAAGTCCTTGTAGCGATCCCAGTCGCAATAGGCTTTCTTGACGACGATGCTGCCCTTGAGCAGCAGGCGCTCCAGAACCTTGCTGATGTCAAAGGCGGCAAGTTTGGCATCGCGTACGCCGAGCACGACGTTTTCAAAGTCGCAGAAGAGCGCCATGCTGGTATTTTCGGGTTGGGCGGCCATCGGCTGGTTTCCTTGTAAAAAGTAAGGCGGGTTGATCCTGCCAAAGTCCCGCGCAGCAAACTACTACAGGATGAACAGGATGCCGTCAGGATACCGCGAAGCACCTGGCTGATCGCCCGTTAAATCCATCCCGCCTTGCCAACAGCGCTCAATCCAGTTGCGAGAAATCCGGTTTGCGTTTCTGGAAAAATGCCGCAAAGGCTTCTTTGGCCGCCGGCGCGCCCAGCATCGCCCCAAAATCCTTACCCTCTTCGCGCATGCGCGCATCGATCGCGGCTGTCTGGCCGGCTTTCATCAGGCGCTTGGTGACCAGCATCGACGACGCCGGCAGCCGCACCAGTTTGGTCGCCTGGGCGAGGGCAAACTCCAGCAACTGGTCCGCTGGCAGTACTTTGTTGACCAGTCCCATTTGCTGCGCTTCCTCCGCCATGAAGGCCTCACCGAGCAGCAGTTTTTCAGCGGCACGCTGGTAACCTGCCAGTTGCGGAAACAGCAGGCTCGACGCAGCTTCCGGGCACAATCCCAGCTGTGAAAACGGCATCATGAACTTGGCCGTCTCCGACGCATACACCAGGTCGCAATGCAGCAGTAGCGTAGTGCCGATACCGACTGCCGCACCCGACACCGCGGCCACCACCGGCTTGCTGGCATGGCTGATCTGATGCAGGAACTGGTGCACCGGACTCTCCATCGATTGCGGCGGGTTCTTGATGAAATCCTCCAGGTCATTACCTGCCGTAAAAATCTGCGGATGGCCGGTAATCAGGATGACGCGCACCTCGGCATCATTCTCGGCATCGCGCAAGGCATCGGCCATGGCCTGGTACATCGCGGCAGTGATCGCATTCTTCTTCTCGGGACGATTGAATTGCATCGTCAGGATGCGGTTTTCCTTGCTGATCAAGATATCCATCTGGTCTCCTGTACTGCTTTGTATGATTACGCAACGCGCGGGCATCTCAAAATACTAAAAAGTAACGCCCGCCCAAAAAATTACATCCGCTCGAAAATTCCAGCTGCACCCATGCCGGTACCGACGCACATCGTCACCATGCCGTACTTCAGGTTCTTGCGGCGCAACGCATGAATCACGGTGGCCGAACGGATCGCACCGGTGGCACCCAGCGGATGGCCGAGCGCAATCGCGCCGCCCATCGGATTGACCTTGGCCGGATCGAGCCCGAGGTCATTGATGACGGC
>CAILRJ010000245.1 GCA_903836575.1 uncultured Burkholderiales bacterium
AGGCTACGTGCCTTGGCCGATTCGGCCTGATTGAGCACCTCTTGGAAATCAATGAACTTGTTGATGCGCGCCAGCCATTCGATGTAGGCCGGACGACCTTCCTTGAGCATCAGGGTTTTGGCTTCATCGGCACTGCCGGCTTGCTGCAACTCGATGATCTTGTTAGTGATCGGTATCGTGCGGCTTCCGATTTCCTTGATGCTGGCCAATATCTGGCGTTCTTCATCGCTGATGTCGGTGCGTGTGCTGAACATGGTGTCGAGCAGCACTTCGGATTTCTGGTAGTCGTCACGCAATTGCGTGATCCTGGCCAGCGTGACAGGCAGTTCGTCGGTACCGGCGAGGATCACGTCGCGGGTAGCAATCGCGCGGTCATGCACGCTACCGCGGAAATTAATCGCGTAACGCTGCTTGACGTTATTGACTTCGTTGATCGTCGTCAGACTGTCCGAAATTTTGGAGACGCGCGTCGCGCTAATGACGGACAGGATCACGATCAGTGACAGGATGGCGGCGAAGCCGAGCGCAATGCGTGCCTTGACAGTGAGGCCGGCAAAAAAGGAGGAGTTCATGAGTGTCCTAACAAAAAACTAAAAGTAACTAAAACGCGTCGCCTGACAAGTAGATAGCCACAAGGTCTAACATCATAGGCAATCATAAGGGCGTCAGGAAAACACGAAAATAACGACATGGGAAAACAAACGTTTCATCAGTGAAATGATTTCCCGGCGGCATTATATGAGGTTATCAAAGATGGCGTTGTAACCTGCGTCACAGCGCAAGACACGCGTTTTCAACGTTACTTTTCGAGAGAATTGTACGTCATTAAATGGTGTGTAATTTGATGTGGGAAGCATTAATTTTGTGCGATCAGATTCTTTTCAGATGCACAAAATAAGTAACCAACTAGCCATATAGTCAAGTGACTTTATAAGCCGAATTCGATGCAGCCGACTGTCGGCGCTGAGGGCTTATTCGACTAACTGGTAACCGCGCTCCTGCCGCACCCGCGCCAGCGCGGTGAGAGCCGCAAGACCAGCTTCAAACGTCGCGAACGCACGGCTTTTGCCGCCGCCATGCTTGTTGACGCGACTGCCCCAGCTCTGCATCACGACCCAGTCACCCAGCAGATCCAGACTGAGCATCAGCGAGTAGGTCCGATCGGCACAGACGAAACGACGCCGGATCGGACTATCCGAATGCACAGGCAAGGCCTGCGTCACACCATCGACTTCATCAATCATGCCGTACCCTTATTTTGCTGGACAGTCTGCACACGGCGAACCTGGTCGCCTGCGCAGAAGGAGCCGAACGATAGCAGAGAACCCGTCCTTCAAGAATGCATGCAAGCGGATAAATCTTCATTAGCCCAATCACAGCGGCATTGATAATAATCACAAAATAAACATCCAGACCGGCGACAACGCTTTATCCTTGCGCCTCCTCAAAACCGGCAACTCCGATGCTGCCGGTCGCGCCCTCCTTCGCTGTTGATCATTTCAGATTGCTCCCCTTTTGATATCGTTTAAAACTCTTGTTGCCGCAGCCTGCCTGTTGCTGGCGTCGCTGTCCTCCTCGTTCGCTGCCAGTAATGATTTTTCCTCTTGTCGGCAGTTCTTTGCCGGCGAACAAGCTCCGCTGCTGTCCGTACCGGCGATGCAACCCAGGGCACTGTGCTTTGACAACTTCGCGATCCTGCATTCGGGGAAAACGCGGACGCCGGTGTACGTTGCCGAACGGCTCAACAAGGACCAGCTGGCCTTGAAGATCGAACGTGGCTCGCGCTTTTATGCCGATGCCCGGCTGCCACGTGCGGAGCGCGCCGAGCTGGCCGACTACAAGCGCTCCGGTTTTGATCGCGGCCACATGGCACCGGCTGCCGACATGGTGAGCGATGCATCGATGGCGCAAAGTTTTTCGCTGGCGAACATGGTCCCGCAAGCGTCAATGAACAATCGCAAACCGTGGGCCAGCATCGAGCAGTCGACCCGCAAATATGCGCTGCGGGCGAAAGGCGATGTGTACGTCATTACCGGTCCGGTATTCGATGCCAATCCTGCGACCATCGGCTCGAACCGGGTCTGGGTACCACAGCATTTGTTCAAGCTGGTCTACGATCCATCGACCCAGCGCGCCTGGGCGCACTGGCTCGAAAACATCGATACGGCCAAGGTTGGCGCACCGATCAGCTATGAGGAACTGGTGCGCCGTACCGGTGTGGAATGGCTACCGGCGCGGGAACGGCTAAAATCATCACTTCCGTCTACCCGGCAAACGCAATGAAATCATCGTCTTCGAGCAGCACTCTGGTCTACTCAACCGAAACCGGACGCATATGTCCGGACTGCCGCCAGCCGGTGGCGAACTGCACTTGCCGCAGCAACAAGGTCGTTGCTGTCACCGATGGCGTGGTGCGCGTCTCGCGTGAAACCAAGGGGCGTGCCGGCAAAGGCGTGACGCTGGTCAAAGGACTGGCACTCGATACCGCCGCACTGGCGGCGCTGGCAAAACAGCTACGCAATGCCTGCGGCGCAGGCGGAACCGTAAAAGATGGCATTATCGAGGTCCAGGGCGATCATTGCGAACGGGTCGAGCAGACACTGAAACTGCAGGGATACACCGTCAAGCGCTCGGGCGGCTGACCAGACAACCGGATACATGCCAGTCCAAATAGACACACAAGGGCAACACTCTGCGCGCACCATCCCGGCAATAGCGTCACGTCACACTACAAACTGTCCACTTACTTGTTAGCAGGTTCAAATGAAAAAACAGTTACTCCACATCCTGATCGCGGCAACGCTGTCTTTTTCCGCCACCTTCGCATCTGCCTTGCAGAACGTGCTGGCCCCTACGCAAGAACAGTCACAGGCAGCGCACCTGTCCGCCGAAGTCGTCGCGCGGTTTCATTACAAGGCACTACCGCTCGATGCGGCGATGTCCAACAAGATTTTCGAGCGTTACCTGAAATCGCTTGATCCTGAAAAGTTCTTTTTCACGAAGGCCGACATCGACCTGATCTCGCAGCAGCGCAGCAAACTGTCCAGCGCCATCGTGGGCGAAAACCTTACCGCGCCATTTGCAATCTTTAACCTGTATGCGCAACGTGTCTCGGAACGCTTTACCTACGCACGCAGCCAGACCAAACAAACCTTTGATTTCAGCAAAGACGACAGTTTTCTGGTGGACCGCGAAAAGCAAGCCTGGCCAGATTCAGTCGACGAACTTCACTCACTGTGGCGCAAGCAGGTCAAGAATGACTGGCTGCGACTGAAGCTGGCTGGCATGACTGCGCCACGCATCGCCGAGACGCTCAATAAGCGTTACGACAACTCGCTACTGGAAGTTGCCCGCGTCACGCCGGAAGAAGCCTTCGAGACCTTCATGAATGCCTACACGATGGCCATCGATCCGCATACCAATTACATGGGACCGCGCGCGACTCAGGAATTTGATATCGCAATGAGCCTGTCGCTCGAAGGCATCGGTGCAACCATGTCGCAAAAAGGCGGTTACAACACGATCCGCGAGATGGTTCCCGGCGGTCCGGCAATTCGCTCCGGAAAACTGCGTGTGGGTGACCGCATTGTCGGTGTCGGCCAGGGTGCCGATGGCGTGGTAATCGATGTCGAGGGATGGCGCCTCAACGAAACTATCGGCCTGATCCGCGGTCCGGCCGACTCGACGGTGCTGCTGGATGTCTTGCCGGCCGGCGCTTTGCCGGATGCCGGTCGACGCCGCGTGACGCTGGTGCGCAAGAAAATCGATCTCGCTGAAGCCGCTGCCAAGAAGACCATGATCAGTGTCCCGGAAGGATCCGCAACACGACAAATCGGCGTGATCACGCTGCCGACGTTCTACCGTGATTTCGAAGCCGAACAACGGGGCGAAAAAGACTTCCGCAGCGTTACCCGCGATGTCGCCGTTCTGCTCGCCGAGCTCAAGGCCGCGAAGGCTGACGGCGTGGTGATCGACTTGCGCAACAATGGCGGCGGCTCGCTCACCGAAGCCATCGGCCTGACCGGCCTGTTTACCGGCAAGGGTCCGGTACTGCAGCAGCGCGATGCACGCGGCAAAGTCATTGTCGATAGTCATGCCGGATCAGCCGTGGCCTGGGATGGTCCGGTTGGCGTGTTGATTAATCGCGGTTCGGCATCGGCCTCGGAAATTTTCGCCGCAGCCATTCAGGATTACGGCCGTGGCACGGTCATCGGCGAGCGTAGTTTTGGCAAGGGCACCGTCCAGAGTACGATCAACCTTGACCAGCTCGTGAAGCAATCAAAGCCGGAATTTGGCGAATTGAAAATGACGACTGCGCAGTTTTTCCGGATCAACGGCGGCACCACCCAATTGCGCGGCGTACAACCCGATATCGCATTTCCGTCCAGCATCGATGACGAAGATCGCGGCGAAGCCGGCTTCGATAATGCGTTGCCATGGAGTCAGGTCAAACCGGCTACCTACGCGGCTTCCGGTGCGTTGAAATCGGTCATCCCGGTGCTGATGAAACGCAGCGAAACGCGCATCAAGGCGAATCAGGAATTCATCAATATCGAAAGTGACATGACACGCTTCATGTTGAAGAAAAAAGCCAACGTCATTTCGCTCAACGAAGCAGACCGCCGCAAAGAGCGCGAAGCACAACTGACGCGTCTGACCGCACGCATCACTTCGGCCCGGCCGGGTATGACCCGCGCGGAATCGGCCCGTGCCATGCTCGACGACGGCCTTGATTCGAACGAGCGTGACCTGGGCGTCGAACTGGCGGCCGGGCTGGCGCAAAAAGAAGTAAAGGACGTTTTCCTGCAAGAAGCAGCCCGCGTTGTCAGCGACCAGGCCGGTCTGCTGAAGACCAATACCGAGGCGGCCGTGGCTGCCAAGGCGGCGGGCAAGCAGCTGCAGACAAAACCTGTGGCCGAGGCAATGACACCGGGTTAATACCCGTGTCGTCATGATGGCAAAACATGTCGATAGCCGGCTCCGGCTACCGACATGCGACATGTCTGGCAAACAATTGCTAACCATGTCTTAATACGGCCTCGTTTGTTCAGGTTCCAGTTGCCCTATCCGGGCCATGCCTGTTTCACGCTATCGGAGCCACCCCCCATGAATCGCCTTCCTATCCGGAATATGGCCGTCTGTCCTGTCATCCATCCGCTCCCCCGACCACACACATGGATACGCACGCTGCTGGCCGGTGCCGTGCTGTGCGCCAGTCAGTCGATGGCAGCGGCTCCGCTGGTGACGACCCAGCTGCCACGTACCGTGCGTCCCGAGCATTATCAGGTGTCGATCACGCCGGACGCTGCCAGGGCCCGCTTCAGTGCGCGCGTCGCGATCAGCATCACGGTGCTGCAGCCAACTGCCAGCATGACGCTCAATGCAGCCGAGCTCGATTTCAGCAGCGTGCATCTGCTCTCGATGAATAGCGACAAAGTGCTGGCGACTGCCAAAGTGATTCTCGATAGCGACAAACAGACCGCGACGTTCCGTTTCCCGCAACCGGTCAGCCCGGGAAAATACCGACTGGCATTAACTTATACCGGCGTAATCGGAACCCAGTCGAGCGGCCTGTTTTCGCTCGACTACGACAGCGCGACCGGCCCCCAACGCGCGCTATACACACAGTTCGAAAACTCCGATGCGCGACGCATGATTGCGTCATGGGATGAGCCGGCCTACAAGGCGACCTTCTCGCTGGAAGCTATCGTACCGGCCGACCAGATGGCGGTCAGTAACATGCCAGTCCAGGCTTCGACGCTGCGACCCGATGGCCGTCGGGTGGTGCAGTTTGCGCCCTCGCCGAAAATGTCGACTTATCTACTGTTCTTCGGACTGGGCGATTTCGAACGTGCCACGACAAAGGTTGATGGCACCGAACTGGGCGTCGTTACCAAGAAAGGCGTGCTCGCCCAGGCGCAGTTTTCGCTCGATGCCTCGGCCGCGATCCTGCGCGAGTACAACGATTATTTCGGCACGCCTTACCCGCTGCCGAAGCTCGACAATATTGCCGCGCCGGGACGCAGCCAGTTCTTTGGCGCGATGGAAAACTGGGGCGCAATCTTTACCTTCGAACATGTGATGCTGCTCGATCCGGCGATTTCAACGCAGAACGACAAGCAACGTGTCTTTAGTATCGCCGCCCACGAAATGGCGCATCAGTGGTTTGGCGATCTGGTCACGATGGCCTGGTGGGATGACCTCTGGCTCAATGAAGGGTTTGCGTCATGGATGGAAAGCCGCACAACGATGCGCCTGCATCCTGAATGGCATACGGCGCTGGGCGTCATTGATGACCGCGAGCGCGCCATGAATCTTGATTCGCTCGACACCACCCATCCGGTTGTCCAGCACATTGCTACCGTCGAACAAGCCAGTCAGGCCTTCGATGCGATCACCTACAGCAAGGGCGAAGCCGTCATCCGCATGCTGGAAAACCATGTCGGTGAAACCGCCTGGCGCGACGGCGTGCGCGCTTACATGAAGCAGCATGCGTATCGCAATACGGTCAGCGATGATCTGTGGCGCAACATCGAACAAGCTGCCGGCCAGCCGGTCACGGCGATTGCCCATGACTTCACGCTGCAACCGGGCATCCCGCTAATCCGACTTGAACAGGTCGCGTGCAAGGATGGCCAGTCGACCGTCACCCTGACACAGGGTGAATTCAGCCGCAGTCAGCCTGACAAAAAATCACTTCTGTGGCGCGTGCCGGTGACGCTGCAATCGGGGCCATCGGGTGCGCTGACACGCACGCTGGTCAGTGGCGGCAAGGCCAGCGTGATTGTGCCCGGTTGTGAACCGGTACTGGTCAATGCCGGACAGGCAGGCTATTACCGCACGCTGTACGCGCCACGTGAATTTGCGCGGCTGGCCGGCCGCTTTGGTTCGCTCAAACCGGTCGATCAGCTCGGTGTGCTGGCTGACAGCGCCCAACTCGGACTGGCCGGATTGCAGCCGATCGCGGATTTCCTGGGATTGGCCAGCGCGACGCCGCTGTCGGCCGAACCGCGTGTCTGGAGCGCGATCGCCAGGCAATTCGTCGAGCTGCACCGCTACTACGATGGCGACAGCGCTGGTCAGCAACGCTTTGCACGCTTTGCCATCGCCCGTCTCGCGCCGGTAATGGCACAGCTGGGCTGGCAAGCCCGCGCCGGAGAATCCGAAGCGATCGCTCCGGTGCGTGAACAACTGATCAATGCACTGAGTGCTCTGGGCGACCCTGTCACCATTGCCGAAGCGCGCCGACGCGTGGCCGATGCGGCCATGCCGACGGCGGCGTTGCGCAAGCTGGCGCTGTCGGTGCAAGCCGACCATGCGGACACGACCAGCTGGAATGCGATGTTGCAATCGGCGCGCGAGGCCAGCTCGGCACTGGTGAAACAGCAACTCTACGACTTGCTGGCCACCAGTCAGGATCCATCGCTGGCACAGCGTGCACTCGATCTGGCACTGACTGATGAACCGGGCCTGACGACTAGCGCCGGCATGATCCGTCGTGTCGCTGACGACCATCCGGACCTGGCGTTTGACTTCGCCCTGGCCCATCTGGCGCGCACAAGCGCGTTGATCGATAGCTCGTCGAGTAGCCGGTATTTTCCTGGACTGGCCAGTAACTCTGCCGACCCGGCGATGCGCGGCAAGCTGCAGGCGTATGCCGATGCCAACCTTAACAACGACGCACGGCGCGATGTCAATACCGCCCGCGCACGGATCGCGGACCGGATCAGGGTTCGCGCAGGTCAGCTGGCTGCGGTCGATGCGTGGCTGGCGGAGCAACGCTAAAAACCGATCCATTTTCAACACAGGAGAATCACCCCGACATGCTTATCATTCCGCATCCTCAAGAGCCTTTTCCCAACTTCTACAATGATCTGAACGGGTCGCTGCAGATGGCCTGGAAAATGCTCGGACGGGCCACCAAAGACCGCAAGGCGGCGTTCCGTACGCCGGTAATGGCGTCAGTATCCGATGACGGACCACAAGCGCGGGTACTGGTCTTGCGCGCTGCCGATATCGATCGGCGCGAGCTGATTTTTCATACGGACACCCGCAGCGGCAAAGCCGATCAGCTCGGCAAGGACAACCGCGTGGCGGTTACTTTCTATGATGCGCACCGCAAGATACAGCTGCGTATTAATGGCATCGCACAGCTCCACACCAGCGACACCCTTGCCGATCAGCAGTGGCGCGATGCGTCACCGAATGCGTTGCGCTGCTTTTCGGCGCCGTTGCCGGCGGCCCCTTGCGCGCTACCATCGGACCACGATGGCAGCGAGGCGACCCGCAAGACGGTGGCCGCCGGACGTCAATTTTTTGCCGTACTGTCGGTCGGAATCGTCCAGCTGGAATGGCTGTATCTGCATACGCACGGACAGCGTCGCGCGCTGTTTTGCTGGCACGAAGAGCAATGGAAAATGCAGTGGCTTAACCCATAAGCACCCTGAAAAGTGACTTTCCGGTCGTGTACGTCGTCGGCGTTAAGCGCGTATATTCGCTACTTCACTCTTTATTGAAATGGATTTTCGACATGACAATTACCCGAGGATATGCAGCAACTGCAGCCAAAGCTCCCCTGACACCGTTGACATTCGAACGCCGCGCCCCGCGCGAAGATGATGTCTCCATCGACATCAAATTTTGTGGCGTGTGCCACTCCGATATTCACCAGGCCCGCGATGAATGGGGCGGCGCCACGTTCCCGATGGTACCTGGTCATGAAGTCGCCGGCGTGGTCAGCGCAGTGGGCAGCAAGGTCACCAAATTTAAGGTCGGCGATCACGTCGGCGTCGGCTGTTTCGTTGATTCCTGCACCCAATGTGCAACCCGCAATGTTGACCTCGAGCAGTACATGCCCGGTCTGGTCCAGACCTACAACGGCTTCGAAGCCGACGGTGTCACGCCAACGATGGGCGGCTATTCCGAGCATATGGTCGTCAAGGAAGGCTATGTCTTGTCAATCCCGGACAATCTGCCACTTGACGCTGCCGCTCCTCTGCTATGCGCCGGTATCACGCTGTATTCGCCGCTGCATCACTGGAAAGCCGGTCCGGGCAAGAAAGTCGCAATCGTCGGCATGGGCGGCCTCGGCCACATGGGCGTCAAACTGGCCCACGCAATGGGCGCCGATGTGACGGTATTGAGTCAGAGCCTGTCGAAACAGGAAGATGGTCTGCGCTTTGGCGCAGCGCATTACTATGCGACCAACGACGCTGCCACGTTCGAGAAATTGCAGGGCGAGTTTGACCTGATCATCAACACCGTCGGCACGAATATCGACTGGAACGCCTACATCAACTTGCTCAAGGTCGATGGCACGATGGTCCTGATCGGCGTTCCGGAAAAACCGGTTCCTGTGATGGCTCATGTACTGATCGGCGGTCGTCGCACGCTGGCTGGCTCGATGATCGGCTCGATCAAAGAGACACAGGAGATGCTCGATTTTTGCGGCAAGCACGATATCGTGGCCGACATCGAATTGATCAAGATTCAGGATATCAATGCCGCCTACGAGCGTGTCATCAAGAGTGATGTACGGTATCGCTTCGTGATTGACATGGCGTCGCTGACGGCATAACTCCTACTGAGTGAGCCGGGTAGTTGATCCGGCTTACCAAGACCTCCGGGCCGTACCGGTCGACGTCCCTACGTCGACCGGTACGGCCCGGTTTTTTTTGAAACGAGACACGCTGTCCTGTGCAAACGTGACAGTGTCCACAGTAAAACCGCAATCAATTTGCTTTTCTTTTTTCCTTTCAGGAGCTCTCCATGAAATCCATTACCCTGCGTTCTCCCGGCGGCCTCGCCAATCTGCTCGTCGTTGATGGCGAGCCACCCGCCGCGCCGGAGGCCGGACAAATCCGTGTCCGCATTCACGCCAGTTCACTGAATTACCACGACTATAGCGTCGCCACCCGTGCCGGCTGGGAAGCCGATGGCCGTATTCCGATGTCCGATGGCGCCGGCGTGGTCGAGGCGGTCGGTACCGATGTCAGCGAGTTCAAGGTTGGCGACCATG
Organism: uncultured Burkholderiales bacterium; assembly: GCA_903836575.1. Taxonomy (GTDB): domain Bacteria; phylum Pseudomonadota; class Gammaproteobacteria; order Burkholderiales; family Burkholderiaceae_D; genus Actimicrobium. The sequence goes on from CAILRJ010000245.1 coordinate 10,019, forward strand.
TCGTCTCCTGCTTTTTTCCAACCTGGCAAAACGGCACTGCCACAATCGGTAATTTCAGTACGGTGCCGGGTGATGGCGTTGACGGCTTCGCCCGGGAAATGGTGACCACCGCAGCCACCGCATTTACACTGGCGCCGAAGGGGTTCTCGCACGCTGAAGCAGCCACACTGACAACCGCCGGACTGACGGCCTGGCGCGCGCTGGTCGTTGAAGGGAATCTCAAGGCGGGCGACACGGTACTTGCATTAGGCACCGGCGGCGTCTCGATTTTTGCATTGCAATTCGCGAAGATGATGGGCGCCACGGTAATCATCACGTCCTCGTCGGATGAAAAGCTGGAGCGAGCACGCGCACTTGGCGCGGACCGGACAATCAACTACAAAACGCACACGAACTGGGGTGCCAAAGTACGCGAGCTGACTGGTGGACTGGGCGTTGACCATGTCATTGAAGTCGGTGGACCGGGTACGCTGCCGCAATCAATCGATGCAGTACGTGTCGGTGGAAAAATCATGCTCATCGGAGTGCTGACCGGCTATACCGGCGATGTACCGACCGCTGCCATGATGGCCAAGCAGGCGCGCCTGCAAGGCTTGATCGTCGGTAGCCGGCAAGAGCAGATGGACATGGTCCGCGCCATTGATGCGACCGGATTCCGTCCTGTCATCGATCGCTCTTTCGGGCTGACCGAGATCGCCGATGCCTTCCGCTATCAGGCCAGCGGCGCGCACTTCGGCAAGATTTGTCTGGAATTTTAAAAGAAGCCAATAGCCGCTTCGTTGCGTTAGTTGAATGCTGTCACGAAGCGGTGTCGCTGATTGTGCAATGCCATCGTAGGCATACAGGACAGGCGTAAAAAAAACAGCTTTGACCTGAGTCAACGCTGTTTTCAATTCAGCGTCTTGTGTCTTCAAGCAGAATCAAGGTGACCCGCACCCGATTGGATTGGGCATCGAGTCACATCCAGCCAGAAAAAATCAGCTGAGCGGTACGACCAGGCTCATCAGCGGATCACTGACACCGATGACATAGACAGCAATGACGGTAATCAATCCGGTCATGATCAAATAGTAAATCGTTGGAATGATCGTCATGCGAATGACCCGACCTTCCCGTCCGAGCATACCGACTGTCGCCGATGCCGCCACCACATTGTGGATGGCAATCATGTTGCCGGCTGCGGCACCGACAGCTTGTGACGCAACCAGCATGGCACCCGATACGCCGATCAAGTGTGCCGTATCAAACTGAAATTGCGCCATCATCAGGTTCGATACGGTATTGGAGCCGGCAATAAAGGCACCTAATGCGCCAACCGAAGGAGCGAAGAACGGATAGATACTTCCGACGCTGTTGGCAACCAGCTCGGCCATTGCTCTTGGCATCGACGGCAAGTCGTTGAGATTGATACCCGAGTTGATCAGAATACGCACCATTGGAATGGTGAAGATCAACACGAAGCCTGCACCCAGCAAGGTCTTCGACGATTCCGAGAAGGCAGCGGTCAGTTCACTTACCTTCATGCGTTGCAGCAGGAAAGTCGCCAACACAACCATCACCATGATGCCGCCGGGCAGATAGAGCAACTGGATATTCCCGGAGATACCGGTCTCACCCAGAATATTTGTCCAACCGAAAGCAAGAAATGTCGTGAAGAACTCTTTGACATCCGCATTCACGCGAGACAACACCAGCAATCCAGCCAGCAAGACGTAGGGCAACCACGCCAGGCCGATCGACATCGGTGCCGTATTTGTCAAGCGATCCAGTTTCATTTCGATATTGCCCATCCACTCGACTGGCCACTCTTTGGGTTCAGCAAAATCCCATACTTTCTTTGGAATCAGGAAACCCGCCTTCGCAGCAGGAACCACAATTACCAATCCAACCAGTGCTCCAATTATTGATGGAAATTCAGGACCAAGGAAAATACCGGCTGCTGCGTACGGAAGTACAAACGCCAGACCTGCAAAAATTGCAAAAGGGGCGATCGAGAGCCCTTCCATCCAGGATTTGTTTCGCCCAAAAAATCGGGTCATCATGATGCACATGAGCAACGGCATCATGACGCCGATGATGGCGTGCGTGATCGCAACTTCAGAAGTAATCAGACGGAAAAACACGTCCCAGTCAGAACCATTTGCAATCAATCTCTCCGAAATACCAATTTTATCCAGGCCACCGGTAACGCCGACCACGATCGGCGTACCGACCGCGCCAAATGACACCGGAGTAGATTGCACCAGCATTCCAAGCATTACTGCCCCAAGTGCAGGAAAGCCAAGTGCCATCAACAACGGCGCGGCGACGGCAGCAGGTGTACCGAAGCCGGATGCGCCCTCGATAAAGCAACCAAATAGCCAAGCGACAATAATTACCTGCACGCGTCGGTCAGGGCTGATATTGGCAAAGCCGCCGCGTATTGCCGTGATCGCGCCGGAATGCTTGAGTGTGTTCAATAATAAAATAGCGCCGAAGATAATCCAGAGAATTGATCCTGTCAGGATTAGTCCCTGCAGACTTGAAGCAACTACGCGGTTAATTGACATACCCCAAGCGCTTACCCCGATAAGGGCAGCGACTAAAAATACAACTGGCATGGCGCGTTTGGCCGGCCAATTAAGCCCGACAAGTAAAACGGCTGCCAGAACAAGGGGGACGAATGCTAGGAGGGAAAGTGCTGTTGAAGTCAAACTGGATTCCTTTTTTATTTGCTTGTTGACCAAAACCTGTGTTGGGGATTTTGATCACAATCTGGTCTAGCCAGATCTGCGGACAGCCAGTGATAGAAAATTGCAACGCGCAAGCTGCCGGGGACCGGTGTCTCACTTACTTTCGTTGCAACGAAAAAACCCACCGGTAGGTGAGTTTTCAGGCGTCATTTCACCTATAGAAATTTACCTAAAGAACGAAAACACAGTGCGCGATGGGACCACTCTGCGTCAAGCCAACGGGCTTTAACAGTAGCAACTGTTCTGCTTTTCAATTAAGCATGGTTATTTTTATTTTTCCCAACGCAAAAAGGCCCTTCTTTCGAAGGGCCTCTCTGTTTGCTGCTTGTAACTTAGCCTGACGATGACCTACTTTCACACGTGTTGACGCACTATCATCGGCGCAACGTCGTTTCACGGTCCTGTTCGGGATGGGAAGG
>CAILRJ010000246.1 GCA_903836575.1 uncultured Burkholderiales bacterium
CTTACGCAGACCGAGTTTTTCGATCAGTGAACGATAGCGCGTCGCGTCTTTACCTTTGAGGTAGGACAGCAGGCTTTTGCGACGATTGACCATCATGATCAAACCACGGCGTGAATGGTGATCCTTGGCGTGAGCCTTGAAGTGACCATTGAGTTCGTTGATACGGGCTGTCAGCAGTGCAACTTGCACTTCCGGGGAGCCGGTATCGTTCAGACCGCGCGCATTGTCCGCAATGATGGCGGCTTTGCTGGATTTTTCCATCGACATGAGTGTTACCTTTCACAAGCGGTGAGCGGAGTTGTCACCCCAAACACCGTGAACATCAAAAAATACTCCGACCAAAATAGCCGGTGTCGAAGTGTACAGGAAACCCGCAGGCAGTTCAAACCTGCCGAGTAGATTATCTTGTCTGATTGTTTTCACTCCCTGAGCAGGCCTATTCCATGTCTATTTTTCGCCCTTTTATTCTCGTCCTGGCGCTGCTGTGCGGCGGTTGCGCCGCGCTGCTGGCACCGCCCGTGTTACCAGGCGCAACCGAGACGTCGGTCCTCGACAAACTCGGCACGCCGACCCATCGCTACACGCTCGGCGAAGACCACTTGCTCGAATACGCCAAAGGTCCGTGGGGTCAGCGCACGTGGATGGCCCGCATCGGCAGTGATGGCCGTCTGGTCAGTTATCGTCAGGTGCTGACCACTGCGATGTTTGCCACGCTGGTGCCCGGCGTGGCCGACAAGCAGCAGGTGTTGCGCACCATAGGCGCACCGGGCGAGACATCGAGCCTGCCGCGCATCGACATGGAGGTCTGGTCGTACGCCTACAAGGAAAGCGATGTCTGGGACTCGATGATGCACGTTCATTTTGACCGGCAAGGCATCGTGCGCCAGATGCTCAACGGCCCGGACCTGCGCTTCGATCCGGACCGCCGCTTTCCGTAAGCCAACGCGTTACGTGCGTTACAACTGCGGGTTGAGCTTCTCGACCTTCGAGTGCAGCTTGTTCAGGGCCGACAGATAGGCCTTGGCCGAGGCCACAACGATGTCGAGATCGGCCCCGACGCCATTGACGATGCGCCCGGCTTTCGACAGCCGCATCGTGACTTCGCCCTGTGATTGTGTTCCCGTCGTAATCGCATTGACCGAGAACAGCAGCAACTCGGCACCACTGGCGGTCTTCGATTCGATCGCGTTGACAATCGCATCGACCGGGCCGTTGCCTTCACCGGTACAACTGGCTTCCTTGCCTTCGATCGAAAAGACGACTTTCGCGCTTGGCTTTTCGCCGGTTTCGGAATGCTGCGACAGCGACACGAACTGATAAAACTCGTTCTCGTGCGACTGCGCTTCATCCGACACCAGCGCCATGATGTCTTCGTCGAAAATCTCGGATTTGCGGTCGGCCAGTTCCTTGAAGCGGGCAAAAGCGGCATTGACTTCACCTTCGGATTCGAGCGAAATGCCGAGTTCTTCGAGGCGCTGCTTGAAGGCATTGCGGCCCGACAGCTTGCCCAGCACGATCTTGTTGGCGGCCCAGCCAACATCTTCGGCGCGCATGATCTCGTAGGTATCACGGGCCTTGAGTACGCCATCCTGATGGATGCCGGAGGCGTGCGCAAAGGCATTTGCCCCGACCACCGATTTGTTCGGTTGCACCGCAAACCCCGTGATCTGCGAAACCAGCCGCGAGGTCGCAACGATCTGGCTGATGTCGATGCCGACGTCGAGGTTGAAGTGATCGTGGCGCGTGCGCAGCGCCATCACGACTTCTTCAAGGGCAGTATTGCCAGCCCGTTCGCCCAGTCCGTTGATCGTACATTCGACCTGCCGTGCGCCGCCAATCATCACGCCTGCCAATGAATTGGCGACCGCCATGCCGAGGTCGTTATGGCAATGCACTGACCAGACCGCCTTGTCCGAATTGGGTATCCGCTCACGCAAAGTGCGCAGCATCTGGCCGTACAGTTCGGGCACGCCATAGCCGACGGTGTCGGCAAAATTGATGGTGGTCGCGCCTTCCTTGATGACCGATTCAATCACGCGACACAGAAAGTCGACATCGGACCGACTGCCGTCTTCCGGACTGAATTCGACGTCATCGGTGAAGTTGCGGGCAAAGCGCACGGCCTGCGTGGCTTGCTCGAACACCTGATCCGGCGTCATCCGTAATTTCTTTTCCATGTGCAACGGTGATGTGGCAATGAAAGTGTGAATACGCTTGCGTGCTGCCGGAGCCAGCGCTTCGGCCGCGCGTGAAATATCGCGATCATTGGCACGCGACAGCGAACACACGGTGGCGTCCTTGATGATGCCGGCAATCGCATGGATAGACTCGAAATCGCCTTGCGAAGCAGCCGCAAAACCGGCTTCAATGACATCAACCTTGAGCCGTTCGAGCTGACGCGCAATGCGGATTTTTTCATCCTTGGTCATCGATGCGCCGGGAGACTGTTCGCCATCGCGCAGCGTGGTGTCGAAAATAATGAGTTTGTTTGATGCAGACATGCGGAACTCCCTGAAATATCGATCGGTGGCGACAACATCGCCGGTCACGGTGGCAATCTGACTACGTGCTGAATTTTTGTGCAGTGAAGACGGCAGCGTCCCGCGTTTATCCGCGCTCGACAGCGGCACGGACAACGCAGTTCAACCCTTGGTAGCAAAAACTATAAGGCCGTTGGAATGAAAGAGCAACGGTCTAATCCGACCGGCAAGACGGCATCGGTCAAGCGGGACAGGCCGTGTCAGCCCGAAACAGATTCATCCCGAGCCTGATAAACGGCCCTCTCCTGATAACTTTATTTCTTGCCGGGTGAATCACTGTTGGTGTCGACGAGGCTGATCGCCTTGCCCTTGAACAGTCGCCAGAAATAAATCACGTAACCCGACAAGCCGTACGACACAAACAGGCCGAACAACCATTTTGGTGGATCGCTCGATACCGCGACCATGCCCAGCATGATCAGGAAAGCGACGATGAACGGCACCGACTTGCGCAGGTTAATGTCCTTGAAACTGTAGAACGGAATGTTGCTGACCATTGTCAAACCGCCGTACAACGTGATGGCCCAGGCGAACCAGGACAGGTCGGGGCCGGCAAAACCGAGGTCGTCCATTGCCCAGACAAAACCGGCCACCATGGCCGCTGCGGCCGGACTGGGCAGGCCCTGGAAATAACGCTTGTCGACTACCGCGATATTGGTATTGAAGCGTGCCAGTCGCAATGCCCCGCCAGCGCAATACACGAAGGCAGCGAGCCAGCCGAGCTTGCCCATGCCGCGCAATGACCATTCGTAGATCACCAGCGCCGGTGCCGCACCGAACGACACCATGTCCGACAGGCTGTCGTACTGCGCGCCGAACTCGCTCTGGGTATTGGTCATGCGGGCAACCCGGCCATCGATACTGTCGAGTATCATCGCCGCGAAAATGGCAATCGCCGCGTTCTCGAAGTTCTGGTTCATGCCCATCACGATCGCGTAGAAACCGCAAAACAGTGCTGCTGTCGTGAAGGCGTTTGGCAGAAGGTAGACACCCCGCCGGCGCAACGACTGACGCACATGAACCGCATCGACCTGCTGTTGCGGAGTGACCGATGGACGCTTGAAGCGCAGCATTTTGGTCAGCGATGAGCCGCCACGCTTGGGTTTGCGACGATTGAGAGATGCCATGCGAATTCCGTTTCGATTTACAGCAGCGAAAAGAGTGGCCAGTCCTGGAGCCTTGCGGAACCAAGTCTGCCGCTGCGCCGCTATTTTAGTCGAAGCGCACTTACTTGAACCGGATCTTGCCAATCAGTTGCATGCGCAACGTGGTTTCACCCGCTTCAAAACTGGGCTCCTCGACGGCCACGTCAGCGGCCATGCCCCGCATCGATTTCATCAGCATCGGTGAATTTTCCCGCGACGTCATCGCCCCGGCACCATCGAAATCCATGCTTTCGATGACCACGTCAGCCGGATTACGCCCCAGCGCACGCGCCACCGAGGCCACCCGTTCGGCCAGGTTTCTGGTCGCCGCGACGATGCGTTCGTCATCGAGCTTGCGCGCGGCATTGTCACTGAGCGAGAACACCAGACCATTGAGCGCCAGCACGCTCTGCGCAGCAGCGACTGTTTTCGGCAAAGTGGCAAGATTGGTCGTCAACACATCGAGGTACTGCCCGACCCGCCACCCGACCGGCTGACGCGGCTTTGCAGAGGTCTTTTGCGGTTCATCGGAATAGATCGGATAGGTGTAATAGCCGCGCGTCGTCAGGATGGCCTGCGGATCGGCCTGCTTGACGATCTCGGTGCCTTGCTTCATCTTTCGGTTCACGCGGGATGCGGCAACGGCCTTATCCTTGTCCTGCTCCTCGACCATCAAGGTGGCAAGCGCCTGATCGTTGGCGCGCTTGACTTCACCTTGTGCCGGCAGCAGGACCAGCGTTCCAGCCGAAGGCAGCACGGCCTGGGCTTGCACCCCCATGGCCAGCGCCGACAAGGCCACTCCCAACATTGCTTTGCGCAGTTGCGACATCGTCACTCTCCGGGAATCAGGTAAAACGAAACTATACGCCAGCCCTTTCCGGCCCGGCATCCGCACCATGCCTGCTTACAATTGAATTGGACACGATCTTTCCGGCA
>CAILRJ010000247.1 GCA_903836575.1 uncultured Burkholderiales bacterium
GCCGTTGGTGTCTTCGTTGTTGAGCGTCGAGAACTGGTTGCCGCTGTAGCGTGCGCCCACCGTGGCAGTCCATGTCTGATCGATGCGATAACTCGCCAGTGCCGTGGCACGCCCGACCGGCACGCGTGGCTGATATTTGCCGATGGTGTCGCCGGCCACCCGCACGAAGCCGCTGTTTTCCTTGATGCGCGAATCGGCATAGGTGACGCTGCCCGACAGGTCCAGTCCGCGCAGTGCGACATCGACACCGCTAAAGGCCACTTCGACGCCATTGGTCTGCATCCGCGTGACGTTCTGCACCCGGCTGATGTTGCTGTTGGCGGTCGCATCGAATGTGGTTTGCGAGTACAGCGCGTCATGCACGTTCTCGGTAAAGAAGGTCATTCGCAACAGGCCGCTGGCGAGGTCTTTTTCGGCGGTCAGTTCGCTGGTCCAGGATTTTTCGGGCTTCAGGTTCGGGTCATTGATGTATTGCGAATTGATGGTCGCGGTCGCGCCATACAACTCGGAGACGGTCGGCATGCGCACCGCGCGTCCGGTCGAGGCTTTCAGCACGGTGTCGTCGGACCAGCGATACGACAGCGCGGCTTTCGGCGAAAAGAAATTCTCGCTGCGATTGCCGTAGCTGGTGTTGGCCGTGCTGGTCGACGAGAAGCGGGTAAAGCCATCGGAGGCAGTCCAGTTTTCGGCACGCAGGCCGAGCACCGCTTGCCATTGCGGCGTCAGGGTCCAGCGGTCCTGCGCATACAGGCTGCGCAATTGCGCCTTGCCGCCGACTTCATTGTTGAGCGAACCGGCCGCATCACTGCGCCAGTCGCCGGCGATGTTCGACTTCAGTACGTGCAGCTTGTAATTCTCCTGCTGATAACCGAAGTCGGCGATGTGCGCACCATTGATACCATCTGGCCGCCAGATACCCTTGAGTGCCAGCGTATGCCAGCCGGTACCATCCTGATCCTGAATGGTACCGGCGCCGCCTGACAGTGCCGCCGGCAGGGCGACAGTCGCTGCGCGCAGCTGGTCTTTCTGATAGCTGTACAGGCTGGCCGCCGCTTCCCAATCCCACGTGCCCTTGGTATTCGATTTGACCGACAGACCATGCATCACATGTTCGATCGCTTCATTGCTCAGGTTGAAATCGGTCGGCGTCAGCGCATAACCCTTGCCATTGATGCTGATCGGACCGGACGTCACCGGCGCGCCGCTGGCATTGCGCAGGTACGAATCAGGCCGTCCCTCGGAACTGTTCTGCCAGTAGCCCAGCGTGTAGCTGGCGCGGATGGTCGGTGAAAAATCGTAGGCCAGCTTGACCTTCGCATGGTCCTGGATCGTGTGGTACTCGGTCGCGGTGCCGAGAATCAGCCACGGCGTGCCGGTGCGGTCCAGACCCGGCACGGCACCGGTCACGGCGACCGCATTGGCGGCTGGTGCACTGGTGCTCAGTGCGCGGGTCGGAAAGGTCAGTGGCTGGCCGTGGCTGTCGGTGCGGTTGACATTGAGCCACCACGACCAGTCACCCGACGTGTTGCCCAGCGAGGCGCTGGTCTGATAGCCGTTGTAGGTACTGCCGGTGTTGTACAGCGCGAATGGTTGTGAAAAATAACCGGCCTTCACATGCGCCTCGAACTGCTTAGGCATGCGCGTCACGACATCGACCACGGCAC
>CAILRJ010000248.1 GCA_903836575.1 uncultured Burkholderiales bacterium
CTTCACCGACCGTGCCGTTTCCTGCGCTGCAGCCAAAGCGTTTTGTTTGACTGCGCTTCGATGTCGCTGAAGCAGGAGGCGAACTATAGCTATTCCCAACGTCGCTTGCAAGCTTTCCGGGTAAATAATTTAGTCGATTCGATAAGCTGCGAGGCCATGGTCCAAAACACGCACCTGAAAACCATTCTTGACTATCGCTGGACCAATTTACTTAATGAGAAGCCGCGACACTACTTGCAGCAGGCTCAATATATGGACTTTATAACGACGGCTGCGCCACCAGGAGGATGAGGTGGCTCAAAACAAGCTGGCATGTGTATGCTAACCTCGCTAATTGAAATTCATTACACAGTGCCTGGAAATATGTCCTCATCGAGATGCCTTCGTCCATTGATAGCAAGAATGACCGATTACAAGAGCATTGCCGCTCTTGTAATGGTACTTTTATTTGCGCAATGGCTTGGGCAGATGCACCGAGTAGCGCATGACGGATTGCAGACCGCCAGCGCCGAGAGGTCGTCCGACACAGCTTATGTCTTTCAGCTTGTTGCCCACTTAGGCGATTCCAGTCATTCCTGCGCAGCCTTTGAGGCGGCAACACTGTCAGCCGGAATTTGTACCGCCTCAGTAGCGATGCCCGTCTTACCCAATCTGCATGAACTCGCACTGTGGATCGCGTTCGTGTCACGATCCACTCCGTTCGCAGCACACTTCCACTCCCGCGCACCGCCGACCCCTGAATAGTCTTGCCGATTAAATTTTTCGTGCCGCCTCGCTAATGGCTTGGTTGTGCACGCTTATCTGTCATCTATTCAGGAATCATCATGCACGCTCAATGCACTTTATTGGCAGGCGCAGTTCTGTCCGCACTTGCCACACTTTCCCATGCCCAAACTACCGAGCCACAGATCCAATCGATCGTCGTCACGGCAAGTCCTTTTTCTTCCAACGACGGCGACCAGATATTGTCGCCGGCCAAAGTCCTATCAGGTGACGAGTTGCGAAACAAGCTCGGCGGTTCGTTAGGTGACACGCTTTCCGGCGAACTCGGCGTTTCAACATCCGCTTTCGGCGCAGGAGCTTCGAGGCCCATCATCCGCGGCATGGACGGTTCCAGGGTAAAAATCCTGCAGAACGGCATGGCGGTATCGGATGTCTCCGGGCTATCGAATGACCATGCTGTCGCCACCGATGGACCTACTGCAAAACAAATTGAAATCCTGCGCGGACCGGCTGCGTTACTGTATGGTTCCGGCGCAATTGGCGGACTGGTCAATGTCGTCAACGACCGGATTCCAACCACACTGGCAACGATACCCACAGGACAAGCCGAAGTTCGCTACGGCACAGTCGACCAGGCAAAGAACGTGTCGGTGTCGGCCGATACAGCCGCCGGTCCGATTGGACTGCACGTTGACGGTAGCGTGCGCAACTCCAACGAATACAACATCCCCGGCAATCGTATTCAGGGAGATCCCGCAAGTGCCAGCGGCACCTTGCCGTTATCATTTGCACGGCAAAACAGTTTCGGTGTCGGTGCCTCCTATATTCAGGACTGGGGACATGTCGGAGTCTCCGCAGCAGAGGTCAGCAATCTGTATGGCATACCGACCCTTGAGGGATCGCAAATCGATCAAAAGCAGCGTCGCTACGACATCGATGCACTAATTAATGCGCCGTTTTCCGGATTTGAAAGCTTCAAGTTCAAAATGGGCTATACCGATTACAAACACAGTGAACTTAACCTGGAGAATTTCCCCCAGACCAACTTCGCCAACCGGTCACTGGAAACTCGGGCTGAATTGACCCACATACCAGTTGCCGGATTCCATGGCACGTTCGGAGTCCAGACCGACAACACTAATTTTTCAGCATTGAACGCTGCCGATGGCGGCCCGAACACGGTCCCTGTCACGCGCTCTACATCGAGTGCCGCATTTCTGGTGGAAGAGCGTGACTTCGGCCCGGTACGCATGAATGCAGGCCTGCGCCTTGAGTCAGTAAAGCGCGCGCCGGTCAGTAACATTGCACGTAGTTTCGACCTGGGCTCTTACGCACTGGGCGGATTGTGGACCTTTACGCCAGGCTATGGCGCTGGCGCGACGGTTTCGATTGCCCAACGAGCACCTACTGCAGACGAGTTGTATTCCGGCGGCCCACATGATTCAACCGCCACCTTTGACATCGGCAATCCCAACTTTGCCAAGGAAACTTCACGCAACATCGAGCTGACATTGCAAAAAAATACCGGCCTGATCCGCTGGAAAACAAATGTATTCCAAACCAAAGCAAAGAATTTTGTCTACGGTCAGATTGCTGGCAATCTGGTCGATGGCGAAGGCAATCCGGGCGGCACATTGAAGGAGCGCATCTTCAGTCAAGCGGCCGCGACAATCCGCGGTGCAGAGGCAGAAATAACTTATAACGCGCATGGCAACGGTGTGTCATTACGCGCCTTCGCTGACACATCACGCGGATCGCTCGACGATGCGGGCAGCTTGCCACTGCAACCAGCGTCCCGGTTCGGTGCCGACATTGGCTACAAAACCGGCGCATGGCGCAGCGTTGCCTCGGTAATTCGTGCCCAATCACAAAATCGGCTGGCGTCATTTGAAACCACCGACACGCCCGCCTACACGCTGCTCGACGCCAATCTGTCGTACACCTGGAAGGTCGGCAACAGCGATGTCACCTGGTTTGCCAATGTCAAAAATCTACTCAATCAAGATATTCGTCTGTCGACATCAATCTTGAAAGATGTCGCGCCCCTACCGGGTCGCAACCTGATTGTGGGCTTGCGGACACAGTTCTAAGCAGAGCAATTACTGGCGGGAACCCGGCGGTTTTTCCTGAGATTTCCCGCCAGTCCGAAGCAGTACAAGTCAACTTGCGTTGCGCCTATCCGAACAAAAGCATGTAGCCGAGCGCCATCGCAACACCCAGAAATGGGATGGCATACCAATGAAATTCCTGCCATGCCTTGCGCTCGCCGCACATCCGCAACGCAATCAAATTGGCCATCGAACCGATCATCAAGCCGAAACCACCGACATTGACGCCATAGGCAATAACTCGCCAGTCGCGTGAATAGTCGACCAATGCAATCGCGGCGGGAACATTGCTGATCAACTGTGACGCGGCGATCGCCGTCAGATACAGATGACGCGGTTGCTCCAGTCCAAGTGACTGCATCGCACCGCGAACAATGTCCAGGCCGGACAGCAAACGTAAATCGATGAACATCAGCACAAACACCAGCAGCAAACCCCAATCGATGCGCGTGAGTACTTCGCGGCGCAACAGCAGGAAAACCAGCAGCACAGTCATTGCCGCCAGCTCCGCATGACGCAGATCAGTCAACAATAAGAATGGCGCGTACAAAACCAGCGAGCACCAGAACAAGCGAACATCCAGCGCCGCCAGCTGTTCACCAGGAGCGATGCTGATCGGATGACGGCCAAACAGCGTACAGGTCAGCATCAGTAATAAAGCCATCAGTATGAATACCAGCGGCAACATCTGCGCTATGAACTCGATGAACGACACGCCCGAAAGTTGCCACAAAAAGAGATTTTGCGGATTACCGATTGGCGTCAGTGCTGACCCGGCATTGACCGCTAGCGCTTCGAGAATCACGAGTCGAGTGCGCGGCATGCCGGTCAGCCGACAGACGCCTAACGTCAGCGGCACTACAACGAACAAAGCGACATCATTGGTCAGCACCATCGATAACAGGGCCGCAGCCATGACAAGACACAGCGCAACTGCACGTTCGCTGGTCATGCGCACCGCAAGCCAATGGCCGGCATGGTCCAATGCGCCACTCAACTCCAGTCCCTTTGTCAATGCCAGCAAGCCGGTCAGTGCAGCAATCGTTGGCCAATCGACCAGCGCCGGATAGCTAGCAATCAAGTCAGGAGAAAAAACACTTAAGACCACCAGCACCGCCAGCAACAGCAGAAAAAATCCATCCTTAAAAAGATGTTTCAATCCAGCACCAACCAGTCCGAATCGCGCCAGCCGCAGTGTTTTGTCTATCGATTGATCCGGACTAGCCATACCGATCCTTGCTGCGAGTTAAATTTTCCGAAGCATACCTGAGCCACTATCATTACCATCGACCGTGCATGCTTTACCGTACCGGAATGGCCTGACATAAAATACCGGCTTGCTGCTACTGCTTACTGCATCCTGCTCTCCTTTTTTTGATCGTGATCCGCAATGCCAACACCCATCCCCGCCACGCAATTAGCGTCTGATACTGCAGTAATCCACTGGATCGAAAACGACCTGCCATGCACAGCGCACTGGCGCTCCGAAAGTGGCATGCCCAGCCCACGACGCGTGGTGATCGCGGATGACCGCACTACCGCCGATGCCGCCTACCGGCTGGCCTGCGAAGGTACTGCAATGCTGTGGCGCGGCGACTTCCAGAATGCCCGCCAACTGCTGCAGGCGATGGCGCGTCGGTGTGATAAAAAAACCCACAAGGTCGCCAGCACCCCGCTCGACGCATTCAATTTTCATCGTCAGGCACAGTCCCAGCGCGCACGCACATTGGCCATGCTGCTGATGCCTTTCGACATTGACCACACGCTGCCGTTGCGTCGGGCGCCGGATGTTCGAGCCGCATGCAACGCGGCTTATGGCATCGCCAACGAACCCTATGTCGCTTCGCTACGGGAATTACTGGGGCTAATTGGCGCGCACGAATGGCGCAAAGCGGGTGTGGAAATTGCCGCTCTGGACAACCGCATCCATCCGCATTACGGCGTATTCGCTCCGGTACGCGGCGAATATGTCGGGCTGGTGGCAGACACTCCGTTGCCCTCGAAAAAAATGGCCTTCGACATTGGGACCGGAACCGGCGTGCTCGCCGCAGTGCTGGCACAACGTGGCATGCAGCATGTCATCGGCACTGATCAGGATCCGCGTGCGCTGGCCTGTGCGCAGGAAAACATCAACCGCCTCGGTCTGGATTCGACCATCGAAGTAATCCACGCCGACCTGTTTCCGCCGGGCCGGGCCGACCTGATCGTCTGCAATCCGCCATGGCTTCCGGCCCGACCCAGTTCCCCGATCGAATATGCGATGTACGATCCGGACAGCCGCATGCTGCGCGGCTTTCTTGACGGACTGGCGGCACATCTTGAAGTCGATGGAGAAGGTTGGCTGATCCTGTCGGACTTGGCCGAGCACTTGGGCCTGCGCACTCGCGACGCATTACTGGGGTGGATTTCGGCGGCAGGCTTGACCGTGCTGGGACGCAAGGATGTCCGGCCGATTCATCCGCGCGCCAGCGATGCGAGCGACCCGTTGCATACGGCCCGCAGCGCTGAACTGACGTCACTGTGGCGACTCGGTGCCAGCAAGACCGGCACCGCGTAACGGACATTAACCGCGGGCGATCAGTCCCGCAATATGCGCCAGAGACTCTTCAACCTGATCCACCAGAATCAGGCAGAGGTCTCCCGGCGCAAGACGTTCGAGAGCCCGGTCGATCGCAACAAACTCACCCTGGATTTCATCAATGACGGTGGTCCGTGAAGCACCCTCAAGACCCGCCCGCAACAACGCCACGACCTCGCCATCGGCACGCCCGCGCTGACACTGATCCTCATAGAGCAAGACGTCATCAAATGCCGCCCCCAGGATTTCGGTTTGCTGACGGATATCTTCGTCGCGCCGGTCGCCGGCACCGCTGATGACGACCGAACGGCGTTTCGCCGGCATGCATTCAACTGCCTGCACCAGCGCCAGGATGGCATCCGGATTATGGCCATAGTCAGCGATAAGCGTCGCGCCACGGTAGGCAAATACATTGAAACGCCCGGGGGCATTGTCGCTGTCGTTGGCAAACGATTTCAGCCCGGCACGCATGACGTCCCAGTCCAGTCCGACACCCCAACCGGCAGCGACCGAAGCCATCACGTTCTCGACCTGAAAACCAATCGTGCCACCATGTGTAATCGGGATTTGGGATAACGCGATCTTGTATTCGGTTTCGCCTTCGGCAGCGACCAGCATGTCGTTTTCGATGAAAACAACACGACGGCCCTGGGCCCGATGCGTAGCCATTACCGGGTGACGGCGATCGCTACCGAAAAACGTCACCGAGCCCGAGCAATTGCCAGCCATGCGTGCGACGATCGGATCAGTCGCGTTGAGCACGGCGACCCCGGTGTCAGCTACATTCTGGACAATCACGCGCTTGAGCACAGCCAGGTCCTCAACCGTCGTGATGTAGTTCAAACCAAGATGGTCGCCGGTACCGATATTGGTGACCACAGCCACCTGACAGCGGTCAAACGCCAGTCCTTCTCGCAACACGCCACCGCGTGCTGTTTCAAAGACGGCCGCATCAACATCCGGATGCAACAGCACATTGCGGGCACTACGCGGACCACTACAGTCACCGCTATCGATACGCCGGCCTTGAATGTAGACGCCATCGGTGTTGGTCATGCCGACGCGCAAACCGCTCTGCGTCATCAGATGGGCAATGAGGCGTACCGTGGTGGTTTTTCCGTTGGTACCGGTGACAGCGACGACCGGAATGCGGCCATCGTCTCCGCGCTTGAACATCTCTGCGATGATGGCGTCGCCAACCGGACGGCCTTTGCCGAAGGACGGTGACAAATGCATCCGCAAGCCAGGCGCGGCATTGACTTCGACCACGCCACCGCCCTGCTCTTCCATCGGTTTGAGTACGTTATCGCAAACGATATCCACGCCGCAAATATCGAGCCCAACCATACGCGCAGCGGCAATGGCGCGCGCAGCAAATTCGGGATGGACATCGTCGGTGACGTCGGTGGCTGAACCACCGGTCGACAAGTTGGCATTGTTGCGCAAGACCACGCGCTGACCTTTTGGCGGCACGGTCTCGGCGTCGTACCCTTGTTTGGCCAGGCTGGCCAACGCAATATCATCGAAGCGAATTTTGGTGAGCGAAGTCGCATGACCGGAACCACGGCGCGGATCCAGATTGACCTGATCAACCAGCTGGCGTACTGACATCAGCCCGTCACCGACGACCTGCGGCGGATCCCGGCGCGCCGCAGCGATGAGCTTGTCACCCACCACCAGCATGCGGAAATCGTTACCCGGCAAATAGCGCTCGACCAGAATCGCATCACGAAATTCCGTCGCGGTGGCGTAGGCAGCAGCCAGCTGTTCGCGGCTTGTCACATTGACCGTGACGCCCTTGCCCTGATTACCGTCGAGCGGCTTGACGACAACCGGCAAACCAATTTCAAGCGCGGCTTGCCACGCATCGTCGACATCGCGGACCGCGCGTCCGTTTGGTACCGGCACGCCAGCCGCACTGAGTAATTTCTTGGTGAGATCCTTGTCCTGGGCAATCGATTCGGCAATCGCACTGGTACTGTCCATTTCGGCAGCCTGAATGCGACGCTGGCGACTGCCCCAGCCAAATAGCACCAGACTGCCATCGGTAAGGCGACGAAACGGAATGTTGCGCGCAACGGCAGCTTCAACAATCGCACCGGTACTCGGCCCGAGGCGAACACTTTCATCGAGTTCGCGCAATTGATAAAGTGCATCGGCAAGGTCAAAATCAGTGTCCTTGAGAGCGGCTTCACACAATTCCTGTGCCAGCGTCATTGCCAACCTGCCGACCGCTTCTTCGCTGTATTCGACAACGACCTGATATGTGCCTGGCTCCAGCGTCTGCGTGGTACGGCTGAAAGTCACAGGACAACCGGCCTGAGCCTGCAAGCCCAACGCTGCCAGTTCAAGCACACGGGCCAGCACGACTTCGTCCTGATGACCGCTGGGCTGCAACTGATCCATCGCCGGAAATAACGCGCGCAGGCGCACTTCAAAATCAGGCAAGGCATCAATCGAGCATTCCTGCCCGTTACACACCACGAGTGCCTGGATTGCGGTGTGATGACTCCAGAGATTCGGACCGCGTAAAGCCCGGATTCTTGAAACTTCCATAAAGCAGATTTCCTGTCCTAGAGTAAGGCTGACGTCAGTGCGTCAGTCTCAATAGTTGGTCTGGTGGGGATTCGATTCAAAGGTCCTCAAGCCGCCACCGATAAGTTCCGGGCTGATACCAAGCGCCCATGCTGCCGCGACTGCGGCAAGAATCACTTCCGGTTGTGCCGCCTTGCGCGCCTTGAGTGATGACAAAGACAACAAAGCCATTTCTTCGGAACCAACGGAAAGTACAACGTTTCCATCACGCAAAAAGATGACGCGCCCCCCGGATTTCTTGTGAGAAATAATTATCGGCAATTCCGGGTCCAAACCGTAATACACCACTTCGCCGTCGCACAACGATGCCATGTCAACCACACGCGGGTCGGCTGCATTCAGGACGGCGGCTCCGTCAGGAAGGATCACATCGACCTGGGTGCGCAATATCGCGCTCATCTGAGCGGGCTCGGTGACATAAAACTCGCCGAGGTCTGCATGACCATCAAGGTCGGTGACGACACCGACGGCACATCGGTCGTAGGCAAACCCTTCGGACAAAATCGCACGGGCCGAGTTCTCGAAGACGGCGGCTTCCACCGTACGGTTGATCAACAGACGCTGTCCGGCGTCCCAGTTGACCGCACCGGCCTTGACGATTTTGCGACTGTCCAGATACAAGCCCTCGGCACAAGCCAGACCGACAGTCTTGCCGCTAATCTGAAGAATCCACGCAACAAGACGCGCAATCAGGGTAGTACCCTTGGTGCCGGCGATGCCGACCAGGGGTATCCGGCCACTGTCTTGCGGTTCAAACAGATGATTAACGATCGCCGCGCCGACATCGCGCGGCATGCCACTGGCTGGCTTCAGATGCGACAGCAAGCCCGGTCCTGCGTTGACTTCAATGATCGCACCACGCTGCGACGACAGCGGTCGCGAAATGTCTTGCGCCACCAGATCGATGCCGGCCACATCCAGTCCAACGACACGCGCAGCCAGTATCGCCATCTCGGCGACTTCCGGATGCACCTTGTCGGTGACATCGAAGGCAACATTGCCGTTGCGCTGGATCAAGGCGCGCTGATCTTGCGGAAGCACATCGTACGGCGTCAATCCCTGGCGTTCAAGTTCGAGCAGTATTTCTGCGCTGGTGTCCGGTTTGACCGTATTGAGTGGGAACTCCTCGGTTTCGCCACGACGGGGATCCGCATTAATTTGCTCATTGACCAGTTCGATGATCGTGCCACGGCCATTGCCCGTTACCCACGCTGCTTCGCCGGCCGCTGCGGCAACAACCTTGCCGCCAACTACCAGCAATCGATGCTCGTTCCCGGAAATAAATTGTTCAACGATGACGGTACCGCCATTGGCTTGATACGCCAGTTGATATGCGGCTTCGACAACGGCCTGGTTATCGAGATCAAGCGAAACGCCGCGTCCGTGATTACCGTCATACGGCTTTACCGCGACCGGCAAGCCGATTTCTTCGGCGGCTTCCCATGCCTCGGCGGCGCTGTTGACCATGCGGCCTTCCGGTACAGGTACGCCACACGCACTCAGCAATACCTTGGTCAGATCCTTGTCGCGGGAAATGCTTTCTGCCACGGCACTGGTCTGATCAGTTTCTGCCGTCCAGATCCGTCGCTGGTGAATGCCATAACCCAGCTGAACCAGGTTGCCGTCGGTCAGGCGTGACGAGGGAATCTGGCGCGCCGTAGCAGCATCAACGATGTGGGCAGTACTCGGTCCGAGGCAGCGGGTGTCCACCATCTCGCACAGAATTTCCAGCGTGGCCGGCAAGTCATACGGACGGTCTTCAATCAGAGCCATCACCAGGTCGCGTCCGGCCGCCAGCGCGGCACGCCCGACATGTTCTTCGCGGGTGCGGAAAGCGACTTTGTAAATGCCGCGCTGAGATGTTTCGCGCGCCTTGCCAAAGCCGGTTTGCATGCCCGCCAGCGTTTGCAACTCCAGAACCACATGTTCCAGAATGTGCGCTGCGTAGGTGCCGTCGCGCAGGCGCTGTAGAAAACCACCACGTACACCGACGCCGCAGCGATGTTCGATCAGCCCCGGCAACAAGGTACTGAGTCGTTCATACAATCCGGGAATCAGGTTGGAAGGAAAATCTTCCAGCGCACCGATATCGACCCAGACTTCAATACAGGGTCGGTAGGTCCAGATGCTAGGTCCGCGCAAATGCGTCACGCGAAGCAATTCAATATCTTTCTTTTGGGTCATCTGTCTTGGTCAGGTTGCCAGTGTGCTGCAATCAGCGAAAATCACACCGGATGCGTCGGACACAACGCATATTTTTCGCTTGGTTAGACGGTGCAGTCAAATGCTGCCACCGGCATGGGCAAATCAGGAATTCATTGCGGTATACTGCCTGCCGCACTGCAGTCCCTCTGCTTGGTCAAGTTTCCATCAGATTATCGCCCGCGACAGAATACCGCAAATAAGGGACGCCGTGACCCGCAACAGGCGGGAAAGCCTCCCTTTTTATTGCTTTTAAGAAAAAATTCAGTCAGTTTTTCCCTGACTATCCCATCCTTTTTTCGGGAATGCCGGCATTGACTTGCTGCCTTTCCGTTCGGAGTTTTCGCACGATGAACACAGCCGCTTCCATGATCGACGCACCCCACCAGGATATTCCGGCCGCATGGCGCACGGAGACGCTGGCCCAGTTGCTACCGGGTGAAGTGATCGTGACGGCCGTCGAAGTCGATCTCGATGCCCGATTACGTTTTGCCAAGGGGCTGGTGGTGGTGACCGGCCAGCGCGTGCTGGCGCGCGCTCCCGGCGAACCCGGCTGGCGCGACTGGCGCTTTCATGCCGGCCTGCACCTGATCCACCACGATCACGCCGGCGTTGGCCACCTCGACATTGCCGACGACACCGGCCGGTTGGCTAGCTGGCGCTTTACACTCGGTCAGAATTTACTGGCAATGCGACTGATCGATCAGTTTGCAGCGCAACGTGACAGCCATGTCAGTGGTGTCGCTGTCGATGTCGATGACCTGAGCATCTGTCCGAGCTGCAAGGCACCACTCGAACCGGACCAGGACATCTGCCCGATCTGCACGAAAGTCATTCATACGCCGCCATCGACCTGGACCTTGTTCCGGCTCTGGCGTTTTGCCAAGCCCTACCGCGGTCAGCTACTGCTCGGCTTTATTTTGACGCTGCTCGGTACCGCGGCCCACATGATCCCGCCTTACCTGACCATTCCGTTGATGGACAACGTGCTGATCCCGTACCAGAACGGCCAGCAGATCGACCAGAAACTGGTGACCGTCTATCTGTTGGGTTTGTTCGGGTCGGCCCTCGTCGCGTGGGCACTCAGCTGGGCCAAAACCTACGTGCTGGCATTGGTGTCGGAGCGTATCGGTGCCGACCTGCGCACCTCGACCTATGACCATTTGTTGCGCTTGTCGCTCGAATATTTCGGTGGCAAACGTACCGGCGACCTGATGTCGCGTATCGGCAGCGAAAGCGATCGCATCTGCGTGTTCCTGTCACTGCACCTGCTCGACTTTGCCACCGATGTGCTGATGATCATCATGACGGCGGCGATCCTGTTTTCGATCAACCCGTGGCTGGCGCTAGTCACCCTGCTGCCGCTGCCCTTCATTGCATGGATGATCCACATCGTGCGCGACCGCCTGCGCACCGGTTTCGAAAAAATCGACCGGGTCTGGTCCGAAGTGACCAACGTACTGGCCGATACCATTCCCGGCATCCGCGTGGTCAAGGCCTTTGCGCAAGAGCAGCGCGAAGCGAACCGCTTCAAGGAAGCCAACAAGCACAACCTTGCCGTCAACGACAGGCTCAACAAAATCTGGTCACTGTTTTCACCGACCGTCTCGCTACTCACTGAAATGGGTTTGCTGGTGGTGTGGGGCTTCGGCATCTGGCAAGTCTCGCGCGGCGAAATCACGGTCGGTGTACTGACTGCCTTCATCGCCTACATCAGCCGCTTTTATGGCCGCCTGGATTCGATGAGCCGCATCGTCTCGGTCACGCAAAAATCGGCCTCGGCCGCCAAGCGTATCTTCGATATCCTGGACCATGTCTCAAGCGTTCCGGAGCCGGCCAATCCGGTCAAGGTCGGCCGCGTCGACGGCAGCATCGAATTACGCGATGTCGGTTTCCGCTATGGCAACCGCTCGGTCAACCGCAACATCAACCTGACCATCAAGCCGGGCGAAATGATCGGACTGGTTGGTCACAGCGGTTCGGGCAAGAGCACGCTGGTCAACCTGATCTGCCGTTTTTATGATGTCACCGAAGGTGCCATTCTGGTCGATGGCATCGATATCCGTTCGTATGCGATTGCCGATTTCCGCCGCAATATCGGGCTGGTGCTGCAAGAGCCTTTCCTGTTTTTCGGCACCATCAGCGACAACATCGCGTATGGCAAACCGGATGCCAGCCGCGCCGACATCATCGCCGCCGCACGCGCCGCGCACGCCCACGAATTTATCCTGCGCCTGCCGCAAGGCTACGATTCGATGGTCGGCGA
>CAILRJ010000249.1 GCA_903836575.1 uncultured Burkholderiales bacterium
GATTCCCAAGCATATCTCGTGCATCTACATCCGCCAGTCCGCCGCCCTCGGCCTTGGCCATGCGGTACTGTGCGCGCGGCCGGTGGTCGGCAACGAACCGTTCGCGGTCCTGCTGGCCGATGATTTCATGGATGTGCCGGATGGTACGGCGCCGGTGCTGGCACAGATGACGGACATTTTTTCACGTCAGGGTTCGAGTCTGCTGGCGGTGCAGGATGTACCGCGTGCCGATACGAAGCAGTACGGCATTGTCAGCGTTTCGCCGTTCGCAAAAATGCTTGAACAGGTCAATGCGATCGTCGAGAAACCGGCTGCCGACGTGGCACCCTCGACGCTGGCGGTGGTGGGTCGTTATGTGCTGACTAACGGGATTTTCGATTACCTCGAAAATCTCGAGCAGGGTGCCGGTGGTGAGCTGCAACTGACCGATGGTATTTCGGCGATGATCGATTCCGAACGCGTGCTGGCCTATCGTTACGAAGGTCAGCGTTACGACTGCGGTTCCAAGCTGGGTTACCTGAAAGCCTCGATGGCGATGGGCCTGAAGCATCCGGAAACCGGCAAGGCTTTTACTGATTACCTGGCGAGTTTACGATGACAGTACGTGAGATTTTAAAAATGGGTGACCCGCGCCTGTTGCGCGTGGCCGAACCGGTGACCGAGTTCGACACGCCGGCCATGCGCCTGCTGATTGCCGACATGTTCGAGACCATGCATGCCGTCAATGGTGCCGGCCTCGCTGCGCCGCAGATCGGCGTCAATTTGCAACTGGTGATTTACGGTTCGCGCAACAACGTGCGCTATCCGGAGGCGCCCGAAGTACCGGAAACCATCCTGATCAATCCGGTGCTCACCCCGATGTCGGAAGAAATTGTTGAGAACTGGGAAGGTTGCCTGTCGGTGCCCGGCTTGCGTGGCGTGGTGCCGCGCTGGAACGCGCTGCATTACGAAGGCGTCGATCAGTTCGGGGCAGTCATCAGCCGCGATGTCGAGGGTTTTCATGCCCGCGTCGTCCAGCACGAATGCGATCACCTCATCGGTATTTTGTATCCGATGCGCGTGACTGACTTCAGCCGCTTCGGTTACACCAGTGTGCTGTTTCCCGAGCTGGATGGCGACGAAGACGATTGAATTTCGCGTGCTGGTAATGGGTGTGCAAAAAAAGTATCGACTATCGCGCCGCGCAGGCGTGGCAGCTGCCGGGTCCATTCCTTAAACTGGAATCAGCCGCGCCGATCGGGAATTCCCCGGCTGGCAGGTTACGTCGGGCGTTCCGTCAGGGAGGTCCGTTTCGCCACCTACCGTGCCCTGCCACAGGGAGCTTTCGCTCATGAATCAGCTCGATCAGCTCAAGCAATACACCACCGTCGTCGCCGATACCGGCAATTTCCAGGACATGCTGGCGTATGCGCCGCAAGACGCAACCACCAATCCGTCACTGATCCTCAAGGCTGTCAGCGACCCGGCTTACCGGCCTCTGCTCGATCAGGTACTGCGCGACCATCCGGGCCAACCGGCAGAGGTGATCATCGACCATTTGCTGGTGGCATTCGGCAGTGAAATCCTGCGTCTGATTCCGGGACGTGTCTCGACCGAAACCGATGCCGGATTGTCGTTCGATAGCGCCGGCACGATTGCCAAGGGTCGTACGCTGATCGCGCTGTTCGACGCTGCCGGGATTGCGCGCGAGCGCATCCTGATCAAGATCGCCGCGACCTGGGAAGGTATCCGTGCGGCGCAAGTCCTGGAGCGCGAAGGCATCCACTGCAACATGACCTTGCTGTTCGGGATGCCGCAGGCAATCGCCTGTGCTGATGCCGGTGCGACGCTGATCTCGCCGTTTGTTGGTCGCATTGCCGACTGGTACAAGAAATCGACCGGCATCGAGGTCGTCGGTGCTGACGATCCGGGTGTGCAGTCGGTCCGGCGGATTTACACCTACTACCGCAAGTTCGGTTACGCGACCGAAGTGATGGGCGCGAGTTTTCGTAATACAACGCAAATCGTTGCGCTCGCGGGTTGCGACTTGTTGACCATTAATCCGGATTTGCTGAAACAGCTAGCCGCCAGCGATGCGCCGCTGCAGCCGGTACTGACGCCGCACATGGCCCACGCAGCGACGCTCGATCAACTCACGCTGGATGAAAAGAGTTTTCGTCTGATGCAAAACGATGATGCGATGGCGACAGAAAAGCTAGCCGAAGGCATTCGTTCATTTTGTGTCGATACGGTCAGGCTCGAACAATTAATCAACCGGCACGACGGACGGTGACGCGCGCGCAGATGTCGAAGAACATGACGATTCCCTTTGATTTTCGCAACAGGAAATACCTGGTCACCGGTGCCACCAGCGGCATCGGCCGGGTCACTGCGCAATTGCTGCATGCGGCAGGCGCACAGGTGGTCGCGGTTGGTCAGCGTCAGCAACCGTTGCTGGACCTGCAGGCCGAAACCGGTTGCCGGATCGTACAACTTGATATCGCCGATAGCGTCGCCGTCGATGCTGCACTGGCTGAGGTGCACGGGCTTGATGGGCTGGTCAATTGTGCGGGCATCGCCTTGTGCGAATCGAGTCTTGCCATCGAGGCTGCCGACTTTGATCGCGTGATGGCAGTCAATGCGCGCGCGGCGGCAATCGTGTCGCGCTGTGTCGCCCGCCGGATGATTGCGGAAGGGCGTGCCGGCAGCATCGTCAATGTCTCCAGTCAGGCATCGCTGGTGGCACTCGAAGATCATCTGTATTACTGCGCTTCGAAGGCCGCGCTCGACGCGATTACGCGCGTGATGTGCGTGGAGCTGGGACCGCACGGCATCCGTGTCAACAGCGTCAATCCAACTGTGACACTGACGCCGATGGCACAGCAGGCCTGGAGCGATCCGGCCAAAAGCGTACCGATGCTGCAAGCGATACCGCTGCGTCGCTTCGCTCTACCGGAAGAAGTCGCGCTGCCGATCCTGTTCCTGTTGAGTGACGCCGCATCAATGATTAGCGGTGTGAGCCTGCCGGTGGACGGCGGCTATACCTGCCGATGAACGTTGCGCCCGGCACGGATGACAACCTCGTATGACGAGGTCGGCTCGCCATGGTGACAGCGTCATTGATCGGGTTTTAGGTACGCCGCGTAAGGCGGGCTATCCAGAAGATCAGCAGTCCCTGCAACGGCAGGCGCAGCCAGAGCAGGGTGAGCAGCCACCAGGAGGCATCTGTCTGCTGTGCGTCAATCAGCATCTGAATGTTGGCTGGCAGGACGGCCAGCGACAGCAGGATCAGGCCAATCCCTGCGGCCATTCGGGTACGCACCCGCAACACGCCAAGACCGCCTGCCATTTCGCACAGGCCACTGAGCGCGACGAGTGCGTCATGCCACGGTATCCACGCCGGCATCGTGCCGGCGTACTGTTCCGGAAAAATAAAATGCAGCACACCGGCAACGATGAAAAACAAGGCAAGACAAATACGCAGCACACGCAAGCGGAAATAAGTCATCGGTCGTTTCACGCGCTCAACAGGGAAGCGGCGGGGGTGTTTTTCATTCGCTCGTCATTCGTGCGTCATTCGCTCGTCAGCTGGTTGCGAATCGACAGTAATTCCTGCTGGCGCTTGGCATCGGTTTCGGGATACTGCATCTTGAGTCCCTTGAGCGTATCGAGAATGATCTCGGAAATTACCAGCCGCGCGTTTTCCTTGTCGTCGGCCGGCACCACATACCAGGGCGCGTCTTTCGTACTGGTCGCACTCAGGCAGGCTTCATAGGCTTTCATGTATTGCGGCCAGAATTTTCTTTCGATGATGTCGGCGGGACTGAATTTCCAGTTTTTTGCCGGATCGTCGATCCGGTCGAGGAAGCGTTCGCGCTGCTCGTCCCTGGACAGGTGCAGAAAAAATTTGATGATGCGGGTGCCGCTGCGATGCAGGTGATCCTCCGAGTCGACGATGGACCGGTAGCGCTCTTTCCAGATGGTTTTCTGGTCCAGTCGTCCATCCGGCAGTCCCTGACTGCGCAGTATTTCCGGATGCACGCGCACAATGAGCACCTCTTCGTAATAGGAGCGGTTGAAGATGCCGATGCGGCCGCGCTCCGGCAAACACTGGGTGGTGCGCCACAGAAAATCATGTTCCAGTTCGGCCGCACTGGGATGCTTGAAGCTGAACACCTGACAGCCCTGCGGATTGATGCCCGACATCACGTGCTTGATCGCACCGTCTTTGCCGGCGGCATCCATCGCCTGAAAAACCAGTAGCACTGCATAGCGGCTCGATGCGTAAAGTAGTTGCTGCAATTGGCTTAACTGTTCGACCTGCTCGGCCAGCAATTGCTGATACTTGTCCTTCGATTTGTAGACGGGTTTGACCCGCGTCGGCCATTTTTCGAGCTGGACCGTATCGCCTTCCTTTACCCGAAAATCATTGGTTTTAATTTTCATTCTGACCTTTTCAGTGGTTGATTCTCTTTAAAAATTCGTCATAGTTTTGTAGATAGTACGCGTCCGTAACAGCAATTGGATGTTTGTGGCCCGGCGCGGGAATGAGTGGTGCAAGCATGACTTCGGAATGCGTTCGATCAAATGCAACAGGTGACGGCCTATTGCTGGTCGCGAGCTCCGGTCAGGGAAAAGGTATGGCGTGCGACCATCAATTCTTCGTTGGTCGGTATGACCCACACCGTCACGGGACTATCCGGCATGCTGATGCACGGTCCTCCTGCGCGATTCGATACCGGGTCCAGCCGGATACCGAGCCAGGCCGATTGCGCACAGATCCGGGCACGGATTTCCGGAGCGTGCTGGCCGATTCCGGCGGTAAAGACCAGTGCATCGAGGCCGCCGGCGGCGGCCGCCAGCGAGCCGATTTCGCGTATCGCACGATAAACAAACAGGTCGATCGCCTCGCGTGCAGCGGGGTCGTTGCTGCTTAGCAGGCAACGCATATCGTTGCTGATCCCCGATACGCCGAGCAAACCGGATTGCTGATAAAGCAGCGCTTCAATCGCTCCGGCGCACATTTTTTTTTCTTGCAGCAGATACAGCACGACGCCGGGATCGAGTGCGCCGCAGCGGGTGCCCATCAGCAGGCCATCGAGTGCGCTAAAGCCCATCGTGGTGGCGACGCTTGTTCCATTGACCAGCGCACATAGGCTGGCGCCATTACCCAGATGGGCCACGATCGTGCGTCCGGCGGCGGCGCGCGGATCGACGCGTGGCAATTCCCCGGCAATATATTCGTACGACAAGCCGTGGAAACCGAATCGTCTTATGCCTTCATCGGTCAACGCGGCCGGTAATCCATACAGGCGGGAAATGCGCGGATTGCCGGCATGAAAACCGGTATCGAAGCAGGCTACCTGCGGCAAGTCCGGATGCCACGCCGCCAGCGCCGCGATGGGCGTCAGATTATGGGGTTGATGCAGCGGCGCCAGCGGAATCGCTGCCTGCAATTGCGCCAGCACGTCCGCCGTGATGCGTTGCGGTCCGGTGCAGGAAAAGCCGCCATGGGCGACGCGATGACCAGCGGCCATCAGTCGATCCGGTCCGACGGTGTCTTTGATCCAGGCGATCAGATAGCCGAGCAGGTCGTCGTGCGAGGTGGCGCATTGCCATCGGTGCCCGGCAAGTCGCTGGCCGTTGATGCTGTCGGCAAAAAAGTGCGGCGTTGATCCGATCAGTTCGATCCCGCCATGTACAAAGCCAGTCAAGGCCGCGCACGTAGCACCGGCAAACAGCGAAAACTTGATGCTGGACGAGCCGGCATTGATGACGACCAGGCATTTTTCCGGTAATGCTGCGGGGTTGATGGAATCAGGCATGGAGCACTGCTGTCGTGGTGTGCCGGCTTGCGTACACCAGCTTTACGGCGACTGCGCAGGAGGCCATTCGGGTTTCGGTGCTGTCGGCACGGCTGGTCAGGATGATGGGTACCCGCGCGCCGAGCACGATGCCGGCCGCGCGCGCATCGGCCAGATATTCCAGCTGTTTTGCCAGCATGTTGCCGGACTCCAGATCGGGTACCACCAGGATATCGGCCTCGCCCGCGACATCCGAAACCAGACCCTTGATACGCGCTGCTTCGTGGTTGATCGCGGTATCGAACGCCAGCGGTCCGTCGAGGATGGCGCCGCTGATCTGGCCACGCTGCGCCATTTTGCATAGTGCCGCCGCATCAATCGTCGAGCGTATTCTGGCATCGACGGTCTCGACAGCAGACAGGATGGCCACGCGTGGCACGGCCATGTCCAGCGCGCGGGCCAGATCAATGGCGTTCTGGACGATATGGAATTTGTCATCGAGCGTCGGGTAAATATTGATGGCCGCATCGGTAATGAGCAGCATCTTCGGATAGGTCGAGACTTCCATCAGGTAGACGTGACTGACTCGTCTTGCGGTGCGCAGGCCGGTTTCGGTGTTGATAACTTCGTGCATCATTTCGTCGGTGTGCAGGCTGCCTTTCATCAGCATTTGGCATTCGCCGGAGCGACACAGTGCAACTGCACGCTGTGCCGATGCATGACTGTGGGCGGTGTCGATCAGGCGGTAGCGTGAAATATCGATACCGGCCTGCCCGGCAAGAGCGAAAATTTTTTGTCGTGGACCGACCAGAACCGGATCGATCAATTGCGCATGCGCCGCGTCGACGGCACCTTGCAGCGATACTTCGCTGCAAGGGTGGCACACGGCGGTCGACACCGGCTTGAGCGAACGTCCCAGGTCGATCAGGTTTTGCAGCGTTTGAGCGACGGTATGCATTCCCGTCTCTTTCTGTTTCGGGTTGGCCGGAGGTTGGCGTAGACCATGCACGATGAGGTTATTTAATTGTGGTGCACAAAGGTTGCACCATAAGGCGTTCAAGAGGTCTGTGGTAGCGCAAAGAATAATGCGGGAGGGAAGTCGTGCTGGTCACGATTCCTGCCGGCAGCATACCGGCAGGGCGTGTCGGGCTGATGCTGTTGGCTAGACGGGGCGCACTAATGCTTGTACCAGGCCGGGCAAGTCGATCATGTCATCGAAAGTCGCATGGACTCCCAGCGCTTGCATGCGCGCGGCCTGTCCGGCAGGAACGTGTCCGCCGCCGATATAGCCCAGCACCACCATGCCGGCAGCGACGGCGGCGCTGGCGCCGGTGATGCTGTCTTCAACGGCAATGCACTGGCCCGGAGCGACCCCGAAGCCGGC
>CAILRJ010000250.1 GCA_903836575.1 uncultured Burkholderiales bacterium
AGCAAGATCACGTCGGCATCTTCCGGCGTGTCGGTCTTGACCATCCCGTGGGTGGCATTGAGTACATCGGCCATTTTGTCCGAGTCGTACTCGTTCATCTGGCAGCCGAAGGTCTTGATGAATACTTTTTTCTGCATTATTGATTCTGATGTGGTGAGGTTATTTTGGCGGGAGGCGGTGCGGCGGCCTCAGCAGCGCTGAGCAGCCAGACCCGGTCGATCGCGCCGTCGATATCGGTGGTGTAGTTGACGATGTGCGCGCTGCGGCCCAGTGCATTCGGGATCACGGTCAGGTTATCGGTGCTCCAGATGCGCGCCCCGTTCGTGAGCCGGGTCGCTTTACCGTCAACCTGCACTTGCGGATAGTCGGTGATGACCAGGCTGGCGCGGCGGGCGTTGTTCGGGAACGGGCGCTCGAAGGCCAGCGCAGACAGGGTCGTCAGCGTCAGTACCAGCAAGATCAGGGGGCGATAAAAACGCATGGCGGCTCCGCAAAAAGTGTTTGCCAGTCTACCACCAACCCCTCGCCGGATCGCCGGCCGCGCTCAGCGCAGCCGGCCGATGGCAACCTGTGTCTCCTGGCTGATACGGGCATACGCTTCATCGTCCAGATTGAGCGCTTGCCATGCTGTCTGCGAGACCGACGGCGCCAGTTCGTGGCCTTCGTCGGAAGAGGCCAATTGGTGCACGATGGCGTTGGCAATATGGACCAGCGCGGCTAGGAAACCGACACCCTGCCGGTCCGGCTCATGGTGACCGGCAATGGCGAGGCGCATCGTGTCCGAAAAATTCCAGCTGATGGCCAGCAGTTCACCGGCTTCGGCATGGTCGATGTCGAGGATGTCGCGTTCGGCATCGATCAGCGCGCAGCATTGGTCCGGGTCGTGGTAACGGGCCAGTACGCGGGCGTACTCGTCGGGAAAGCAGCCGACCAGCACCAGCCGGCCGATGTCATGCAACAGCGCAGCCGTCATCGCGATGTCCGGATGCATGCCGACATGGCGCGCCAGAATGCCGGCCGCTTCCGCCGCCGCGCTCGAGTGCCGCCAGAACACATTGTGGTCGAAGCCCTTGCAGGTACGCTCCGGAAAACAACCGGTCAAGGCCGCTTTGGTAATGAGTGTGCGGACATTCTGGAAACCCAGCAGCGTGATGGCCTGATGGATTGTGGTGACCTTGACCGAGGTCGCAAAATACGCGGAATTGGCCAGCCGCAAGGTCTTCGCGGTCAGGGCCATGTCTTGCGATACCTTGCCTGCCAGGACGGCGATATCCAGATTGTCCTGGTCGACAATGTTGAGTAACTCCATCACGATCAACGGCGGAGAAGGCAGGTCACGTACGTTCTGGATGCATTGGGTCCGGGTGGCAGTCGTCATGTGTAGTCCATGGTTGCTGTGTAAATGAAGTGACGTGTCCGGGTGCCCGCTGAGAATAACTCAGACGTGGGCCTGCGGATACTGCTCGAAACTAAAATATACCGGTAAGCTCCCGGCGCTCAGCCTGCCCAGTACGATGCGCTGTTCCCGATAAGGCAGGATCAGGACTGACGGCGGTACCGGATGCGCCAGCCATTCCAGTAGCGTCTCGTCGTCGACAGCGGCACCATTGCTCTGCAATTGCGCCAGGCAAAGCGCGAGGTCACGGTCGTCGACTTGCGCCACCTGTTCGCCGCTCTGCAGTACCAGTTGGCCCTGATCGGTGAGCCAGGCAGCCTGGATGTGGTCCAGCACGGTGCCGGTCTGCAGCACAAAGCCCTGTTGCGGATCGGTGCGGGCGATGTAAGGCGTGGCTTCAAGATTCACATATACCCGTTGCGGTCCGTTCTGGAAATACCAGCGGCCCGCCGCATCGTGCAGATAATTGCGGTTGATGAATGCCAGCAGAGCGACGTGGGCGACTTTGTCACCGGGCAGGTTATGTTGCTGCGCGGCCTCGTCGCGCAGGCGCCAGTAGCCGCGCGCGTCCAGCGCCAGCCAGCCATAGCAATGCGGTACATCCGGCCATTTGGCCATAGCCTTGCGAACGATATCA
Organism: uncultured Burkholderiales bacterium; assembly: GCA_903836575.1. Taxonomy (GTDB): domain Bacteria; phylum Pseudomonadota; class Gammaproteobacteria; order Burkholderiales; family Burkholderiaceae_D; genus Actimicrobium. The sequence goes on from CAILRJ010000250.1 coordinate 2,034, forward strand.
TCCATGTGTGGCACTCCTGTGCTGAAGAAAATCAACGATGCGGCGTGGCAGCCAGTCGAGCCGGCCCGGCAGCGCGCCATCCGCAAAACCGACATGGCCACCGGTCGCCGGATACTCGAGCGTGACAGCGGCAGCGGCGCTGGCGGGCAAATGGCGCGCCGGCAGGAACGGATCATTGCGCGCATTCAGTACCAGCGTCGGCACCGTGATGTCGCCCAGTATGTGGCGTGCACTGGCGCGGTCCCAGTAATCATTGGTATCGCGATAGCCGTGCAGCGGCGCAGTGACAATATTATCGAACGCGTACAGATCGCGCGCAGCCAGCAACTTGTCGCGGTCGAACAGGCCGGGAAACTGTGCCAGCTTTTGCAGGCACTTGGGCTTGAGGGTGTGCAGGAACATGCGGGTGTAGACCAGGTTGAAGCCGGCCGACAGGGCCGCGCCGCCGGCAGCCAGATCGAGCGGTGCGGAGACCGAACAGGCAGCATCGACAATGCCGGCGCTGCGCTGCGATTCGCCCAGCCAGCGCAACAGTGCATTGCCACCTAGTGAAACGCCGACCGCAAAGAAATCGCTGGCGCCGGTCGCCGCCGGGGTGGTCTTGAGGCGGCGTAACAGCCAGTCGATTTCGGTCGCATCACCGGAATGATAGAAGCGCGGTGCCAGGTTCATTTCGCCCGAGCAGCCGCGAAAATGCGGGATCGCACCCGCCCAGCCCAGACTATGCAGGTGCGCCATCA
>CAILRJ010000251.1 GCA_903836575.1 uncultured Burkholderiales bacterium
CACCGGTGCGCGGAAAGCCTGACGTTGATACACCGACAGTTCGGAGCGGCCGATATTGACCTTGCGCGACACCGAGTACGAACCGTCTTCGGCATGCACGCCAGTGCGGCCATCGAATACCCAGGCCGGCAACGGCGCAGCGCTCAGTGCCTTGCCGCCATCGATGTCTTCCTTGACCCAGGTCGCGACCTGCTGCCAGCCGGCGGCTTGCCAGGTTTCGAACGGTCCGAGATTCCAGCCGAAACCGAAGCGCAACGCGAAATCGACATCGCGCGCATTGTCGGCAATCGACTCCAGATGGATTGCGATGTAATGGAATACGTCGCGGTAAATCGCCCACAAAAATTGCGCTTGCGGGTTGGTCGAATCGTGCAGCGCCTTCATCCGCTTGGCCGGATCTTTCTCTTTCAGGATGCGCGCGACGATGTCGTCGACCTTGCCGCCACCGGCGACATAGGTCGCGCTGGCAGCATCAATGCGCAGGATGTCCTTGCCGACTTTTTTGTAGAAACCGGCACCGGCTTTCTGGCCCAGCGCGCCCTGCTCGATCAATTTCGCCAGCAACGGCGGCGTCGCGTAAGTGCTGTAAAACGGGTCGTCTTTCAGATGATCCTGCATGGTCTTGATGACATGGCCCATCGTATCCAGACCGACCACATCAGCGGTACGGAAGGTACCCGACTTGGCGCGACCGAGCTTGGCACCGGTCAGGTCATCGACGACATCGACCGACAAGCCGAACTTGTCGGCTTCGTGGATGGTGGCCAGCATGCCGAAGATGCCGACACGATTGGCGATGAAGTTCGGCGTGTCGATGGCGCGCACGACGCCCTTGCCCAGTGTCGAGGCGAGGAAGCCTTCGAGCTGGTCGAGGATCAGCGGATTGGTTGATACGGTCGGAATCAGTTCGACCAGATGCATGTAGCGCGGCGGATTGAAAAAATGCACGCCGCAAAAACGCGCCTTGAGTTCGGCATCGAAACCTTCCGACAAGGCCGTGATCGACAGGCCCGAGGTGTTCGAGGCAAAGATCGCGTTCGGTGCGATGTGCGGTGCGACCTTTTTGTAGAGGTCGTGCTTCCAGTCCATGCGCTCGGCAATGGCTTCGATGATCAGGTCGCAACCGGCCAGCAGGTCGAGGTTATCTTCGTAGTTGGCCACTTCGATCAGTGCAGCGTCATCCTTGTTGCCGAACGGCGCGGGGCTGAGTTTTTTCAGGTTCTCGATGGCGCGCAGGACGATGCCGTTCTTGGCACCCTCTTTGGCAGGCAAGTCGAACAGCACGACCGGGACACGCGCGTTGATGCAATGCGCAGCGATCTGCGCACCCATGACGCCGGCGCCGAGGACGGCGACTTTTTTGACGATGAAATTGGACATGTGGAATTCCTTGAAGGGGCCGCCGCACCCGACTAAGGGCGCGGCTGAGGAGTGGCGAAAAGCCTGCTTAGATCAAGTCGGCGTCGAGCGCCATCAGGTTGGCGCTACCGGAACGTGCCTGGCGGATCAGCATCGCAGTCTCGGGCAGCAGGCGGGCAAAATAGAAGCGTGCCGTACCCAGTTTCGATTGATAGAACTTGTCGCCGCCGTCCTGCTTTTCGAGCGCGATCTTGGCCATGCGGGCAAAGAAGTACGCATACACCATGTGTCCGACCACACGCAGATACGGCACGGCGGCAGCGCCGACTTCATCGGGATTCTGGAATGCCTTCATGCCGATTTCCATCGTCAGCTTGGTGACCTTGTCGCCGAGGTCAGCCAGTGGCGTGATGAATTCGGACATCGCTTCGTCGGTGCCGTTTTCTTCGACGAAGGCTTGCACTTTCGCGCCGAACTTGCGCAGCTTGGCGCCGTTATCCATCAGTACTTTGCGACCCAGCAAATCGAGCGACTGGATCGTGTTGGTGCCTTCGTAAATCATGTTGATGCGCGAATCGCGCACGTATTGCTCCATGCCCCATTCGGCGATGAAACCGTGACCGCCGTAGACCTGCATCGCTTCCGAGGTGGCGATCCAGCCGTTGTCGGTCAGGAAGGATTTGATGATCGGGGTCAGCAGCGCGACTTCGTCGGCGGCATCCTTGCGGACTTCTTCGTCGGGATGGTTGAGTTCCTTGTCGATCTGCAGCGCGACGTACG
>CAILRJ010000252.1 GCA_903836575.1 uncultured Burkholderiales bacterium
GGCCTCACCGAGGCCATCGAGAAACACCGGTTCGTGATGCGACAACACCTTGACATCGACGAAGGTACCGAGCGGATCGAGCGCGATCAGCAGGTTCATCGGCACGCCAGAAAAACCCGGTATGGGCGCGAAGTCGACCGACTCGAACACGTACGCGACCAGTTCGGTCGAGGTCATGTTCTTCTTGAAAATGGGCCAGACCGGCAAGTCCGGGTCCTTATCGCCGACCAGATACGGCGGCGGAAAACGGCGCACCAGATCGGCCTGCGTCATCGTGCCGGCGCTGACGGGCAGCGTGGCCAGCAGCGCGGCAACGGCAAAGAAAAAGACAAGCAATAGTCGCAGTATCAGGAGGTTTTTTTTCATCGGCCCGGCGATCGATAATGGAAAAACGAATGGGAAAAACGCCGCATGCACAGGCACGCAGCGCAGGACCTGCAGGAGACGCTTTAGAAAAACAGGATGCCGCCGAATGATGCGCCGTTCATGTGTGCCGTGGTGCCGCTAAATCCTTTCGAGCGGGTCTGGCCCAGTTCGGCGGCCAGCGTGATCGACGGCGTGATCGCAAAATACACGCCGCCGGTGACATTGCTGTTGGACTCAAGCCCGCCGGTTGCGGTGGTGTTGTCCCTGTTCTTGCTCAGGCCATAGTTCAGACCCAGCTTGACCTTGTCGGTGGCTTTGTAGGTGCCCTGCACAAAGTAGTTGGTCGACTTGCTATCGCCCTGATCGCCATCCGAGACGATGCCCAGGCCGGTGCCGCTCTGGACATTGGCCAGCACGCCGAACGGACCACTGTTGTACGACCCGCCGAGTTCGACGCCACGCATCGTGAAGTCAGGATGGGCAATCGAGGTGCCGTCAAATTTCTGGCCTTTGGCGCCCAGCCAGGCTTTCAGACCGCCCTGCGCGAGACTGACCTGACCTTGCACTTGCGGGGTCGAACCGGAGTCGTAACCGGTACCGAGCGGACCGTTGGTGACCGGACTGACCAGCGCGACATCGACCTTGACGCCATTTGACACCGGCGATGAATACGCCATCTGGCCGTAGGTACCGAGGTAGGAATAACCGGCACCGATATGGCCCAGCGTGACCCGGTTCGACTGGGTCGCCCGGACCGGTGCGCCGGCGCCGATCAGGGTCATGTCATTGAGGATGGCGGAGGCGCCGAAGATGCCGTAGTCGCGACCCAGCTTGATCGTTCCCATCTGCGCATTGCCGAAGCTAAAAAAACCCTGACGCACATCGACGTTGCTGTTATTCCCGACGGCACTGTCGCTTGCGGTGGCCGTCATGATGCCGATCGTTGCAGCGACATCGTACTCGCCCTGCTTCGATTTCACGCTGGTGATCAGGCCGCTGGGCAGCAAACCATTGCCGATCGTGGTGCGGTCATTTTTACCGCCGCAACCGAGCGCCTTGCCACCCAGCGCCAGGCCGCCGACCGCATCGCCGGAACACGACACCTGCGTGTAATAGGCACTGACGATACCGCCTACCGACACGGTCCAGTCGCCGGCCTTCATGTCGACTGCCTGTGCCGATGATGCGCCAGCCAATGCCGCGACTGTCATGACGAATAATTTTTTCATAGTGTCCCCTCCGGTGTTTTGATGTGATGTTGTTTGCTTCGTCGAGCAATTGCTGACTTGTTCAATAGCGCAAATCGCGTGCCAGTCGTGATCTGGTACTGGCATCGTGTTTGTGGTCGATGGAGGCGGTCGGCGTTGTGATAAATCGGATCACCTGTAACAGGGATGCGCTTTTTTTGAGCACGCGGTTGGGGTGGAACTTCAACTTCAACTTCAATTCGTAGCCTGCAACAACCGCAGGGAATTCCCTCAAATAAGAGGACAAAAAAAAACCGTTCAGCCGAAGCGAAACGGTCAGAAAAAAATCCCGCAAAGTCAATTACGGCTTGACGATCTGCACCCCATGTCGGGCAAAAATACGCAACATCTCGCCCGATTCAAACAACGATTCCATCGCCTCTTTCAACGCACTGGCCAGCTCCGGATTTGTTTTCTTGACTGCGAGGCCGGCAATCCATCCTTTGCGCGGCAAGCGCTGAAAAGAGACTTCACGCATCTCGAAACGCGGATCGTCGCGCAACACCGATTCGATTTCGGAACGGCTGGCAAGAACGCCGTCAAGCTCGCCTGTTTTCAGCTTTTCAAGCGCATCAACACCGGTCGGAAAAATCCGCACATCATCCCGGTAACGACCATTCTCTTCACCCAGCAACACCATCGCCGAGATCGAAATTTTTTCGACACCGATCTTTTTTCCGGCCATCGAGGCGATGCCATCGAACTGCGGTACCGCAGCAATGTTACGCACCAGCCTGACCGAATCCGTGTGATACGGCGCGAAGATCGTGACCTGCGGATTCTGGTTCATCAACAGCGGATCCACCGGTACATGCATCATCACGTCGGCCGGTCCGTAGCCGAGATAATGGCCTTTCCAGACCATGTTGCGTAAATCGTCATCGAGACTTTCGCCGGCCGGAAAAGGCAGGAAGGACACCTTCAGTCCCAACTTCCTGCCGAGCGCTTGCGCCACGTCGACATCGATACCGGTGATGCCGCCGGCTTTTTTCGAGTACGGCAAATAGTCGTCATAGACCGCAACACTGAGCGTACCCAACGTGCGGATTTTATCGAGATCAGCGCGCGCCGGCAGCGTCAGCAGCATGCCGGTACAAGCAATGACTGCCAGTAGTGCAGTCCTTCTTTTCAGCGAAACCAACATCGGAAGACCTTTCAAAAAAATCGACTTACCTGGCAGCCGCAACCGTCGGCATCACACGCAGCGTTTCGAGGTAGGCCTTGATTGACCACATTCCTTCCTGATTGATGATGCCTTCGAACGGGGGCATGTAGACCGCGCCGTTGCGGGTCTTGCCGTGCCGTACGGAGGTCAGATAGTAGGCGTCGTTTTCTTTGTAACAAGCCTGTTTTTTGGCTTCATCTTTCTGGATCACACAATCGCGGTCGAGCTTGCGCAGGTCCGGGGCGATGCCGCCGGACACCGCTTCAAGACCATGGCAGCGCGCGCAGTTCTGACCATACGCCGACGAACCGATACGGATCGCTTCCTTGTCGCCGCCATACGGATTTTCTTCGCGCCAGCCTTCACCCAGCGGTTTCAATGTGGTGGTGTCGACCGCTTGGGGCGTGACATCACCGTGGGCGAACACCGGCATGCTCAGCAGTGCCGATGCGGCGATCAGTAGTTGTGCAGCCAGGCGGCCGGTCGGTGTTTTCATTGGGAGTCTCCTCGATTAATAGATTCCTTCTCCACGCAAAGCGCGTGCCATGCGCGAAGCCTCCCGCGCTGTCAGCAACTGAGAAATTCGCTGTATCGAATCGGAACAGTGCTACATTAAGACACAAACCGGGTTGTCATTACGCCCATAAAAATAGCTGGAGACATCAGATGCAGACCCTCATCGACAAGCGCTCGCGTGACGATAGCCGCCGCACTGCAGTTGGCACACTTTCTGCTGAATGCGACGTCACCATGATAGAAGAAGCCCACCAGCGTTCCGCCAACTACGGCGTCCCGAAAACCGCCGCGCCGGATTACGATCCGCTCGGCCGTGCCGATATGGCACTCGTGCTGGAGCAGAATCGCCTGCTGCACAGCCATGCCGCACCCGTGATGGAAACGCTCTACGAGCAAATCATCAATACCCACAACATGGTGATTCTGACCGATGTCACCGGATTGATCATTCACACGCTGGGCGATGCCGACTTTCTCGAAAAAGCCGATCGCGTCGCGCTGACGCCGGGCGTGGCATGGTCCGAGCAAAGCAAGGGCACCAATGCGATCGGTACCGCCATCGCCGAAAAAGTCCCGACCAGTATCCACGCCGACCAGCACTACCTCGACGCCAACCGCTTCCTCACTTGCTCTGCCGCGCCGATCTTCGACGTGATGGGCAATGTGGTCGGCGTGCTCGATGTGACCGGCGACCAGCATAACTTTCACAAGCACACGATGGCGCTGGTGCGCATGTCGGCGCAGATGATAGAGAACCAGCTGTTCGCGGCAGCCTTCGACGAGGCGATCAAACTGAGCTTCCACAGCCGGCCGGAATTCCTCGGCACGCTGATGGAAGGCATCGCCAGCTTCACGCCGGGAGGACGCTTTCTATCGGCCAGTCGCAGTGGCCTGTTCCAGCTGGGACTGCCGATGTCGGCCCTGCAGACCCATACCTTCAGTTCGCTGTTCGGCATGCCGATCTCGGCCCTGCTGGATCACTACCGGACTGCCTCGCCCGGCCCGCTCCAACTGTGCCTGCACAGCGGCGTGCGGGTGTATGCGAAGTGCGCCGACCTGCGCTTGCCCACCACCAGTTTCCAGCACACGACCGGCAATGCGCGCAGTACCGGCGGCGAGAGCGCGACCACGCCGCCGCAGAGCAGCCATGAGCAAAGCAAGGCGCGGCTATCGAGCCTGCGCTATCTGAACACCGGTGACGAGCATGTCGCCAGCGTCATCGACAAACTGAAAAAAGTCATCGGCCGCGACATCTCGATCCTGATCACCGGCGAGACCGGTACCGGCAAGGAATTGCTGGCGCAAGCCATCCACAATGATTCGCCGCGCAAGGCCGGCCCGTTCGTGGCCGTCAATTGCGCCTCGATCCCGGAGACGCTGATCGAGTCCGAACTGTTCGGTTATGAAGATGGCGCGTTCACCGGCGCACGCAAAAAAGGCAGCATCGGCAAGATCCTGCAAGCCAACGGCGGCTCGCTATTCCTCGATGAAATCGGCGACATGCCGTTGAACCTGCAAGCACGCCTGTTACGCGTGCTGCAGGAGCGCATGGTGACACCGCTGGGCAGTACCAAGTCGATCCCGGTCAATGTGGCGCTGACCTGCGCGACCAATCGTAACTTGCGCGATATGATTGCGCGCAATGAATTCCGCGATGATCTGTACTACCGGCTCAATGGACTGGTGGTGCGCTTGCCACCGCTGCGCGACCGCACCGATCTCGACGTCGTCATCGAAAAACTGTTGACTGCCGAAGGCAATGGCGTGCGGTACACGATCGCGCCGGACGTCATGAACCTGTTCCGCGTCCACGGCTGGCCGGGCAATTTCCGCCAGCTGACCAACCTGATGCGCACCGCGATGGTCATGACCGGTGACGACCATGAAATCCGCCTCGAACATTTGCCGGACGATTTCCTTGACGATATCGTCCTGGCCCGACCGCCCGCCGGTCCCGCCGTCCTGGCACTGGCGCACGACGATCTCGCCACGCTCGAAGATGTCGAACTGTCGGTAATCCAGAAATCGCTGGCTGCGCATGATGGCAATGTCTCGGCCACGGCGCGCGCGCTGGGGGTATCGCGCAATACGATTTACCGGAAGATTCATCCGTAACCAATGGCTGCGCTGGCTGGAGCAGCAATCAGGCCCTGGTGCGGCGACCGCGCTTCGAATTGTCGTTAACGTTGATCCCGTAATGCATCATGACGGTGCCGCTGTCATCGGCTGAAAAACCATAGCCGGTGAGGCCGTCTTTCAACGCCGCCTGATGCGCCATCACATCGACCGCTTCAACCTTGCGCAACAGATACCACTGCGGCGCGACCGCGAGCATATCGCGTTGCAGCACCAGACGCGGAAAACCCTGATACAGCGTGGCCACCGAGCGCACCTGAAACTGCGCATGCAGCAATCCGCGCAAGCTTGAAATATTGCCGGGTGCGACCGTCACGCCGGTCAGCGAATAGCCCAGCGAATTGGCATGGGCGATGCGGGTATCGATCAACGCCTGATGCAGACCCTGACCGCGCCAGGAGGGCAGCGATGCAGCCCCGTCCAGAATGCCGAAGCGGGCGCAATCTTTTGCCGGAACCTTGAGCAGGTGAGTCATGTGCTCTACCGTTGGCGACGACAAACCCACCACGCCATAGGCCACCATGCCGTATTGCTCGGCAAAGCCGGCGAAGATCACGCCATCCCTGCCGGTATGTTCAATGAAATGCTCCAGCGTATCAGCCCGCACCAGATGCGATGGCATGCCAATGATCGCTTCAAGATGCAGCGCATGGGCAATAACGGCCTCGTCCGCACTGATCGCACGCCAGCGCACCACGCCTTTGGACAATGCCGTGATCACCGGATCACTTCGGCAAAATTGACCACCTTGAGCGACGGATAAAGATCGAGTTCGGTCGCCACCGACATGTTGACGATGTACGAGAAGCGCGCCAGTGTTTCGACGGCAATCTCCTGCGGACGCATCTTGCCGACCAAAATCTGCTCGACCTTGTAGGCCGTCAAGCGGCCGACGTTCTCGTAGCGCGACACCAGACCGAACAGCGCGCGTCCTTCACGCAGCATGATTTCAGTTGCCGAAAACGCCGGCAGATGATGCTGCAGCGCGGTCTCGGTAATCACCTTGCGATTGGCACCGATGAAACTGTCAGGACCAAGGTACAGAAATTCCGGCTTCAGGCGGGCGATCTTTTCAATCAATGACGGCAACGCCGCTTCAACCGGTTTTTTCTGATCGTCGAGCGGGATGGCCTGCTCCAGCAATGTGAAGCCGTCGCGCTCGGACGCATCGCGCAATTCCTTGACGATGCGTACCGAATTCGGCTCGCCCGGATTGAACAGCACCGCCAGTCGCTTGAACGCGCGATAGGCGCGAATCGCACCGAGTTGCTGGTCAATCGGCACGACATGCGAGGCACCGGTGATATTGCGTCCCGAGAAGCCGTTTGCACCGACCAGCCCGGCACCTTGCGGCGAGGCGACCATCGTGAAGACCACCGGGATAGTGGTCACATGGCGGGTCGGATCGACGGCATTGCTTTTACCGACCACTGCCAGCGTGACCGGCGTACCCCAGGTGGTAATCAGATCAACCTGCAGCGCGCGTGCTTCGGCGACGAAGGCCGGGACGCGAGTGACATCTTGCGCGACATCGCGCACGAGCAATTCCACCGCAACATTCCTGCTGGCAAAGTAATCGCGGAACCCTTTTTCGACATCGGTTTCACCGCGGTACAAAATCATGTAAATGCGCAAAGGCCGCGCCGGTTTAGCCTGGGCGAAC
>CAILRJ010000253.1 GCA_903836575.1 uncultured Burkholderiales bacterium
CCCGCTGCTGGTCGAAGGTGCCGGTCTGATCTCGGACCCGCAAGTGCGCTACATGGGCACGCTCGGTGGCGACATTTCGCATGCCGATCCGGCCAACGATCATCCTGCATTAATGATCGCGCTGGGTGCCTCGTTCGTCCTCACCAGCGCTGCCGGCGAGCGCGTCGTCAGCGCCGATGGCTACTTCCTCGGGCTGTATTACACCTTGCTCGAACCCGGCGAAATCATGACAGAGATCCGTATCCCGACACCGGCTCCAGGTAGCGGCTCCTGCTACGCCAAGCTCAAGCGCAAGACCGGCGATTACGCTACGGCCGCAGCGGCAGTGCTGTTGCGCATGCAAGGTGGCGTGGTTGCTGAAGTCGCCATCACGCTGACCAATCTGGGTGAAACCGCGCTCAAGGCCAACGATGCCGAAAACTACCTGCGCGGCAAACCGCTTGATGACGACACCATCCGCGAAGCAGCCCGCCTTGCGATGGCGATCTGCGAACCGGCCGCCGACCTGCGCGGCGACGTCGAGTACAAAACCGCGATGGCTGGCGAGATGACACAACGCGCCTTGCGTACCGCGCTGTCGCGCTGCAGCGCCTGAACCCCGGAGAATTGCGATGATTAAAAAAATGATGGTGACCTTTAAACTCAACGGTAAGTCCACCGATGTGGTGGTCGAGCCGCGTGAACTCTTGATCCACACCTTGCGCGAAAAATGCCTGCACACCGGACCGCACATCGGTTGCGATTCGTCGCATTGCGGTGCCTGCACCGTCGATGTCGACGGCATGTCGGTCAAGTCCTGCACGATGCTGACAGTGCAGGCCGACGGGTCTGAATTGCTGACGGTTGAAGGCTTTGCGCAGGGTGGCGAACTGCATGCGCTGCAGGAAGGCTTCATGCAGGAACACGGCCTGCAATGCGGCTTCTGCACGCCCGGCATGATCACGCGCGCCTATCGTCTGCTGAAAGAAAATCCGGACCCGACCGAAGCCGAAATCCGTTACTGGATGGCCGGCAATCTGTGTCGCTGCACTGGATACCAGAATATCGTCAAGGCGATTCAGTACGCCGCCCGCAAGTTGCGCGGCGAGCCGGTACAGACCTCGTATCCGCTGATGGAAACGACGACGCATTAAGCGCACTGAGCACCCGAAGACTCACGGAGACAATCATGGACGCAACAATAGACAGCAAGACCGTACCGAACAATGAAGACCGCCTGGCCAAGCTTGAAGGCATGGGCTGTTCGCGCAAACGCTACGAAGATCCGCGCTTTATCCAGGGCAAGGGCAATTACGTTGACGACGTCAAGATGCCCAACATGCTCGTTGGCGTGATGGTGCGCAGTCCGTATGCGCATGCCCGCATCAAGAGCATTGATACCAGCAAGGCGCTGGCCCATCCCGGCGTGTATGCGGTGCTGACGGCCGAAGACCTCAAGCCGCTCAAGCTGCACTGGATGCCGACACTGGCCGGCGATGTGCAGGCCGTGCTGGCCGATGGCAAGGTGGTGTTCCAGAATCAGGAAGTCGCTTTCGTGGTGGCCGAAGACCGCTATATCGCGGCCGATGCGGCCGAGCTGGTCGAGGTCGAGTACGAACCGCTGGCGGTGCTGGTTGATCCGCTCAAGGCGATGGCACCGGATGCACCGACCGTGCGTGACGATATCAAGGACAAGGACGTCGGCGCGCATGGCGCACGCAAGCATCCGAACCATATTTTTACCTGGGACATCGGCGACAAGGACAAGACCGATCGCGCTTTCGACAATGCCGAAGTGACCGTCAAGCAGGACATGATTTACCAGCGCGTGCATCCATGCCCATTGGAGACCTGCGGTTGCGTGGCCTCGTTCGACAAGATCCGCGGCGATCTGCTGGTCTACATTACGTCGCAGGCACCACATGTGGTGCGTACCGTGGTCGGCATGCTGTCGTCGATTCCCGAATCAAAAATCCGCATCGTTTCGCCTGATATCGGCGGCGGCTTCGGTAACAAGGTCGGCATTTATCCCGGCTATGTGTGCGCCATCGTCGCCTCGATCGTGCTCGGTCGGCCGGTCAAATGGATCGAGTCGCGCACCGAAAATCTGACCACCACCGCGTTCGCCCGCGACTATCACATGACCGGCGAACTGGCCGCCGACAAGGACGGCAAGATCAAGGCACTGCGGGTCCACGTGACTGCCGATCATGGCGCATTCGATGCCTGTGCTGATCCGAGCAAATGGCCGGCCGGCATGTTCCATGTCGTCACCGGGTCGTACGATATTCCGAATGCCTTCGTCTCGGTCGACGGTATTTACACCAACAAATGTCCGGGCGGGGTGTCGTACCGCTGCTCGTTCCGGGTCACCGAAGCGGTGTATCTGATCGAGCGCATGGTCGACGTGCTGGCGCAAAAGCTGGGTATCGACAAGGCCGAAATCCGCTTCCGCAATTTCCTGCGCAAGGACCAGTTCCCGTACCAGACCGCGCTTGGTCTCGAATACGATTCGGGCGATTACGAACCGGCGTTGCGCAAGGGATTGGCGGCGCTCGATTACCCGGCCTTGCGGGCCGAACAGGCCGCGCGCCGGGCCGATCCGGATGCTGCCACGCTGATGGGTATCGGCATCTGTACCTTCACCGAAATCGTTGGTGCCGGCCCGTCGAAGATGTGCGACATCCTTGGCATCGGCATGTTCGACTCCTGCGAAATCCGGGTCCATCCGGACGGCTCGGCGATTGCCCGCATGGGTACCATCAGCCAGGGTCAGGGCCATCAGACCACGTACGCACAAATCATTGCGTCGGTGGCCGGCATCCCGGCCTCGCTAATTACGGTCGAGGAGGGCGATACCGCCACTGCGCCTTACGGACTCGGGACCTACGGCTCGCGTTCGACGCCGGTGGCCGGTGCCGCGATTGCGCGCGCCTCGCACAAGATCCGCGAGAAGGCCCGCAAGATCGCTGCGCATCTGCTTGAAGTCAGTCCGGACGATGTCGAATTCGATCTCGATCGCTTTGTCGTCAAGGGTGCGCCGGACCAGGCCAAGAGCATCAAGGAAGTCGCCTGGGCGGCCTACAACAATGTCCCCGAAGGGATGGAAATGGGACTCGAAGCGGTTGACTATTACGATCCGCCGAATTTCACTTTCCCGTTCGGCACCTACATTTGCGTGGTCGATGTCGACCGCTTTTCCGGCGAGACCAAGATCCGGCGTTTCTATGCGCTCGATGATTGCGGCACCCGCATCAATCCGATGATTATCGAAGGCCAGATTCATGGCGGTCTGACCGAAGGTTTTGCGGTGGCGATGGGCCAGCAGCTGACCTACGACGATGCCGGCAACGTGCTGGGCGGGACGCTGATGGATTACTTTCTGCCGACTAGCATGGAAACGCCGCACTGGGAAACCGACTTCACCGTCACGCCGTCGCCGCATCATCCAATCGGCGCCAAGGGTGTCGCCGAGTCGCCGCACGTTGGTTCGATTCCGTGCTTCACGGCGGCGATGGTCGATGCGTTTGCCCATCTCGGCGTGACCCATATGAACATGCCGCACAACAGTTTCAGGGTCTGGCAGCAAAGCCATGCACTGAATCTGGACCAGCGCTAGGCCAGTCGTTGACCTCGCCGTAGAGACTCATTTCAGAATAAGGAATCACCCATGAATGTCGTCATAGAAAAAGTTTTTCCGATGCCCTGCAGCGCTGATACCGCGTGGCAGTTTTTGCAGAATATCGAAGGGGTCGGCAATTGCATGCCGGGCGCGAAGATCACCGAGCGCATCGATGAAAAGAATCACAAGGGCACGGTGAGCGTCAAGGTCGGTCCGGCCTCGATGTCCTTTCGCGGCAATATCGAAGTGCGCGAAGTCGATGTCGCCACGCGCACGCTGCATCTGATCGGTACCGGTTCCGACGTGACTGGTACTTCGGGCGCGTCGATGGACCTGGTGGCGACTGTGAAGGATACCGGCGGCACCACCTGCGAACTGGTCGGCAAGAGCGAGGTCGGGATGACCGGCAAGGCCGCTGCCTTCGGCGGACGCGTGATGAATTCGGTGGCCGAACAGATCCTCAAGCAGTTCGCTGCCAACTTTGCGGTGCAAGTGGAGGCGCTGCAATCGCAGCAGGTCGCTCCGGTGCCGGTGCAATCCGAGATGAACGGACTGGCGCTGGCCTGGGCGGTGGTGCGTGACTGGTGGCACGGGCTGTTTGCCCGCAAGTCGGCTTGAGGCAAACATGATGACCGAGCGCATGCAACCGGTCGTGACGCTGCAGCGGCAATTGCAGCAGCTTGGCTACGTGGCCGAGCCGGGGCTGGCTGCGACGTTGTTGCTGATGACCGCAATGGGGCGGCCGCTACTGCTCGAAGGCGAGGCCGGGGTCGGCAAAACCGAGATCGCCAAGGTACTCGCGCAAGTGCATCAGACCCGGCTGATCCGGCTGCAATGTTACGAAGGACTCGATGCCCATTCGACGCTGTACGAATGGAATTACCAGCGTCAGCTGCTGGCCATCAAGTTGCTTGATGA
>CAILRJ010000254.1 GCA_903836575.1 uncultured Burkholderiales bacterium
GTAGTTGCCGTTTTCCATGGAAGGCAGATAAGGGCTGTCATCGAGTCCGCCATGAGAAATGGCGACGACCAGGTCCGCGCCCTTGGCGCGCATCTCGGGTACGTATCTGGTGGCGAGTTCGCGGATGCCGTCGGTGGTCACCTTGCCGTCCAGAAAGCGCTTGTCCCAACTGAGGACGGTCGGCGGCGTGAAACCGATGACGCCGACCCGGACGACCGCGTCGACCGCGTTACCGTCCGGACCAATCGCGCTCATTGTTCGTTCGAGGATCACGTAGGGCTGAAACAAGGGCGCCTTGTCCTTGAGGCTGATCACATTCGCCAGGACTTGCGGAAAATTAGGGCCCGCACATTTTTTCTGGTCGGCGACGGCGGGCATGCCGTCCACATTGAACTTGCTGCCCGTCACCTGCGCCAGAAACGGTAACCCGTAGTTGAATTCATGATTGCCAATACCGGCGGCGTCATAGCCGGCAGCATTCATCACCTTGTACATCGCCAGCGTTGTGTCGCATCCGATTGGATTGACCAGCGCCTGGTAGTCCGACACCGCGGTTCCCTGGATCGTGTCGCCGTTGTCAAACAACAGCGTGTTCTTGCCCTCGGCCCGTGCGGCCTTGATCAATGTGGCGGTGCGCTCGAAACCGATCGACAAGTCATCGGCGAGCTTGAAGTAATCGTAGCTACGTATATTGGTATGCAGATCCGTGGTCTCCAGCAGAGTCACGTCCGTCGTCGTGCCGGAAGCGATCGGCGGAATCTGCACCGTTGCAGTAGCAGCGCTGCCGCCGCAACCGGCCAGGATGAGGCTCGTCATCAATGACAAAAAATGAACGTGGCGTGTGGTCATTTCAATTCCTGACGGGTTAAAAGATGGCCGGACTATAGCGATTTGCCATGACCGTACGATGACCACCTTGACTAGTGGTTTTTTGCGGCAGTGGTCAAAGGGTGTATCGATACCGCATTGGCCATCCCCGCCAAGATGCAGCAGGTCGCGATGCGGACTTGTCTGACCGGCGGCGACGTTGATGTCGCTGTTACCTTTGACCTGTCCCGTACGCCATCGCCCACTCCACATGCTCGCGCACCAGCTCCGACGCATGCCCCCGCCGCGCCTCCAGCGCCGCCAATATCGGCTCCGGTAAAGCACCCGCCGCCAGCGCATTGCCCAGCCCGACCGCGATATTGCGCAACCAGCGTTCATGGCCGATGCGCCGGATCGGACTGCCTTCCAGATAGCGATCGAACTGCTCCTCGCTCCACGCAAACAGGCGCACCAGCTCCGCCTGATCGAGCCCGTTACGCACATCAAAGTCCGGCAACACCGCACGCTGTGCGTACTTGTTCCACGGGCACACCGTCTGGCAATCATCACAGCCGTACACCCGATTGCCGATCAGCGGGCGCAACGCCAGTGGAATGCTGCCCTTGAGTTCGATCGTCAGGTACGAAATACAGCGCCGTGCATCCAGCCGGTACGGCCCGATGATGGCACCCGTCGGGCAGGCGGTGATGCAGGCCTGGCAACTGCCGCAATGGTCGCTGACCGGTGCATCGACCGGCAGCGGCAAATCGGTCAACAGCTCGCCCAGAAAAAACATCGAGCCGGCTTCGCGGTTGAGCAGCAAGGTGTGCTTGCCACGCCAGCCCAGCCCGGCCTGCGTGGCCAGCTCGACTTCCATTACCGGCGCCGAATCGGTGAAGACCCGGTAGCCGAACGGACCGATTTCGTCACTGATTCGCGTCGCCAGTTGCTGCAATCGCGCCCTTAACACCTTGTGATAGTCCCGACCGCGCGCATACAGCGAAATGACTGCCGCACCCGGCTCGGTCAGTCGTACGGCTTCGCGCTCACGCCAGTCGCCGCCGCTGTCAGCCGGCAAATAATTCATGCGCGCCGTGATCACGCGCAAAGTGCCCGGCACCAGCTCGGCCGGACGGGCACGCCTGGTGCCATGGGCTGCCATATAATCCATCTCACCGTGGTATCCCGCGTCCAGCCACGCCAGCAATCCAGCCTCGGCATGCTGCAAGTCGACATCGGCAATGCGCAGTTCGGCAAAGCCCAGCTGCTGCCCCCATGCCTTGATGGTGGTGGCAAGCGCAAGCAGATCGGGGTCCGGTGGAGTCATGGAAGCGTCATGGAACAAGTCGCAATAAAAATGAAAAGGTATTTTACGAGATGCAGCACCTGACAGCCCACCTGAAAGACGAAGCCGGCACCCTCGCGCTCGGCGCCGCCCTGGCGCGCGCATTGGCACCGGGCCTGACGATCTACCTGCATGGCGACCTCGGCACCGGCAAAACAGCGCTCACGCGCGCGCTGTTGCACGCCGCCGGCCACACCGGCCATGTCAAGAGTCCGACCTATACGCTGGCAGAGCCGTACACAATTCAATTGCACGATAGTGAGGTGGACGTGATCCATTTCGATCTGTACCGGATGATTAGCGCAGACGACTTTCTCGACGCCGGCTTCCGCGAATATTTCAACAACCGCAACATCTGCATCGTCGAATGGCCCGAAAAAGCCGATGGCGTGCTGCCACCGGCCGATATCGACATATTTTTGACCGTGGCCGGTGCAGGTCGTGAGGTAGAATTAGCCGCGCATTCCGACCAGGGTTTTCAATGTCTCGATCGTCTCAAATTCGCACCAAACCTGTAGCGCCGCTTTCCAGCCGTCTCCGTCGCACCGTGCTTCAGGCCGGTGGCACATTGCTGTTATCGGTGATCGCGCCCGGCCTCGCCCGTGCTGCGCAAATTGTTGCCGTGCGGGTCTGGCCTTCAGACGACTACACCCGCGTCACGCTCGAAAACGATAGTGACCTGAAAGCCACCCATTTCATCGTCAAGGATCCGGAACGACTGGTCATTGACATCGAAGGGCTGGAACTCAATTCCACCATGAAAGGCCTGATCGCCAAGATCCTGCCGAATGATCCGTACATCACGCAAGTCCGGGTCGGCCAGAACCGGCCGAACGTGGTGCGCCTGGTCTTCGACCTGAAAGCCGAAATCACGCCGCAAGTGTTCACGCTCAAACCGGTCGGTGATTATCAGTACCGGCTGGTATTTGACCTTTACCCGGCACAGCAACTCGATCCGATTGCCGAGCTGATCAAAAAAGGCGAATGGTCGAAAGATCAGCAATTCGATCCGTTGCCGCAGATTGCGGAAGCAAAACCCGAACCCAAGCCAAGCGGCAGAGATGATCCGCGGCTGAAATTTCTCGACCCGAACGTGGCCCGTTTGGAGCCGCGCGAAGAAAAAATCCCGCCACTAAAGCGCTTGCTGACAATCGCGCTCGACCCCGGTCATGGCGGCGAAGATCCGGGCGCGGTCGGGCGCGGCGGCAGCTACGAAAAAGACGTTGTGCTGGCCATCGCCAAACGTCTGAAAGCCAAGATCGAAGAGCAACCCAATATGCGGGTAATGCTCACGCGTGATGGTGACTATTTTGTACCGCTCAACATGCGCGTCGAAAAAGCCCGCAAGGTGCAAGCCGACCTGTTCGTCTCCATCCATGCCGACGCGTTTGTCGAACCGACTGCGCGCGGCTCATCGGTGTTTGCGCTGTCCGAAAAAGGCGCGACGTCAAC
>CAILRJ010000255.1 GCA_903836575.1 uncultured Burkholderiales bacterium
AATATGGGATCAAGCGGCGGTGATGACGAGCCGATGATCGAAATGAACATGACGCCATTGATCGACGTCATGCTGGTACTGATCATCATGCTGATCATCACGATTCCGATCCAGAATCATGCGATCAACCTGAACATGCCAACCGGTACGCCGCCCCCGCCGACGGCACCGCCGGTGGTGGTGACGATCGATGTCGACTTTGACGGTACCGTGTTGTGGGATGGTGTGGTGATACCGGATCGTGCCACGCTGGAATCGAAATTACGGGTCGTCGCCAACACGCCGACCCAACCGGAAGTGCACCTGCGTCCGAACAAGCTGGTACCGTACAAATCGGTTGCCGCTGTGATGGCGTCGGCACAGCGACTTGGCGTGACCAAGATCGGCATGGTCGGCAATGAGCAGTTCCTGCAATAACCGGCAATACATCAGTTGATTACACGGCAGGGGTCTTCCTCTGCCGTTTTGCTTGGCCCGTCAGAAAGGTTTCTCCATGTCCCGATTTCGCCTCACTCGCGTCACCCGCCTTGCCGTTTTGCTCGTCGCCATCGGCTTCACCCCACTGACGCACGCGCAGGAAACCATGCGTGCCGAACTCGGCAAACCCTTGCAGCAAGCCCAGGAAATGATGCGCGCACAGCGCTACAAGGACGCGCTTGCCAAGGTGCGGGATGCCGACCGCATCGGCGCAAAAAATCCGGCCGAACAACTGACGCTGGACCGCATGCGTGGTGCCGCGGCGCAAGGTGCCGGCGATAACGCCACGGCGGCCAAGTCGTATGAAGCCGCGATCAATTCCGGCAAGATGCCGGCCGGCGACAACGTCAAGCTGATGCAGGCGCTGGCCATCCTGTATTACCGCGCCCAGGACTATGCCAAGTCGCAGCTCTGGATTCAGCGCTACATCAAGGAAGGCGGCACCGACCCGCAAGTGCGCGGCTTGCTGGCACAAACCTACTTCCTCAACAACGACTTCGCCAAGGCACAAAAAGAGTTGCAGTCAACGATTGCCGCCGATGAAAAAGCCGGCCGCACGCCCGCCGAAGAAACCTACCAGCTGCTGGTCAGTACCGCGCTCAAGCAAAACGATAGCGCTGGTTATGTGCAGGCAATGGAAAAGCTGGTGCGCGCCTATCCGAAAAAACAGTATTGGTCAGAACTGGTCAACCGGCTGGCCAGCAAAAAAGGCTTTTCGGATCGTTTCACGCTGGATGTCTTCCGATTACGTCTGGCCGGCGGCCTGCTGAAAACCGCGGGTGACTATATGGAAATGTCGCAACTGGCGCTACAGGCCGGCTATGCGGCTGAAGGCAAGAAAATCGCCGACATGGGATTCAAGGCCGGCATTCTCGGCGTCGGTGCCGAAGCGCCGCGTCAGAAGCGCTTGCTGGACCTGGCCAACCGGAACGCCGCCACTGAAACAGCCGGCTTCGCTGCGGCTGAAGCGGCGGCAGTAGCCAACAAGGATGGCACGGACATGGTCAACGTCGGCTTTGCCCTGGTCGCCGCCGGACAGTCCGACAAGGGCCTGGCGCTGATCGAAGGCGGCATCAAGAAAGGCAATCTGAAACGGTTGGACGATGCGCGCCTGCACCTCGGTGTTGCCTATGCTAGCGCCGGCAAGAAAGACCTCGCAGCCAAGACCTTCAAATCCGTCAAGGGCACCGACGGTGCGGCCGATCTGGCAGGCTTGTGGCTGGTGCAGACTACGACACCGATGAATTGAAGCCGATTCCTGAAGGTGCGCATCGACGAATGTAAAAAAAGCCTCGCAGTCCGGAGGCTTTTTTTACATTGACGCGTGCGGCTGTAAAAATCTTATTCCTGCAAATTTATTGAGGTCATTCATCGTTCGTCGTCATCGCTATCAATGGATGTTGAACCGGCATGAAGGAAAACGGCGTTGACGAAGACTGTTGGTGCGCGTGGTGTCCCCACCGGCTGCTTTACAAAAAATTATGGGAATCGGATAATTATTCATATTTCATAAAAAGAGATAAATCATGACTTTTCGTCGAACTGCCCTCGCTCAGGAAATGGCTCAGCAACTACTGAGTCCATCATTTCTCGACACGTCGCTGCGCTCCGGATTATTTCTGTCAGGCCAACGACGGGTCGGCAAGACGACATTTCTTGCCGGCGACCTGATTCCGGCGTTGGAAGGTAGAGGTGCCATCGTGATCTATGTCGATTTGTGGAGTCAACCACAAGCCAATCCTGCGGACTTGGTGCACGATGCGATCCGGAAGTCGCTCACTGAGCTGCAAATTCCCGGCTCTGGAGTGCTGCAGAAATTAAAACGGGTGACCAGTATTGACGCCGGTGCCGCAGGCTTCAAATTCGGCTTCAAGCTCTCAGACGTCGGCAAGGACGGAGGCGTCAGCCTTGCTCAGGCGTTCACGGAGTTAATTGACCAGGCACAAACAGATGTGGTGCTCATCATTGACGAGGTCCAGCACGCGTTAGGCAGTGCAG
>CAILRJ010000256.1 GCA_903836575.1 uncultured Burkholderiales bacterium
ACAACGCCCCGAAAGAACCACAACTGTTCGACATGGTCCTGATGGCGGTCGGTCGTCGTCCGAATGGTCGCGAAGTCGGTGCCGACAAGGCCGGCGTGATCGTCAACGAGCGCGGCTTCATCCCGGTCGACAAGCAGCAGAGCACCAACGTCGCCAACAACTTTGCGATCGGCGACATCTGCGGCGATCCGATGCTGGCGCACAAGGCCACCAACGAAGCCAAGGTCGCGGCCGAAGTCATCGCTGGTCACAAGGTCCAGTTCGATGCGATGACGATTCCGTCGGTGGCTTACACCGATCCCGAAATCGCATGGATGGGCGTGACCGAAACCGAAGCCAAGGCGCAAAACATCCCGTTCGAAAAAGTCAATTTCCCGTGGGCGGCCAGTGGCCGTGCGCTGGCAGTGGGCCGTGACGAAGGCTCGACCAAGCTGTTGTGGGATCCATCGACCAAGCGGTTGATCGGAGCCGGTATCGTCGGTGTCAATGCCGGCGAATTGCTGGCCGAGCTGGTGCTGGCGATGGAAATGGGAGCCGACCTCGAAGATATCGCGCTGACCATCCATGCGCATCCGACCTTGTCGGAGACGCCGATGTTCGCTGCCGAAATGGCGCTGGGGACGATTACGGATTTGTATATTCCGAAGAAGTAATCGCGCACCCTGTGTCCCGTCGGACCATTCAAGCCCGTCAGCGCGTTGCGCTGGCGGGCTTTTTCATGCCGCCAGCACTTCGCTGGTTGGCTGCCCCGGCAACAGCAAGCCGAACAGAAAATCGATATCGAGCACCTGGATCAGCAAGCGACCTTCGTTGGCCTTGATCAGGTCGCACACCATGCGGCCGCTGTGTTGCGTGACAAACGGTGCGGTGGTGATCTGCGCCGGCTCGAATTGCGCGACCGCGTGCAGTTCACCGACCAGCAAACCAATGACCTGGCCACCGAGTTCGACGATGACAACCTGGTTGCCGCTGTTCTGTGCCGACGGCACGCCGTTGAACAGATAACCCAGATCGAAGACCCAGACATAGCGTTCGGTTTCGCCATCGCGCTGCAGGACGATTACGCCGATGCGGTCAGTGCGACTGCCCAGCGAAAGCGGTTTGATCGCGCTGGCCGGCAAGGCTTCGAGCACGTTGCCGGCGGCCAGCGCCAGCAACGCATCGTCGACAAGGAAGGTGGCAAATTCCTGGCCGCCGGTGCGGGTCGGATCATTGTCGATCGGCATGGCAGCGCTGTTGCCGGCATGGTTGCGTGCACTGACCGCACCGAGCTGCACGTACACGATCGCCAGCACGTCTTCGCAATAGCCATCCGAGACCTTGAACTCGCGATAGCCGTGCGACACCGTTACGCCGAGCACCGCGTAGTGACCGTCATGGATCACGATACGCGAACTGCTGCCGCCGTTGGGCAGTTGCCGCAGTGCCGGGTCGAGATCGAGCAGGCTGCCGACCGGGCGCGTCGGGTCGGTGCTGGCAATGATGCGACCTTGCCGGTCCGTGAACAGCGCACTCATTGACGCATCGCTGTCGAGCGCACCGCGCAGCATCGCCGAAAATTCCGGTCCCGCATCGAACACGATGCCGATGCCGCCGACGATGCGGGCTTCGTTGTGCGGATCGCGGATGGCCGCGTGATAGACATAGGTCGGGACATCGCCATACAACGGTGCCGGTTCGAACGGCGTGACATGGAACGCCTGCTCCGAACGCAACGCGCGTACCGCACCCAGCGTGGCGGCATCGATGCAGCTGCCGCAGACCGAGGGATTGCCGAGGTCTTCATTGCTCGCCGCAACAATCACGCCATTGGCGTCGTAGACCACCAGCCGGGTGTAGACCGTGTAGAGCGTGTTGATGTAATTGAGTAGCGTGTTGAGCGCTGTAGTGTCGGCATTGCCGCCGGCCAGCGCGCTGCGCAGTTCCGGCGTCAGCGCCCACCAGCGGCAGTCATCCGAGCGCTCGTACAGATTGCGGTCCAGCAGATCGACCAGCAGGTGCGAAGTGAATTCGGCATGGCGCAATTTCGAGGCCAGGACCGTGTCGTAGAGTTCGCCGATCGAATTGGCAAACAGCGCATCGCTGCGCGCGCCGGTTTCGCTGATCTGTTCCAGTACCGACTTGAGCTTGCGCGCTTCGTCATTTTCGCCCGCCGTCATGACCTGACCATTCCAGACCACGCGCCGTATCGTGCTGGCCGCACTGATGATCTGGAATAGCGGCGGACAAAAGGTGTGGGCTTGCGACAGCAAGCCATCGGCCAGCGCCGGGTCGAGCGCAGCGCGGGTGGCGTGGTCCTTGCCGGTGAAGGCGACATCGACCGGCATCATGACCTGGCCCTGCCAGCCGGCCGGTCCCGGATAGCCCTGATAGCCTTCGGTGGCGAGCGTACGGACTAGATATTCGCGTCCGCCAAACAGGCGCAGGGTGGTGTCACCAGCGCGATTGACCGGCACGATGGCGCCCAGCGGAATCCACAACGGATCGCCACTTTCGATGACCCGGTTCTCGCCATCAAGCAGCAGCAGGATGGCGCGCCCGGCCTGATCGCGATGGGAGTGAAAGATACCCGCCATCTCCTGCTCGAAATGAAAGCACAGGCAAAGCAGGCCGATGACCGCGCCGGTGTCGGGATGGTGCATGCGGCGCGAATAGATCAATGCCTGGCGTTTGCTTGGTCGCAAGTCGGACGCGCCGAAGGTTTCGACCCAGCCGTCACTGCCCAGCGTGCGCGCAATCAGCGCGTCGTGACACTGCGTCAGCGGCGACTGCGGATCGATCTGGACCAGCACGTTGCCGTGAGGATCGAGCAGCAGGATTTCGTCATACACGGTGTACTTGCTGCGATAGGCGCGCAGTCGCGCAGCGATGCCGTGCTGGTCGCCGTGCTGGCCGGCGACGAATGCACACAATTCGTGATCGGTCGCGAGAAAACCGACGTCGGCGGTGCGCTCGTACAGATTGCGCACCACGATGTCGATCACGTAACGGGCTTTGGTACCGATCTCGGCCAGCACGTTGGCGACTTTCTCGCGTACCAGACTTTGCACTAGCTCTTGCTCGAGCTGGTTGAAGCCGGCCCGGGTCGAGGCCATTGTCGGCAGGATGGTGCGGGCTTCGACCGGGCAGTTCATCTTGGCGGACGATTCGATCATGCGCCACATCAGATTGAGCTCGTGCAGCGACTGTTCGCAGCGGATCACGTCGCGCATGTAGGGAAGGAAGGTATCGATGGCAAGTGTGTTGGTCATGGCAGTGTCTAGGGTTGTCTTGGCGCGCAATTCTGGTAAGCAATTATTGTGCTTGCCGCGCTAAACGTCAGTTGATCCAGCGCACACCACTGGCGGTATACGGTCACCCAGACGCCCGGCAGCAGGCATAGTCGGGAGAAGTCCAGTCCGGAGTCCGCTAATTATGACGCCTAGTGCCCTTTCTGCGGCAGACGTTGCACCTGCCGCCGCCATGATTTTCGAAGCCCGTGGCCTGACCAAGGATTACCAGATGGGCGACGTGCAGGTACAGGCGCTGCGTGGTGTCGACCTCGATTTGCCGGCCGGCGAATTCGTCGTCCTGCTGGGTGCTTCCGGCAGCGGCAAGTCGACGCTGCTCAATATCCTCGGTGGGCTCGATGTTCCCGGCAGCGGCACCGTGCGCTATGCCGGCCAGCCGTTGCAGCTGGCTGACGAGGCGGCGATGACGCGCTACCGGCGACATCATGTCGGCTTCGTGTTTCAGTTCTATAACCTGATTCCGAGTCTGACCGCACGCGAAAATGTCGCGCTCGTCACCGAGATCGCGGACGATCCGATGACGCCGGAACAGGCGCTGGAGCTGGTTGGCCTGGGTGCGCGGCTGGATCATTTTCCGGCGCAGCTGTCGGGCGGCGAACAGCAGCGCGTGGCAATTGCGCGGGCCATCGCAAAGCGTCCGCAAGTGCTGCTGTGCGACGAACCAACCGGTGCGCTCGATGCGCAGACCGGCGTGCTCGTACTGGAAGTGCTGGCGCAGGTCAACCGTGATCTCGGGACGACCACGGTGGTGATCACCCACAATGCGGTGATCGCGGCGATGGCCGACCGGGTCGTGGTGTTCGGTGATGGCCGGGTATTGCGGGTTGACCGCACGGCACACAAAAAAGCTGCTGCGGAGCTGCACTGGTGAGCGCGCTCGACCGCAAGCTCTGGCGTGACCTGTGGCACATGAAAAGCCAGGCGCTGGCGATTGCGCTGGTGGTGATGTGCGGCGTCGGCACCTTCATCATGTTCCTGTCGACGCTGGCGGCGCTGCGGACCACACAGCAAAGTTATTACCGCGACTACCGCTTTGCCGAGGTATTCGCCAGCCTCAAGCGTGCGCCGGAATCGCTGCGCCAGCGCCTGCAGGAAATCCCTGGCGTCGACCAGGTCGAGACCCGCGTGGCGGCGGCGGTACGGCTCGACATGCCCGGCTTTGCCGAACCGGTGACGGCGCAGGTGGTGTCGGTGTCCGGGCGCGGCCGCGCCGGCCTGAATGCGCTGCACTTGCGCACCGGACGCCTGCCGCAACAGGCCGACGAAGTGGTCGCCAGCACGCCGTTTGCAGTGGCCCACCGGCTGCAACCGGGCGACCGCTTCGGCGCGATCCTCAATGGCCGGCACCAGATGTTGACACTGGTTGGCACCGCGCTGTCACCGGAATTCATCCAGCAGTTGCGGCCCGGTTCGGCCTTCCCGGACGACCGTCGTTTCGGTGTCCTGTGGATGCACCGGCGCGCGCTGGGCCAGGCGCTCGACTTGCAGGGCGCGTTCAATGACGTGGCGCTGACCCTGCATGCGCGGGCGAGCGCACAAGCCGTCATTGACCAGGTTGACCTGCTGCTCAAACCGTATGGCGGGCTCGGTGCGATCGCGCGCAAGGACCAGCGTTCGCATCGTTTCCTGAACCAGGAATTGACGCAGCTCGGTACGCTGGCCAGCCTGTTTCCGGCGCTGTTCATGGGCATTGCCGCGTTTTTGCTGCATGTCGTCATCGGCCGGCTGGTGGCGGTGCAGCGCGAGCAGATCGCGACGCTGAAAGCCATTGGCTACACCAACCTGGCCGTGCTCGGGCATTACCTGAAACTGGTCTGCGCGATCGTCGGGCTGGGCATCGTCGGCGGGGTCGCACTGGGCGCGTGGCTGGGGCAGGGCTTGTCGGCGACCTATGGCGCTTTCTATCACTTTCCCTACCTGCTGTTCCGGCTGCCACCGATCACCGTGGTGCAGGCGACGCTGGCCAGCTTGCTGGCGGCCGGTACCGGTACCGTGCTGGCGGTCTGGCGCGCGGCGACGCTGCGACCGGCACAGGCGATGCGGCCCGAGACGCCGACCCGCTATCGCGTCAGCTGGCCCGAACAGCTCGGCCTGCAGCGCTGGCTGTCGCAACCGACCCGCATGATCCTGCGCCAGTTGCAGCGGCGCGCAATCAAGTCCGGGCTGACGCTGTTCGGCATCGCGCTGGCCTGCGGCATCATCCTGACCGGCCTGTTCCAGCGCGATACCGTCGGTCACCTGGTGCATGTGCAGTTCGGCATGGCCCAGCGCGAAGACCTGTCGCTGGCCTTCACCGAGCCGACTGCGTATCGCGCCCGCTTCGACTTGATGGGGCTGCCGGGCATCACCCATGTCGAGGTATTCCGGGCGGTGCCGGTAGTGCTGCGGCACGGCCGCGCCAGCTACCGCACCGCCATCCGCGGCATCGCGCCGGACGGCGACCTGCAGCGCCTGCTGGATGCCGACTTGCGGCCGGTGGCGCTGCCCGATGAGGGCGTGCTGCTGACCGATTTTCTGGCCGGGATGCTCGGCGTACGGGTCGGCGATCGGCTCGAGGTGGCCGTGCTGGAAGGCCGCCAGCAAGTGCGCGAGCTGGTCGTCAGCGGGCTGGTGCGCGACTACCTCGGTGTCTCGGTGACGATGAACCTGGCGGCCCTGAACCGCTTCCTGCAAGAAGGTCCGACCCTCTCCGGTGCCTGGCTGGCCATCGACAGCGCCCGCTTGCCGCTGCTCTACGAGCGCCTCAAGACGATGCCACGCATCGCCGGCGTGGCCGAACGGGCGCAGGAAATCCGTAACTTCAACCGGGTGATGCAGGAGACCATGCTGTTTTTCACGTATGTCGCCACCGTGTTTGCGGTCATCATCGCGTTCGGCGTGATCTACAACAGCGCCCGCATCGCGCTGACCGAACGCGGCCGTGAACTGGCCAGCCTGCGCGTGCTCGGCTTTACCCGCGGCGAGATCGCTACCATCCTGCTCGGCGAACTTGGCTTGCTGGCGCTGCTGGCAATTCCGCTGGGTTTGTGGCTGGGCGTCGGCATGTGCCATTACATCGCGCATTCGATGCAGAGCGACCTGTTCCGCGTGCCGGTCGTGCTGATGCCGCAGACGTATGCGTTCGCGGCGCTGGTGGTGCTGGTAGCGGCCTGCCTGTCCGGGCTGGCGGTGCGCCGGCGGCTCGACCAGCTCGATCTGGTCGGCGTGCTGAAGGAGGGCCGCTGATGGCGTCGCTGCCGATCCCGGCGCAGGCACGCCGCCGTGTCGCGCTGGGTGGGCTGGTGCTGCTGCTGGCTGGCGGGTTGTACTTGGGCTTTCGCCCGCGCGCCATCGAGGTCGATTTCGGCACCGTGCAGCGCGCGCCGCTACGCGTGGTCATCGAGCAGGAAGGCCGTACACGGGTCGTCGACCGGTATGTCGTCGCTGCACCGGTCAATGGCTATGCGCGTCGCATCGCGCTCGATGTCGGCGATGCAGTCGCGCGTGGCGCTACGCTGGTCGAACTCGAACCGGTACGCGCCGAAGTCATTGATGAGCGCCGTCGGGCCGAAGCCGAAGCACGCATTGCGGCGGCGCGCAGCAATGTCGGCGCGGCCGAACAGCGCGCCGGTGCCGCCGCCAGCACGGCCAGCCTGGCCGGCAAGGAGCTTGAGCGGATGCGCACCCTGCGCTTGGCCGGCCATGTCTCGCAGGCCGTCGAAGACCGCGCTGCCAGCGATGCCACGCGCAGCGCAGCCGACTTGCAATCGGCCAGCTTCGCGGTTGCCACCGCGCGGCATGAACTGGAAATCGCCCGTACCGCATTGAAGTATGCCGCCAGCAGCGGCAGTGCCGAGCCGGTCGTGTTGCGCGCGCCGGTGGACGGGCGCGTGCTGAAGATTGCGCGCAAGAGCGAAGGCACGGTCACCGCCGGTCAGCCCGTCATCGAGATCGGCGACCCGCGCGCGCTCGAAGTCGAGGTCGATGTGCTATCGGCCGATGCGGTGCGCCTGCATCCGGGCATGCGCGTGGTGTTTGAGCGCTGGGGTGGCGCGGGCGAGCTGACGGGTCGCGTGCGTCGGATCGAACCGGTCGCCTTTACCAAGGTCTCGGCGCTGGGCGTCGAGGAGCAGCGCGTCTGGGTGATCGTCGGTTTCGATTCGGTGCCACTGCAATGGCAGCGGCTGGGCGACGGGTACCGGGTCGAAGCCAGTTTTATTGTGTGGGAAGCGGCCGATGCACTGCAGGTTCCTGCCAGTGCCCTGTTCCGGGATGGCGAACGCTGGGCGGTGTTCGTTGCCGACAGCGGCCGCGCCGTCAGGCGGCTCATCGACATCGGCCAGCGCAACGGCTTGCAGGCGCAAGTGCTGGACGGACTGCGTGCCGGCGAACAGGTAATCGTGCATCCGGATGACCGGGTGCACGATGGCGGCAAGGTCGCTGGCCGCTAGCGGGTCACGACCAATGACCGAGGCGCTGCATCCATTGCGCGATGGCACGTTCGTTTTCGCCACCGGCTTCATGCCAGGCCTGCATGCCGGGTTGGTCCTCGGCAAGGCGGTGCTGGCCCAGCTTGAACTTGCCCTCGAGCTGGTCGACCCGGATCGTGAAACCGACGATCGCCTTGAGCAAGCCGTCGCGCAAGCCGGCATCGAGCTGGTCGAACTGGGCGTGGTAGCCCGGTTCGTTCTGTTCGACCAGATCGGCCAGCAAGGCCAGCTTGGCATCGACGTCGTGTTCGATGCGGGCGGTACCGCTGGCATGCACGGCAATGTAATTCCAGGTCGGCACGCGATTCTTGCCGACATACAGCGTCGGTGAAATATACGTGTGCGGTCCCTGGAAAATTACCAGCGCAGCGGGGTCTGCCTGCAGCGCCTGCCAGTGCGGATTGGCGCGCGCCACATGACCATCAATCTGTACCGCGCCGTCAACCAGTCGCGCCAGTACCGGCACGTGGGTGGCAAATGGCTTGCCATCCACGTTCGAGACCAGCGTCGCGAACGGGTAGCGCTGCATCACTTCCAGCAGCAGCGCCGGATCGTCCTCGCGAAAGTGCTGCGGCACGTACATGGTCAGTGCCCGAGGTCGCGCATCACTTTTGATAGCATTGCCAGCATCTGGTCGATCTCGGCATGCGTGACGTTGAGGGCCGGCATGAAGCGCAACAGATCCGGACGCGGCGAGTTCAGCAGCAGACCGAGCGGTTCGATATTGCGTGCTGCTTCGACGATTTGCGGACCAATATCCTTGCCTAGCATCAGCGCACGCAACAAGCCTTCGCCGCGTTCGCCTTGCAAGCCGTGCCCGGCGCACAAGGCCAGCAAGCCTTGCTGCAAATAGGCACCGCGCTCACGCACCGTCGGCAGGAAGCCCTGTGCCAGCAGCGCATCGATCACCGCCACGCCAACGGCCGCCATCAGCGGATTGCCGTTGTAGGT
>CAILRJ010000257.1 GCA_903836575.1 uncultured Burkholderiales bacterium
GTCGTACTGGCAGCGCCGAATACCGGTGCCGAATGCAGGCCGACTGCCGCGACCAGTTCCGGATGGCGCAGCGCCAGGATATGTGCCATCGCGGCACCGGCGGACAGCCCGGCCACATACACGCGCTGCGGATCGAAGCCCTGCCGTGCCACGACCCGCCGGATGATGGCGGCAATGAGCAAGAGCTCGCCATGACCGGCCTGAACTTCCTTGTGAAACCAGGGCCAGCAGCGGTTGCGTTGCGCCCGCGTTGATTGTTGCGGATAGAGCACGCCGAAGCCCTTGCTTTCACCCAGCGCATTCATGCGCGTGCCCTGTGCAAAATCGACGGCACCCTGTTCGCAACCATGCAGCATCACCACGAGTGGCAGCGTCGCATCAGCCTGCATGCCGGCGGGACGGTAGAGCCAGTACTCCATACGCTTGCCGCTGACGATCCCGCTGGCGACATCATCAGCGCCGGCGATGAAGGTCGAGCGTCCCCAGATGCCACCGCCCGGCGGGCGCAGGACGGACGGTTTGGCAGCGGATTTCTCCGGTGATTTTTTGACCGTCGTTGCTGCTGGAATGACGACATTGAGCAAGCTCTTGACGATCTTGCGGGTTTGCTTGCGCCGCACGCTGCCGAGTTTGCGGGCGCCGCCCAGCCAGAGACTTTTGAAAATATTCACCATAGGTAGGTCCGGGATAGAGAGCGCTCGAACCGGCGCTTCGTCGCGATGGGGTGCGAGGGTCTGCCGCCCCGCGGTCGTGCAAGGATAAATAATGCGGGTCGGGTTTTCAGTTGGATAGCGCACATAGTGCCAGCGCTAGTTGTACGTAGTGCTGTTTCATAACCACAACCTCAAGGTATTGATCGTCAACTCGACCGAACAGGTAGAAGCCGGCAGCAAGCTGGTGCGCAATGCCGGCGCGACAATGGAAGACCTCGTTGCCAGCGTCAGGCAGGTCGGCGACATCATTGGCGCAATCAATCTGGCTGGTCGCGAACAAAGCATCGGTATCGGGCTGATTAATCAGGCGGTTGTCGAGATGGACCAGGCGACCCGCAAGAATGCAGAACTGGTACAGGACGTCGCCGCAGAAGCGCGCGCCTTGCAGGAACAGGCGCGCAGCCAGGAACAACTGATGAGCGCGTTTCAGCTTGGGGCAAGTGCCGGTTCGGTTCAGATCAGCATGCATCGCGCCTTGAATTGCGGCGTCGGCACCGACAGTTGACGCTTGTTGGTTGATCATTCTCAATACTCGGGGAGAAGCGCCTACCTAAGATGGGGTGTCGAATTATCCGCAATCGCTCGTGTCTGTCGGCTTGTCGTACCAAGTGCGCGGTCGCGAAGGTAATTCACGTTCCTTAACTCTCCTACGAGGTACATCATGCCTATCGATCTCTCCAAGGTCACACGTGAAGAACTGATGACCATTCACAATGAAGTGCTGCGCAATATTGCGTTGCAGACCAAAGAAGACCTTGCCAAGAATATTAATGCGGCTGGTCACGACTCTCACGGCAGCAACCATTCCAACAACAAGATCGTCGATTTGCCGGGTCAGATTTCCGAGATATTGCGGCGCTAAAGCGTTGCCCGGCGGGGTCTCTGCGGCGGACCGGCGTTACCGTGTGGCCAGTCAGGGCGCGGTATTGGTGGCCGGTCCGATGAGGTGGTTCGAATGATGGGGATGGCGGGAGGCTGCGCATGGAAATGCAACGATCAGGCACGGACGCGGTCAGTGTGCTTATTTCTGCAGTGGGCGAACGGGCGGGTACGCTGTCCGGTAATACAGTTGGCGATTCAGCTGGCAATCCGGCTGGCAAGAAGCCAGAAGGCGCCGGCATGGTCAATGCCGGCAACCATCGGGCGCCAGCAGATGCCGTAGTCAATCAGGTCATCCTCAAGATCGTCCAGCGCTGTAACCTCGATTGCACGTACTGCTATGTTTATAACCGCGGCGACGATTCCTGGAAGACGCGCCCGCCTGTCATTTCCGAACGCGTGCTGCTCAGGTTGGCCGAGCGTATCAACGAACATTGCCGGCGCCATCAGCTATCGAGTTTTACAGTGGAGTTGCACGGCGGCGAACCGCTGCTGATCGGCAAGCGCAAGATGCAAGCATTGCTGACCTTGCTGCGCTCCCGGGTCGACGCCGCCCATTTGCGCTTCACCATGCAAACCAACGGCTTGCTACTGGATTCGGACTGGATCGATTTGCTGGCGCGCAACCAGGTCTCGTTCGGCATCAGTCTTGATGGCCCGCCTGCGCTGGCCGATCAGCAGCGTATCCTGCGCAAGGACCGGTCCGGCTCGACGCAACCGCTACTCGACATCATTGCGCAATTGCGCAGCGAGGGACCGCTCTTCGATCAGCTCTTTGGCGGTTGCCTGTGCGTGGTCAATCCGCAGTGTGATGGTGGCGAACTGGTCGACTGGTTTGTCGCGCAGGGTTTCGATGCCTTCGATTTTTTGCTGCCAGATGGCAATCGACTAAACCCGCCGCAAGGCTGGACCGGCGTCGCACCATACCGTCGCTTCCTGTTATCGGCCTTCGAGCGCTGGCATTTACTCGGCGCGCGCGCACCCCGTATTCGCAAATTCGAACTGATGATGTCCGGCCTGCTCGGTGGCAAAGTATTTCTCGATGCGCTGGGCGGCGATTTGCGCCTGCTCTGCGTACTTGAGTCCGATGGCTCGATCGGTGTGAGCGACGTCACCCGCATCTGTGGTGGCGAGTACGCCAATGATGTCCTGAATATTTTCGATCACGCGCTCGACGAACACGTGCGACGCTATCGCATCGACGAAGTACAGCAGGTTTGCGCCACCTGTCGAGCTTGTCCGCATCTGGCTAGTTGCGGTGGCGGCTACTTGCCACATCGTTTCAATGGCATTCATTTCGCCAATCCGTCGATTTACTGCGAGGCGCTGTATGCGCTGTCGGAGCGCATGACACAGCTGTTACGCGAGCAGCTACCGGCGCAGTTGCTGGCCGGGATGGCGACGGTGGCGTCTGCGCTTGTGCCCCTGCCGTCACCTTCAACGTTGTCGATATCACCGCAGCCTGCCGTACTTCTGTCCGGGGTGGTGCCATGAGCCACTGGGTGCAGCAGTTCAGTTTGCCTTGCGCCGAACCGTGCGAATCCGTCTTCGACACCATTGTGACTTCGCACGGCGTCGCCGTAGCAAACTGCTTGCTGGAGCGCCATGCCGATGATATCGCCCGCGCTAGCGATGGGCTGGTCGACTTCATCCGGTGCTGGATCGCCGCACCGCCGGTCTCGAAAATCGCCTGGGATATTGCCTTCGGACGGGCGCATCTGGCTCTCAAGGATGGGCGGCATGATGGGGCGGTCGCGCTGGATGCCGCAGTGCGGGTTGGCTTGCGACTGGCGGCCGGCGGACAATCCGGCCGTTGGAGCGCGCAGATGGCACCGACGACGATCCAGCTTGATGACCGGGTCATCGACGCCGTCGAACAGATCGAGGTACATGTCGACGAGGACAGATGGGATGCCGGCAGCCGTCTCTGCCTGCGTCTGGCGGACGGCAGTGCGCATCTCTGGCGGCGCGATGGTGACCAGTGGGCTGGAGACGGTGGAAGCCGGCTGGCATCGGTCGGCAGCACGCGGCCGATTTATCTGTTGCCCCGGCAAGCGTTGCCCGCCGACGAAAATGGCAGTGAAATTTTTCAAAAATGCCAGCCGGTCGAGCGCATCAGTCCCTCGATGGCGCGGTCATTTGACGACGGCATGGCGGTGCTGCAGCAAAACGTGCCCGATTACTTGCCATGGGTCGAACGGGTGCTCAATGGCATCGTTGTCTGTCCGGTGGAGGACCAATACCGGCTCGTCAGTGGCAGTTGGGAAGACGTGCCCGGCTTTGTCCATATGTCGAGTCCGCATGCCGGCATCGACATTGCCGAGATCCTTGTCCATGAATGCGCGCATCAGTACTTTTACATGCTGCAGCGTGTCGGTGCGCTCGATGATGCGTCCGACCGCGCACTGTACTGGTCACCGCCGATCCGCAAGAAGCGTCCTTTGAGCCGGATCCTGATGGCGTATCACGCGCTGGCCAACGTGCAGTTGCTGTATAACGCCGTGCGCCACAATAAGTCCAATCCCCCGCAGGACATCCGCTACGTCGAGATCAACGAACCCGACCTGCAAGCGGCGATTCGTGCGCTCGACGCACCCTTGCGCGACAACCCGGCGTTGACGACGTTGGGTCGTGGGCTGTATGCACCTCTGGCCGCGCGTCTCGCCGCGCTGTCGCCCTGAATGCAGCGGCGCAAATGGAATCGCTACCGGCAGGTATGGCGTCGTACGAGCAGGGTATCGTCCCGGTGCCCGTCGCCCCGTCATCCATCGCGCGACCTTGGGATGACTGGCGGCCGGCCGATGTCTGCTACTTGCACGATGTTGGCGGCATTCATGGAGCCGGACATGCCGGCAGGGTGCTGGTGTGGGCCAGCCTGATCGGTGGCTGGATGCAGCAGCAAGGCATTGCCGTTGATCTTGATGTCGTGCGCTGGTCGGCGACGCTGCACGATGTGCGCCGACTCCATGACGGGCATGACCCGCTGCATGGCACGCGTTGTGGTGCATGGATCCGCGAGGGGTGCTTTGTGGCCAGCCATGGCCTGCGTGCCAGCCACCTCAATGCGGGTCAGCTGGAGCAGATTGCCTATTGCTGCACTTGGCATGTGCCACCTGATCAGGCGGCACCGGCGATGTCGCCGGAATTAATCTGCCTCAAGGATGCGGACGCGCTCGACCGGGTCCGGCTTGGCGGATTGAACCGGCGTTTTCTACGCACCGGTTTTGCTGCCGCGCTGATCCAGCAGGCGCAATTTCTGTGCGATACCAGCGAACTGCAGACCTGTTTTCGGGATGCACAGTGGGATGCCGTGCGACTGGCAGCGCAACAGATGGGTGTCTGGTCGCAACCGGATGACATCCACGGGCACGCTGGTCGGCTACATTTTTTTGTCACATGAGGAGGTTGACATGCAGACCGGCACGGCGGATGTCCGCGCACCGATTGACCCGATTGACCTGACCGGAGTGCCCTGCGAAAGGGTGCTGCTGATGTGCGAGGCGCTGGCAGCGTGCGGCTCGCTCGTGCTTCATGGCAGTAATGTCCGTCCGGTAGTGCAAACGATCGAACCACGCCAGGCCAATGACCGTGCCAAATCCTCGGGTAATCAGTGCGCCGTGTATGCCAGTCTGGATGCCAGGGTGGCCTTGATGCATGCGTTGCTTGATCGGCGCTATCTGTCAGCGCGATTGGGATCATGGCGGATTGGCTATCGCTGGCAGGCCGGCGGGCTCCGGTGTAGCGTCAGCGACAACCTGTACCAGTTGTTTTGCGATAGCGATCCGGCCTTGCTGTCCGAGGGGAGTGTCTACGTGCTGGAGCGATCCCATTTTGTGCGGCCTGCCGACTCGGAGCTCGAGTTCCATTCGCTCTCGCCGCAACGACCCGTGCACATCCTGACAGTGGCACCAGCGCTCGGGGGCGCGCTGTTCAGGACAGAGGGCGACACGACTGGTATTGCTGTCATGCGGTTTCCGAAGGCGTAATCCGGATGTTTAGTCGGATCTGCATGACAA
>CAILRJ010000258.1 GCA_903836575.1 uncultured Burkholderiales bacterium
CCGAACTGCAACGCCGCCAGGCTCGCGTACAAGCCATCAAGTGCAACCAGTTCAGCATGGGTGCCCATCTCGACGATCTGTCCGTGTTCAAGCACGACAATGCGGTCGGCCCGTTTGACGGTGGCCAGTCGATGCGCAATCACGACCGTGGTGCGTCCGACCATCGCGGCTTCGAGCGCGCTTTGGACCAGCCGTTCGGATTCGGCATCGAGCGCGCTGGTGGCTTCGTCGAGCAACAGCAGCGGCGGATTTTTCAGCATCGCGCGGGCAATCGCGATGCGCTGGCGCTGGCCACCGGACAGGCGAACGCCGCGCTCGCCCAGGAAGGATTGATAGCCTTCCGGCAGGCGCTCGATGAACTCGTGCGCGGCGGCCATTTTGGCAGCGGCAATGACGTCTGCGTCACTGGCACCGGCACGGCCGTAGCGGATGTTTTCCATCGCATTGGCCGAGAAGATCACCGTGTCTTGCGGCACGATGCCAATGGCACCGCGCAACGTATGCAGATCGAGTTCGGTGATGTTGACGCCGTCCAGCAGGACATTGCCCTGCTGCGGATCGTACAGACGCAGCAGCATCTGAAACAGTGTGGTCTTGCCGGCACCGGACGGACCGACGATGGCCACCGTTTCACCGGCCGGAATGGTCAGCGACAAGTGCGATAGCGCGGGGCTGTCGGGACGCGACGGATAGTGGAACGTGATGTCGCTCAAGGTCAGCGTGGCACCGTTTGCACTGTGCTGTGGCAAGGGTTTCGGATTGGCGGGCGACTGGATCGGTGACTCTTCTGCCAGCAATTCGAGCAACCGTTCGGTGGCGCCGGCGGCGCGCTGCGCTTCGCCCAGCACTTCCGACAATGCACCGATCGAGCCGGCAACAATTGCGGCATACAGGATGAACTGGCCGAGCGAACCACCGGTCATCGTGCCCTGAATGACCGCATGCGCACCCAGCCACAGCACGAATACAATCGCGCCAAACACCAGCAGGATCGCGATCATCGTCAGCAGCGAACGGGCGCGAATGCGCCGCATCGCCGTCACGAAAGCGTTTTCAACCAGGCTGCTAAAACGTGTGGATTCGATTTTTTCATGCGTGAACGTTTGCACGGTTGGCATTGCGTTGAGGATCTCGCCGGCCATGGCCGAGGCGTCGGCAATCCGGTCCTGCGTATCGCGCGAGAGCTTGCGCACGCGCCGGCCGAAGATTACGATCGGTGCGACCACCAGAATCAGTGCGCCAAAAATGATGGCGGTCAACTTCACGCTGGTGATGAACAGCATCGCCAT
Source organism: uncultured Burkholderiales bacterium (assembly GCA_903836575.1). Lineage (GTDB taxonomy): Bacteria > Pseudomonadota > Gammaproteobacteria > Burkholderiales > Burkholderiaceae_D > Actimicrobium. The sequence continues at coordinate 1,290 of CAILRJ010000258.1, forward strand.
GCCGCCGATGAACAGCAGCACATTGCGCAAGGCCATCGAGATGCTGGTGCCGACCACTGACTGGATCAGCGTGGTATCGGTGGTCAGGCGCGACAGCACTTCGCCGCTCTGGGTGGTCTCGAAAAATTGAGGACTCTGCGTCACGACATGCGCATACACGGCGCTGCGGATGTCGGCAGTGACACGCTCGCCCAGCCACGACACCATATAAAACCGCGCCGCGGTCGCGATGGCCAGCACACTGGCCACGCCGAACAGTGCCAGGAAATACAGGTCGATGTGATCGGCGCTCTTGGTGCCGTTGCCGCCGAAACCGAGGTCGATCATCTGCTTGAAGGCATACGGTACGGCCAGCGTTGCGCAGGCCGCCACGATCAGTGCCAGGCCGGCCAGCATGAACTGGCGCAGATAAGGTTTCAGGAAAGGCAGCAGTTCGGCCAGTGTGGCGAGGCTGGCTTTTTTGGCGACGGTCGCTTCGGCAGGTTTGGCAGCGTGTGCGGTGGTGGTACCGGTGTTGGTATTGGTGTTGGTGGTCATAGTTTCAAAGGTTTTACGTAGCCGGTCATTTCCAGGTAACCGCGGCCTGCGGGTTGTCCTGCGCGCAGGATCGTCACACCACCTTCCCAATACACCGAACCGGTCGACTGGCGCGAATCGAGCTCCTGATCGTCTTGCAGCGGGATCAGTCGCCAGATCGTGTTACCGGTCGTGATTCGCGTTGCCACCGGATACGATGCATTGGTGCGCGGTGAACGCCAATGGCGCTCCGGCGCGAAGTGTACTTGGTCCGGTCCGAATTGCGTGACGGCACCGGATTTATCGCGCAGTGCAGCATGGGCCCAGAGTTTATCACCCTGCTTGTTGCGAATCTGAAAAGCCATCAGTGCCGCGCCATCGTCAAGGTTGGCACCGAGCCAGTCCCAGCCGCTGGCATCGGCATCGAGCACGCTGGTCGACCATTCGTGATCTAGCCACGCCGTGCCGGTGATGGCCACCGGCGCACCGTTGCGCGACAACTGGCCGCTGACCTGCAATTGCGGCTGGCTGTAGTAATAGCTGGCCTGTTCGATGCGCGGTCCCTTGCGCGAGTAACCGCCTTCCCCTTGCACCAGCGGCGGTTGGGTCGGCACCAGCGCCAGCTTCAGCGTGAAATCGCGCGCTTTCACGCTGGCTTCGTAACTGCCGTCGGCATGGCGCAGCAAATGCCAGTCATCAAGCAGGATGTCGGTGTTGCCTTCGCGCGCGTAGGCCAGCCCGAAGCCGGCGCGGGCCGTGCGCTGGTCGTGGATCAGTTTGCCAACAGTCGGGTCTGACAAGGCCGCATGGGCGATGATCAGTTGCGAGGGTGCGAACGCACTCGGATTGCTGCGGTCATGCCCGGTGGCCGAGCGGAAGAAGGTGATCTGAAAGCCGAGGGGCTTCTTGTCCGGTGTCTCGATCCAGCCGGTGGCGTACCACCATTCGGTGCGGTAGTCCGGATGCGCTCCGAAGTCGGCTGGAAATTGCAGCGGCACGTTCGGTTTGACGGAGGCGAACACCGGCGCTGCCGCGTGACTCCAGCTGCAGACGGTGAACAGAAGGACAGCGAGCCAGCGCATCACCAGTCCTCCCGAACCGCGCGAACGGCATCGCCGGCAACGGCACGCGAACCGGCGAACACGGCGGTCGCTGCCGACGACACCAGCAGCAAACTGGCGACCGCGGCGAGCATGATCCAGGGCATGTGCAATTGCATACTCCAATGAAAAGATTGGGGATTGACGATAAAAATCAGCACCAGGCTGATGACCCAGCCGAGCACGAATCCGACGGCAATGCCGACTCCGGTCAGCAGGCCGCCTTCGACGCCGAGCACCAGCAGGATCTGGCGACGCGTGACACCGACATGGCGCAACATGCCGAATTCCTTGGCGCGCGCCAGCGTCTGCGCCGAAAAAGTCGCCGCTACGCCGAACAGGCCGATGACGATGGCGACGACTTCCAGCAAATACGTGACGGCGAAACTGCGGTCAAAAATTTTCAGGCTGAGGGCGCGGATTTCTCCCGGGTCGGCAAATTCAACGGCGCTGCCAAAGGGCAGGGCGCGCACGTCGCTGATGACCTGATCGGTCTTCACGTCGGGCTTGAAAAACAGGGCCGCGTCGCTGACATCGAGGTCGCCGGTGAGTCGTTGATAATCGGCCAGCCGGATTTGCACGGCACCGGACTGGCGCGCGTAATCGCGCCAGACACCAACCACCTTGAACGGCGGCGCGTTGGCACCGAGCGGCAGCATCACTTGCTGGCCGACCCGATAGCCATACAAGTCCAGCATCGCTTCCGAGGCCCATAGCGGCAATACGCCGGCCGGCAGTTGCGTCGCGTCGATGACATCGTCGGTCAGCGGCAAGCTGCGTCCCGGGTCAGCGGCATCGATAGGACGTGCCAGCAAAACCACGGCCGGACGCGTGGTGTCTAGCGTCAGTGGCAAGGTGCGTAAAAATTCGGCACGCTGCACACCTGGCAGCGCGCTGAGCAAGCGCTGTTCGGCGGGCCTGAGCGCACCGGTGTCGCCGCTGGACGCCGTCCGCACATACAAGTTAGCCGACAATAATTGCACCAGCCAGTCATCGACCGAGACCCGGAAGCTCGACACCATGATGGCCATCGCCACCATCAGGCTGAAGCTCGACAACACGCCACCCAGCGCAATCGACGCCTGATTAGGCGCATTGGCCAGCCGCGCCAGCGCCAGCATCGTCACGGGTTGGCGTTGCCCGTGCCGGCTCAACGCGGCAAACACCAGCGCCGCGCAACGCGGCATCAGCGCGATCCCGCCGACCAGCAGCAAGGCCACCGCCAGATAGCCGAACAGCGGCAGTTCGAACACCGGCGGCAAGGTCGTCAGCACGCCCGCCAGCAGCAGGCAGGCCAGTGCCGGCCACGGCGTCGACAGGCGCGATAGCGCCACATCTTCGCTGCCGGACTTGAGCGCCGGTGCCGGTTGCGCACGCGCCGCTTCGAGTGCCGGTGCCAGACTGCCGAGCAGTGCAATGCCGGTGCCGAGCACGAAGAAAATAATCGCTGTCACCCAATTTAATTGCACGCTAGGCCGGATGCCGGGAAAATAACCGCCGCCCAGATCGCCGCCGAAAAACTGCAAGGCCAGCGCCGCCAGCACGTAACCGCCGACCAGTCCGACCAGCGAGCCTAGCGCGCCCAGCAACGCCCCTTCGAGCAGCACCTGGCGCAGCAACAGCCCGCGCGTCAGACCAATCACCCGCAGCAGCGCAAATTGCGCGCGCCGTCGCAGCACCGACAAGGCCTGCGTTGAAAACACCAGAAACGCACCGGTGAACAACGCCACCAGCGCCAGCACATTCAGATTGACCCGGTAGGCGCGTGACATGTTGGCGCTACGGGCTTGCTGATCGGCGCTTTCGGTCACCAGCAGCGCCGGGAATTCGGTCGACAGTGCGCTGCGAACGGTGGCGCGCGACACGCCGGTGGCGAGCTTCAGATCGATGCGCGACAACTTGCCGAGCCGGTCGAAACGCCACTGCGCAGCAGCGATATCCATCACCGCAATACGCTGGCCGGGGCGGGCGCGGACGATGCCGCCGGCCACGCGCAAGCTGACCAGAGCGGTGCCATTTTGCAGTTGCAAGGTGTCGCCAATCCGGACCTTGAGCCAGTCCTGCGCCGCCGGCGACAGAAAAATCGCGTCATCGGCCAATGTATCGAACGGCTGGTCGGCGGACGGAACCCCGAGCAGATCGGGAGCGAGCGCCGAGGCACGGAACATGTCGATGCCGAGGATCTTCAGCGCGCCGCGCTGGCCCGGATTCTGATTCGGAATCGTGGCATCGATTTCCAGTACCGGATTGGCCAGCACGACACCGTCACGGCGCGCCAGTTGCGGATAGACTTTTTCATCGAACAGCGGTTGCGCACCGCGCACCTGCAAATCCGACTGGCCGGTCAGGCTGCGCGCAGCGGCCGAGAACTCATTGAAGGCGGCGCCATTGATCAGGTCAATCGCAAAGCCCAGTCCGACCCCCAGCGCAATGGCGGCGATCGCTGCCAGTGCGCGCCACGGATGGGCGCGCCATTCGCCGAACACCAGCCAGCGCGTCAGCTGCGCGATCATGCAGCGGCAGTGACAGCGAGCGGGTGCAGCCCGGCGCTGGTCAGGATCAGCGTTCGGTCAGCTGTCGCTGCGGCCGCCAGCGAGTGCGTGACCATGATGGCCGAGGCACCGTTGGCCTTGATCTCGGCGCGCAGCAACTGCAGCACATCAGCGGCGGTATCGGGATCGAGGTTGCCGGTCGGTTCATCGGCCAGAATCAGCGTCGGGCGATGCACCAGCGCGCGTGCAATGGCGACGCGCTGCATTTCGCCGCCCGACAGCTGGCGCGGAAAATCATTGCCACGCCCCGTCAGGCCGACCTTGTCGAGCATCTCGGTCGCACGGGTCAGCGCGCTGCCATTGAGCAATAGCGGCAAGCCAACGTTTTGCGCCAGCGTCAAGTGCGGCAGCACATGAAAAGCCTGAAAAATGAAGCCGAGTTTTTCGCGGCGCAGGCGTGTCGCGTCGTCGTCACTCAAGCCCGAGATCGGCACGCCATCAATCAACACGCTGCCGCTGTCGGGCATGTCGAGTCCGGCGATCAGGTTGAGCAGCGTCGATTTGCCGACCCCGGATTCCCCCATGATCGCGATGTACTCGCCC
>CAILRJ010000259.1 GCA_903836575.1 uncultured Burkholderiales bacterium
AACCGAGATCGCCAAGGTACTCGCGCAAGTGCATCAGACCCGGCTGATCCGGCTGCAATGTTACGAAGGACTCGATGCCCATTCGACGCTGTACGAATGGAATTACCAGCGTCAGCTGCTGGCCATCAAGTTGCTTGATGATGACCCGCGCCCGGTCGCCGAGAAGGAGCAGGATATTTTTTCGGAGCGGTATTTGCTGCGCCGGCCTTTGCTTGAAGCGATCAGCAGTACGACGCCAGTGGTCTTGCTGATCGACGAAATCGACCGTGCCGACGAAGCCTTCGAAGCCTATCTGATGGAGCTGCTGTCGGACTTCCAGGTCTCGATTCCGGAGCTGGGCACGATCAAGGCCGTGTCGCGGCCTCTCGTGATCCTGACCTCGAATGGCACGCGCGAATTGTCGGATGCGTTGCGGCGGCGTTGTCTGTATCAGTACGTTGACTATCCGGGTTTCGAAAAGGAATTGCTGATCGTCGAGACGCGCTTGCCGCAGATGCCGCTGCAACTCGCACGGCAGGTGGTCGAGTTTGTTCAGGCTTTGCGCCAGATGGATTTGCAGAAAAAACCCGGCATCGCCGAAACGCTGGACTGGGCGGCGGCGCTGCTGCAACTGGGTGTCAGCAGTTTCGATGACGCGGGCATTGACGGCATCATGGCGTCGCTGTCGGCGCTGGTGAAAACGCAGGCTGACGGAGCCAGCCTGAGTCGTATCGTGGTGCAAAAAATGGCGGCGTCGTGCTGACGGAGTTGGTCACTGAGTTGGCCCCTGAGTTGGCACCTGAGTTGCCACGGATGCTGGCCGCGCGCTATGTCGGCTTTGTCGGCTTCCTGCGCGAGAATGGCATGCAGGTCGCCAGTGCAGATGGGGCCGATGCGCTGCGGGTGGCCGAACAATCCGGGCAATTCGATGCGCCTCTGTTGCGCTGGAATTTGCGCGCGCTGCTGTGTTCGCGGGCCGAGGACTGGCGACGTTTTGATGGATTGTTCGATGCCTATTTTTTGCCGCCGAACCGGCAAAAAACCGTCGAGACCCATGCCGGCGGCGCCGGTCAAGTCGACCTCGCTGGCGAGGCCGGCGGCTTGCGTGATAGCAGCGACGGCACACCGCTGGCGTCGGCGGGAGGCACCGATGGTGACGATACTGATGGCGCGACTGCGCAGCACGGTGCCAGTCTCGACGAGGCGCTGGGCCAGGCGGATTTCCGGCACCTGCATCAGCCCGAAGAACTGCAGGCGCTCGACGCGCTGATGCGGCAATTTGCACGGCGGCTGCGCTTGCTGGCGCTGCGTCGCGAACAGAGCGCCGGCGCCGGCCGTCGCATCGATCTGGCCCGTACGATACGGCGCAGCATTGCGCACGGCGGCGTGCCGCTCGACCTGGCGTGGCGCAAGCCGCGCACCCAGCGTCCGCGTCTGGTGCTGCTGCTCGATGTCAGCCGCTCGATGAGCTTGTACAGTTTTTTTTATTTGCGACTGGCGCGTGCGCTGTCGCTAATGCTGACCGATGTGCATTGCTTTCTGTATCACACGCGGTTGATCGGCGTGGCTGAAGCGCTGCGCGATCCGGACGCCTGGCGCGCGCAGGAGCGGCTGCAATTGCTGTCGGCCGGCTGGGCCGGCGGGACCCGTATCGGTGACTGTCTGGCCGAATTCAATGAGCGCCATGCGGGTGGACTGCTGCACGCACGCACCGGGGTCATCATCGTCAGCGACGGCTATGACACCGGTGCGCCGGAGCGGCTGGTCAGTGCGCTGGTTGCCTTGCGGCGGCGCGCGCGTCGCGTGATCTGGCTCAATCCGCTGGCCAGTCGACCTGGTTACACGCCATCGAGTGCGGGCATGCAAGCGGCGATGCCGTATCTCGATCTGTTTGCTCCCGGCAGCGACCTCGCCAGTATTACGCGGGTACTGCCTCAACTTTTGCAGGCACTCCATTGACCATCTCCACCATGCCCTCTGAATTCGCCATGCTGACACTGGCACCGCAACTGATGGCCGAAGAGCGTCCGTTCGCGCTGGCCACCGTGATTCGCGTCAGCGCGCCGAGTTCGACCGTCGTTGGCGCGCAAGCCATCATCGAAGCTGATGGCACGCTGCACGGCTGGATCGGTGGCGGTTGCGCGAAAGCGGTGGTGGTGCAAGCCGCGCAGCAGTCGATCGCTTGCGGTTTGCCGCGCCGGGTACGCATCAGTAACGATGGTGCGCTGTCCGAAGCCGATATCGAACAACATGCGATGCCGTGTGCCAGCAACGGCACGCTCGAATTATTTATCCAGCCGGTGGTGCCGGCACCGTTGCTGTTGGTGCTGGGCGCGACGCCGGCAGCAGCCGAAGCGCGCGTGCTCGGACAGCGGATGGGTTTGCGGGTCAGTGCGCTGGCCGATAGCAGATCGGAACTGGCGACACTGGAATTACTGCAACCGGCGTTCGTGCTGATCGTCACGCAAGGCGAGGGCGATGAGGCAGCGCTCGACGCGGCCTTGCGCAGCCGTTGTCCGGCGGTGCTGCTCATCGCCAGTCCGCGCAAGTCCGCGCAGCTGCGCGAGAGCATGCAATTGCAAGGCATTCCCGCTGCGCGGCTGGCGGTCTTGCAGGCACCCGCCGGACCGTATTTGCATGCGCGCACACCGGCCGAGGTGGCGCTCGGTGCGATTGCGGCAGTGGTGGCGTTGCGTCGCACTGCCGAGACCGTGGTGCCGGTGCTGGCTGCGCCTGTGTATGTCAATCCGGTCTGCGGCATGGTGGTCGACCCGGCCACGGCAAAGCATGTCGTTGCGTTCGGCGGGATGTCGCATTATTTTTGCTGTGACGGTTGCAAGGTGCGCTTTGATGATGCGCCGGACAAGTATCTGGCGATCGCCCGCGGGGTGCCGGCATGAGCGTCACTGATCCAAACATGCCGGCGCTCGAATCGCTGTGGGGCATCCCGCTGGCGACCGCGCTGCTGCCGGATGCGGGGCCGGTCAATGCCGAATTGCTGCGCGCGTTTGCGATGATGCGTCAGCATGATCCGCGTCCTGCGAGCGCGACGTCGGCCGCTTTTTATGCCAGCGCCGACGACTTGCTGTCGCGCTGCGACATCACCGAAATGCAGACGCTGTTCAGCTTTATCGGCGCGCGCCTCGGTGCAGTGGTGTCGTCGCTGAACCGGCAAGCCTGGCAGGATCACGGTGTCAGCGGTGCCCGCATTGCGATCGCCGGCAGCTGGTTTCAGGTGCAGAACGATGGCGCTTTTCATGACGTGCATACGCATGGCAACTGCTCGTGGTCGGGCGTGTATTACGTCGATATTGATCCGCTCGCGCAACGGCAGACGCATCCGGTCTACGGCGCACGCAATGGCATGCTGCGATGTTACGGACCGTGGTGGGATCAGCTGGCCGGTGCGCATATCGATGCCGGTAATACTTACCTGATGGACGCCCATCGCGACATTGCGCCGGAGCCGGGCTTGCTGGTGCTGTTCCCGTCATCGCTCAAACATCAGGCATTTCCGTATGCCGGTACGCGTGACCGGGTGGCAATTTCATTTAATGCCACCGTTGAAACAGGCGCCAGTAGCGCGTCCAAACCCTATGATTTTTCCTGAGACCTTTGCTGTGCTGCTGCTCGGCCTGATTGGTATGGGGCTCGGCTTGCTGCTGGACTTGCAGGGGCCGGGACTGGCCATTCTGTCGTCGCTGTGCCGGATCGATGCTGCGCCCGATTTGCTGGTGACGCTGCGGTTGCACTGGATGTGGCTGCCGGCCATGCATGTCGGGATGATCCTGCTGCCGCTGGCCTGGTCGGCCCGTCATTGTCGGGCTGCGCCGCTGCTGCGGCAGCTGGTCTGTTCGGCCTCGATGATGGCAGGGATGATTGGCGCGGCGATGGTGGCCGGGAAGCTGGCGGGCTGGCCGGCGACCCCGGTTGGCATGCTGGTCGTGATGTGTGCCGGTATGGCGTGCGGGATGCTTGGGGCAAGAGCGCTGCGCCGGCTGTGGATTTTTAGTCGATTGTTACGAAGCAAACCGGAGCTTGTGCATGGATAGTACTGATCTCGCCGTATTGAAGACCTGCATAGGCTGGCTCGAATCCGGCCATCACGTGATGCTGGCCACCGTCGTGCAGACCTGGGGGTCGGCGCCGCGTCCGGTTGGCTCGTGGCTGGTCATCCGGGATGACGGACAGCTCATTGGGTCGGTCTCCGGCGGCTGTGTCGAGGATGACCTGATCGAGCGCGTGCGTGCCGAATTGCCCTCTGCGACCTTGCCGCACATCGTGCGGTATGGCGTCTCACGCGATGAAGCTGCCCGCTTTGGCTTGCCGTGTGGCGGCACCTTGCGACTGGTACTGGAACCGCGTCCGGAGCTGGCGGTGCTCAAGGCGCTGTTAGCGCGTGTCAGTGCAAAGCAGATGACGGCGCGCGTGCTTGATCTGCAGAGCGGGCGCGCCACGCTGACCCCGGCGCGGCGCAGCGACATCTTGCAGTTTGATGAACAGTGTTTGCGCGCGATCCACGGGCCGCGCTGGCGCATGGTGCTGATCGGCGCGGGCGAGCTGTCGCACTATGTCGCGCAAATTGCGCTGGGGGCGGATTACGAAGTGATCGTGATTGATCCGCGCGAAGAATTCGGCGCGGCGCTGGCGCTGTCGGACGTGACTTTTTCGCGTGGCATGCCGGACGATGTACTCATCGAACTCGAGGTCGATAGCCATACCGCCATCGTTGCGCTGACGCACGATCCGAAGCTCGATGATCTGGCGCTGATGGAGGGCTTGAAGTCGGCCGCATTTTATGTAGGCGCACTGGGCAGTCGCGCCAACACGGCACGGCGCAAGGAGCGCCTGCTTGAATTTGACCTGACCGCCA
>CAILRJ010000260.1 GCA_903836575.1 uncultured Burkholderiales bacterium
ATCGGCGCGCTGCCGTTTGCGGCCTTTCGTGTTCTCTACGGCTACAGCGCCAGTCTGAATCAGACCAAACCGGCGATGGTGATTGCGCTGCTCGGACTGCTGTTCAATATTTTCGTTAACTGGTTACTGATTTTCGGCAACTGGGGCTTTCCGCAGCTCGGTGCGATTGGTTGCGCCTGGGCTACCTGTCTTGGACTATGGCTGATGCTGGCAGCCATGATCTGGTGGATCCGGCATGCGCCTGCGTACCGCGACAGCACACCGTTCACCCACTGGGAGCGACCCGACTGGCCAGAAATCCTGCGTCTTCTGAAGATGGGTTTGCCGATCGGCGTAACTTATTTTGCCGAGGTCAGCGCCTTCTGCATGATTGGATTACTGGTCGCACGCTTCGGTGCAGTGACCGTGGCGGCCCATCAGATTGCATTGAATTTTTCATCGTTGGTGTTCATGGTGCCGTTGGGACTCGGCATTGCGCTGCTGACCCGTGTTGGCCAGGCTGTTGGCGAAGGTGATCCGCAACGGGCCCGCTTCGTCGCCTGGGTCGGTGTCGGCTTGTCGCTGGCCTTTGCAGTTGTATCAGCTGCCCTTATTGCCTTGTTTCGCAGCCAGATTGCAGCCGCCTACACCTCTGATCCGGCCGTACAGGAACTGACCAGGCACCTGCTTCTGCTGGCTGCCTTGTTCCAGTTGTCCGATGCAACTCAGGTTGCGGCCTCCTGTGCAATTCGCGGTTACAAGGTCACACGGCCACCGATGCTGATCCACCTGATGGCGTTCTGGGGCTTTTCGATCCCGCTTGGTTGCGTGCTGGGACTGGCACCAGCCTGGCTGCCATGGGGACCGGCGGCACCAATGATGGCGACCGGCTTCTGGATCGGACTGACACTGGGTCTGTCGATCGCGGCCGTCTTGCTGGTATGGTACTTGCACCGATTGTCGAGCCGTCGAATCGCGCGCTGGCGTACAGAAGCGCTGTCGGCATAACTTAGTTTCGGCGGTTTTACCGGAAGACAGCGTGCATCAGGTACGATGCAGCGAACTTTTCAGCCATTACCACCAGGAGCGCTCATGACGCATCCCGAACTGCACCAAAAATTTTTCCTGCTTTTGCTGGTTGTCGTGACCATCGCGTTCGGCTGGATCCTGCTACCTTTCATTGGCGCCGTATTCTGGGCCGCGGTACTGGCGCTGCTATTTGCGCCATTGCACCGACGCCTGCTCAACCGTTTCGGCCAACGGCATACGCTATCCGCGCTGGCCACGCTTCTGGTGGTGCTGTTCATCGTGATTCTGCCGCTGACGCTCATTGGTGTGTCGCTGGCGCAGGAAGGCGCATTGGTGGTTCAAAAAATGCGTACCGGATCCCTCGACTTCGGCATGTATTTCCAGCAAATTCTCGCAGCACTGCCGCAATGGCTGGTCACGCAATTGCAGCGCGTCGGCATGGCGGACTTCACTGAGTTGCAAGCCAAGGTATCGCTAGTGATCCGCCAGGGCAGCCAGACCATTGCAGGCCAGGTTCTCAACATCACCCAGGACACGTTTGATTTCGTCATCGGTTTCGGCATGATGCTGTACCTGCTGTTTTTCCTGCTGCGCGATGGCGCAGCGCTATCTGCCCGCATCAAGCATGTGATTCCGCTCGAACGTGAACAAAAAAAACAGCTGATCGCGAAGTTCGCCACCGTCATTCGTGCCACCGTCAAGGGCAACATCGTCGTTGCGGCCAGCCAGGGTGCGCTCGGCGGCCTGATGTTCTGGTTTCTCGGCATCCAGGGTGCTTTGTTGTGGGGAGTATTGATGGCGGTGTTGTCGTTGCTGCCGGCGATCGGTGCGGCCTTGATCTGGGGACCGGTGGCGATCTACTTCCTGCTGACCGGCGCGATCTGGCAAGGCGTCGCGCTGATTGCCTTTGGCGTGCTGGTGATCGGTCTGGTCGACAATATCCTGCGCCCGCTACTGGTCGGCAAGGACACCCAGATGCCGGACTACGTCGTACTGATTTCTACCATTGGTGGCATTTCGGTCTTCGGTCTGAGTGGCTTCGTGGTCGGTCCCTCCATCGCCGCAATGTTCATGGCTGGCTGGATGCTGCTGGAACGTGAAAAAGACCAGGCGAGGACCTGACATGACACTGCAAGAAATCCCATCGATATCCGGCGACTTGAACATGACCATCACTTCCCAGCATTACCGTTCACTGTTCGAACAGCATCCTGACGCCGTCGCTTCGTTTGACGTGCGCGGCAATTTTGTCGCACTCAATCCGGCCGCAGAAAAACTACTCGGTTACACCGCGGCGGAATTGATCGGCACCACCTATTTTTCGCTGATCGCCGAAAGCCACCAGCAAATCGTGTTCGACCATTTTCTGCTCGCGCTCGCTGGCACCAGTGCCACTTACGAGATGCGGGGAAACGTGAAATCCGGCGCCACGATTTTGCTGCAGGTCACCAACCTGCCGATCATGATCGATGGCGTTGCCGTTGGTATTTATGGCATCGCCAGGGACATCACCAGCGAGGCAGCGGCGACCGAGCAGCAACGCATCACCAATGAGCGCTTTCGTAATGTCGCGCGGGCCACCACCGATACGATCTGGGAGTGGAACCTGAGCGACGACTCGATCTGGTTGAGCGACGGCATGCACGCCCAGTTCGGCTATCGCGCCGGTGAAATTGATCCCGACAGTGGCTCCTGGTCCGAGCGGATCCATCCGGACGACAGGCAACGCGTCCTGAGCGGTATCCGCTGCGTCATTGAAGGGAGCGACAACGACTGGAGCGATGAATACCGTTTTCGCCGACGCGATGCCAGCTATGCGTTTGTCGCGGACCGCGGTTTTGTCATTCGCGACGAGGCGCAGCAACCGATCCGCATGATCGGTGGCATTAGCGATGTCAGCGCGCGGCAGGCATCGACCTTGCTGCTCGATCGACTCAACCGTGCCCTGCGTATGCTCAGCGCCAGCAACAAGGTGCTCATTCGCGCCGGCTCCGAACAGGAACTGATCGATAGTATCTGCCGTATCGCTTGTGACTTCGGCGGTTACCAGATGGCCTGGGTCGGCTACGCCGATAGCGATCCACAATGCAGCATCCGGCCAGTAGCCCATGCCGGCATCGAACTGGGCCTGCTCACCAGCATTCCGATCAGCTGGTCGGCCGACCAGCCCACCGGGCTGGGACCGTCCGGTCAGGCCATGCGCAGCGGTGAGCCTGTCGCGATGGAAAACGTCCTGCAAGATGCGCGCTTTGCGGCCTGGTGGCCGCATGCCCGACGCATGGGTTTCTCAACCGTCATCAGCTTGCCGCTGCGCCATGACGGCAAGAGCTTCGGTATCGTCACGCTGTACTCGTGCGAAGACCGCTCGGTTCCGCCGGAAGAAATGACCCTGCTGTGCGAACTGGCCGACAACCTCGCCTTCGGCATCGAAAACCGTCGGATTGATGAAGAACGCCGGCGTTTGCAAGTCACGGTCGAAAAAGTCGCCGCGGCGGTATCCTCGACCTCGATCAGCAAAGCTGAACTTTTTTTCGAACAGCTCGCCCGCAACATGGTCGATGCGGTTGACGGCGATGCCGGCTTCATTGCCAGGCTGGAAGACGCTAGCCACGAATCCGCCAGAACCGTCGCTGCCATCATCGGTACCGGGGTTCACGCCAACTTTGACTGCCCGCTGCACTTCACCCCGTGCGCGCATCTGTTTGCGCATGGCGAATGTGTCATTACGGATGAACTCGAGGCCGGCTTTCCGGGACCGCCGACCTTCCTCACCGAAGCGATGCGCAGTTGCGTCGGCCTGCGTCTCGACAGCACCGATGGCCGGCCAATCGGCATGCTGTTTGTGCTGTTTCGCGACAGCTTGCAACGCACCAGTCAGACCCGCTCGGCACTGCGCATTTTCGGCGCCCGTGCCAGTGCGGAACTGGAACGTCAAAGCGCCGATGTGCGCCTGCGCGACTTGGCCGCGCTGCTCGATCTGGCGACCGATGCCATCATCGTGCGCGACATGCAGGGAATGGTGACATTCTGGAATCACGGCGCCCAACGCCTCTATGGATGGAGCAGTACGGAAGCGCAAGGCGATGCCATGGTCAGCCGCACCAGCGCAGAAACACAGGAGTTATACGAGCCGTTGGAACGGATCGTGCAAGACGGTGAATGGCGCGGCGAACTACTGCAGCGACGCAAGGACGGTGGCGCGGTTGCGGTCGAGGCACGCTGGACCTTGATCCGCGCTGAAAACGGTGCGCCGCAATCAATCCTGGCCATCGAAACGGACATCACGCAACGCAAGTTCGCCGCCAGCGAAATCGAGCATTTGGCTTTTTATGATCGCTTGACCGACCTGCCCAATCGGCTGTTGCTTCGCGATCGGCTGCAACACGCCCTCGAGTCCAATGAACGCAGTGGTCACCACGGTGCACTGCTGTGCATTAATCTTGATAACTTCAAGTCCCTCAACGACACGCTCGGCCATGACATGGGCGACCTGCTGTTGCAACTGGTTGCGGTACGTCTGAGTTATTGTCTGCGTGCCAGCGATACCGTAGCCCGCACCGGCGGCGATGAATTTGTAATCCTGCTGGTTGATCTGTGCGAGCAATCGGATGAAGCGGCCTCACGCGCCAAAATGATCGCCGAAAAAATCATCGATGCCTTCAAAGACCCGTTCCAGCTTGGCACCGATGAACCCAGTACCACCCCGAGTATCGGCATCACGTTGTTCTCGACAGCCACCGACAGCATCGACGAACTACTGCGTCGCGCCGACCTGGCGATGTACCAGGCCAAATCGGCCGGCCGCAACACCATGCGGTTTTTTGATCCTGACATGCAAGCCGCCGTCAACGCGCGCATCGTGCTGGAAACCGAGTTACGCAGTGCCTTGCGACTGAACCAGTTTTTGCTGCACTACCAGCCGCAAGTCAATGCCGCCGGCCAGCCCACAGGTGCCGAAGCGCTGGTGCGCTGGAATCATCCGCAACGCGGCATGGTGCCGCCGTTTGCCTTCATCCCGCTGGCGGAAGAAACCGGACTGATCATCGCGCTGGGCAGCTGGGTGCTCGAAACTGCCTGCCGTGAACTGGCCCGCTGGGCCAGCGATCCCTTGCTTGCCGATCTCTGTATGGCGGTCAATGTCAGTGCCCGTCAATTCCGCCAAAGCGGGTTCGTCGACGACGTACTGGCTATCGTGCAGCGCACCGCAGCCAATCCGCGCCGGCTGAAACTGGAACTGACCGAAAGCCTGCTCATCGACGATGTCGAGCAAACCATTTTGACGATGTCGCAGCTCAAGGCACATGGCGTCGGCTTTTCGCTCGATGACTTCGGCATTGGCTACTCGTCGCTGTCGTATCTGAAACGCTTGCCGCTCGACCAGCTGAAAATTGATCAGTCGTTCGTGCGTGACATCCTCACCGACCCGAACGATGAAGCCATTGCCGGCACCATCGTGGCGCTGGGCAATAGCCTCGGACTGGCGGTCATTGCCGAAGGAGTCGAAACGGCCGAACAAAAATCCCGCCTGGCTGCGCTCGGCTGTTTTTCATACCAGGGATATTATTTTAGCCGGCCGGTCCCGGCCGATGTATTTGTTGCCTTCGTGCGTGATCCGGTACCGGCCGGACAGTGAGTAAAGACCGTCCTGGCAGCAGACAGGCACTTTCAGCCATTGCCTTTAAGTGCGGTGGCGCACAATCTGGCGCCTGTCTTGTCGCTATCCTGTGGGATTAAGCACATTTGAGTGGAATTTGCTGGCCGCCGTAAAGGCCGCTGTTCCAGCACACCGCAGACACCATGCTCAGCGAAGAAGACATACATGCAGCAAAGATCCTGATCGTTGACGACAGCCCGGACAACATCAGGCTGATGCTGGCCATGCTCGAACAGGAAGGCTACGTCAATATCAGTGACACGACGAAACCTCAGGAAGTGGCCGAATTACATCGCCTGCACAAATTTGACCTGATACTGCTCGATATTCAGATGCCGTTGATGGATGGCTTCAAAGTCATGAATGCCTTGCATCAACTGGCGCAGGACGCGTGGCTGCCGGTACTGGCCATCACGGCCCACCCGGATCACAAAGTCAGCGCGCTGGAAGCCGGCGCCATGGATTTCATGACCAAGCCATTCCATCTCGAGGAGATCCTCCAACGCATCCGCAAAATGCTGGAAGTGCGCCTGCTGTTCAACAGGGCAACCCGCAACAGCGCAGCGATGTCCCATCTGGCGTTGCACGATTCGCTGACCGGCTTGCCGAACCGGCGATTGCTGGACGACCGGATCAGCATCGCTCTGGCCCACGCGCGGCGCGCCCGTACGCTCGTCGCACTGATGTACGTGGACCTCGACGGCTTTAAAGAAATCAACGATACCTGGGGCCACGACTATGGCGACCAGTTGCTGCAACTGGTATCGCAACGCTTGCTGGCGACGGCCCGCAGCGAAGATACCGTGGCCCGAATTGGCGGGGATGAATTCATTCTGGTGCTGGGTGACCTGAGCAGCTTGCAGGACGTTCATGCAACGGCACAGAAAGTAATCGATGCAGTCGCCTCGCCTTACGTGATCCAGCAGGCCGAACTCAGTGTCACTGCCAGCATCGGCATTTCCCTTTCCGGCAGCGCCCCGGCCGAAGGGCTGATCCGACTGGCCGACGCAGCACTGTACGAGGCCAAGCGCAATGGCAAGAACCGCTACCATGTCGACGCACTGCCGTGCGCGACCGATGCACGTCCACAAAGGAATCTGCAATGATCGCCAGGTTCGATTTTTCCCACGTGATGCAGGCGCTGCCAGGCAGCGTCATTGTCCTGTTACCCGATCAGCACTACACGGTGCTGGCGGCCTCCGATCACTTTCTCGAGGCCAGCGCAAAAGAACGTGAAGAAGTCGTCGGCCATCCTTATTTCGACATTTTTCCCGAAACAGCAGAAACCGAGGCCGGCGACCTGCGTCTGGGACTCGACGCGCTATGTGAAAGCCGGCTGGCCGCAGTCATACCCGCTTCGATGCGACCGGCGACGACAGCTCTGCAGTGGCGTCCTGCGCTGCACCCGGTGCGCAATGCCAACGGTGAACTGGAAGCCATCCTGCTGCAACTGAAGGAGGTGGTTAGGCCTGATAACGATACCGGAACCGGTAGCAGCAGGCTGGCGCGTTGCGCGGCCGCAGCCGAACTGGGCACGTTCGAATACCAGCTTGATAGCAACCTGATCGTCGGCAGTCCGGCATTCATGTCCCATCTGTTTATGCAGCCGAACACAACGCTGACAAGGGAACAGTTGCTCCAGGTGCTGCATCCGGAGGACCGTGAACGCACTCGCGCTGCGATCAGTGCGACCATCGCTGACGGCAAGCCGTATGACATCGAGTACCGTGTCTGCGCGCCGGACGACCGGGTGCGCTGGTTGCGTGCCAAAGGCTGCGTCACCGGCAATGCGGCGCTGGGCACCTTGAGTTTCAATGGCATCACCATCGATATTTCCACCACCAAGCAGGTCGAGGAAGCCGATAACGATAGTGCCGAAGAATCCCGTCTGGCCCGCGCCGCTGCCGAGCATGCCAGCCTGATCAAAGATGAATTTCTGGCGACGTTGTCGCATGAGTTACGCACGCCACTCAATTCGATTCTGGGCTGGACACAGGTCCTGCAGCGCAGCAGCACAACGATGTCCGACAAGACCATCAACGCACTGGCCACGATCGAGCGCAGTGCACGCCAGCAAGCCAGGCTAATTGACGACCTGCTCGATGCCAGTGCCATCATGGCCGGGAAGATCCATCTGAATCTGCAGCCGGTGCGCTGCAATGACGTCATCAGCGCCAGTGTGGCATTGTCGGCACCGATGGCGGCGAGCAAAAACATCCAGCTTGAGGTCCGCATCGATGAACCCGGCATGGCGATTGAAGCTGACCAAACACGGCTGCAGCAGATCCTGTGCCGCTTGCTCTCCAACGCGATCAAGTTCAGTGCCAACGATAGCACCGTAACAATCCGTCAGATCACCAGCGATGACCGCGTCATCATCACGATTACCGACAGCGGCCAGGGGATCGCACCGGCCTTCCTGCCATCGCTGTTTGCGCGCTTTTCACAAGCCGACGGCAGCATCACGCGCAGCCATATGGGACTCGGACTCGGTCTGTCGATTGTCAAATCGCTCATCGAACTGCATGACGGCAGTGTCAGCGCGACCAGTCAGGGTATTGCCCGCGGTGCGACCTTCACGATCGAATTACCGGCGTTGCAATCCGGACTGCATCCGCCGTCACCGGCCCGACCTGAACAGGCCGTCATCAACAGTGACTTTGGCACCAGCTGGCACGCCGACATCGTCGTGGTCGATGACGAGCCTGACACGGGTGCGGTGATACAAGAAATATTACAGAACGCCGGTGCCACGGTACGGCTGGCCAACTCGGCCACTGCAGCATTGGCGATGATCCGGGCGCACCGTCCTGATCTGCTCATCAGTGACATCGGCATGCCGCAAATCGACGGCTATCAGCTACTTCACCTGTTACGCTTGGGTGAATCACCGGACTTACCACCGTTGCCGGCCATTGCATTGACCGCCTTCGCCCGCCCCGAAGACAAGCGCCGCGCGATCGACGCCGGTTACCTGATCCACCTCGCCAAGCCGGTCGAAACAGCAGACCTGGTGACGGCCGCCCGACTGGCGGTGCGACGATCCAGCCGGATTGCAGGGAAGGATTAAGCAGTAGGAATCGACCTCCCGTCCGGGCGGACTAATTGGCGAAGAACAGTCCTGTCACCGGATTTTCTCCGGGTGACAGGCACGCTCAACTACGTGGCAACAGGATCTGCCGTCCGACTTTCTGGATATCGGTTTGCCCGCACAACGCCATCGTTATATCGAGCTCCTTGTGAATCAGTTCGAGGCATTTGCTGACGCCCTCGCCGCCCATCGCACCCAGCCCGTACAAAACAGGACGCCCGATATAGACACCGCGCGCGCCGAGTGCCACAGCACGCAACACGTCCTGACCTGAACGCACGCCACCGTCCATATGGACCTCGATGCCGTCACCGACAGCTTCGATCACGCCCGGCAAGGCGGCGATCGACGAGGCTGCACCATCGAGCTGACGACCGCCATGGTTGGAAACGATCAGTGCATCGGCACCGCTGCGCATGGCCAGTTGCGCGTCTTCCGGATCCATGATGCCTTTGAGGATCAGCTTGCCGCCCCATTTGTCCTTGATCCATTGCACGTCGTCCCACGACAGCGCCGGATCAAATTGCTGGGCGGTCCAGGCTGACAGCGACGACATGTTTTCAACTCCCTTCACATGGCCGACGATATTGCCGAAGGTACGACGTTTGGTGCCCAGCATACCCATGCACCAGCCCGGCTTGGTCATCATGTTGACGATGTTCGGGAGCGTCAGTTTTGGTGGCGCCGACAAGCCATTTTTCAGATCCTTGTGGCGTTGTCCGAGAATTTGCAAGTCCAGGGTCAGCACCAGCGCCGAGCATTTTGCAGCCTTGGCACGGTCGATCAGGTCATTGACGAAGCCGCGGTCCTTCATTACGTACAGCTGGAACCAGAATGGTTTGCTGGTATTGGCCGCAACATCTTCGATCGAGGCAATGCTCATCGTCGACAATGTAAACGGCACGCCGAACTGTTCAGCCGCACGCGCTGCCAGGATCTCACCATCGGCACGCTGCATGCCGGTCATGCCGCACGGAGCAATTGCCACCGGCATCGTCGCATCCTGTCCCGCCATGGTGGTTTTCAGCGAGCGGTTTTCCATGTTGATGGCGACCCGCTGACGAAATTTCAGGTCATTGAAATCGCTGACATTGGCGCGGTAAGTCGTTTCGCTCCAGGAGCCGGAATCGGCATAATCGTAAAACATGCGCGGCACGCGGCGCTCGGCAAGGACACGCAAGTCTTCAATGTTGGTAATCATGGGTGGCGTCGGAAGGGTTGAACAAGGCATTAATGTAAGCGTAATAACGC
The DNA here is from genome assembly GCA_903836575.1 of uncultured Burkholderiales bacterium. Classification (GTDB taxonomy): domain Bacteria; phylum Pseudomonadota; class Gammaproteobacteria; order Burkholderiales; family Burkholderiaceae_D; genus Actimicrobium. The sequence continues at coordinate 10,005 of CAILRJ010000260.1, forward strand.
ACTAGTTGGTTGAAAGTTCTTCACCGATACCACCATGAATGTGCCGAAGCGCGACCGGTCTCGTCACTGTGGGATACTGCGTCCACTCCGATTACTGCACTACGCACTGCACTGCGCACATAACCCATGAATGATTTTTGGCACAACTCCGGCTTCAACCTGACCGAACGCGACGGCGACGGCAAACTG
>CAILRJ010000261.1 GCA_903836575.1 uncultured Burkholderiales bacterium
GCCGGCGCATGCCGTCGATGTGACCGATGCGATGATTGTCAATGATGAAAAATCAGGCAATGACGTGCTGTCTTACGGGATGGGCACGCAGGGTCAGCGCTATTCGACACTGACCCAGCTCAACACCAAAACGATCGCTGGATTGGTTCCGGCCTGGTCGTTTTCATTTGGTGGCGAAAAGCAGCGTGGCCAGGAATCGCAACCGGTCATCCATGACGGCCGCATGTTCGTCACCGGTTCCTATTCGCGCCTGTATGCGCTGGATGTGAAGACCGGTGCGAAGTTATGGAAGTACGAGCACCGTCTGCCGGAAGGCATCATGCCATGCTGCGACGTCGTCAACCGGGGCGCGGCGCTGTTCGGTAACCTCGTTATTTTCAGTACCCTCGATGCCCAGTTGGTCGCGCTCGACCAAGCTACCGGCAACCTTGTCTGGAAAGAAAAAATCGACGATTACGCCGCCGGCTATTCCAATACCGCTGCGCCGCTGATTGCCAAGGGCATGTTGCTGACCGGTGTCTCCGGTGGCGAATTCGGTGTAGTGGGCCGGGTCGAAGCACGCGACCCGATGACCGGCAAACTGATCTGGATGCGTCCGACCGTCGAAGGCCACATGGGCTACAAGTACGACAAGGATGGCAAGAAAACCGAACTCGGTATTTCCGGCACGCTCAACAAAACCTGGCCTGGCGAACTCTGGAAAACGGGTGGCGCTGCGACCTGGCTCGGTGGCACGTATGACGCCACCACCGGTCTGGCATATTTCGGCACGGGCAATCCATCGCCATGGAATAGCCATCTGCGTCCTGGCGACAACCTGTATTCGTCCTCGACCGTCGCGCTCGACGTCACCACCGGCGACATCAAGTGGCACTATCAGACCACACCGCATGACGGCTGGGATTATGACGGTGTCAATGAACTCGTGACCTTCGACATGGGCGGCAAGCGACTCGGTGGCAAGGCTGATCGTAACGGTTTCTTCTACGTCATCGATGCCAAAACCGGCAAGCTGGAAAACGCCTTTCCGTTCGTCAAGAAAATTACCTGGGCCTCCAGCATCGACCTGAAAACCGGTCGTCCGAACTACATCGAAGCGGGCCGTCCCGGCGATCCGACCAAAGGAGCGGACGGCAAAAAAGGATCGACCGTGTATGCCGCACCATCCTTCCTCGGTGGTAAAAATCAGCAACCGATGGCCTACAGTCCGAAGACCAATTTGTTCTATGTCCCTGCCAACGAATGGGCAATGGAAATCTGGAACGAGCCGGTCGGCTACAAAAAAGGCGCGGCCTTCCTCGGTGCCGGTTTTGCCATCCGCACCATCAACGATGACTACATCGGCGCGTTGCGCGCGATGGATCCCAAGACCGGCAAGATCGTCTGGGAAAACAAGAACGTCGCGCCGTTGTGGGGTGGCGTGATGACTACCGCCGGCGATCTGGTGTTTTACGGTACGCCGGAAGGCTTTCTGAAAGCACTCGACGCCCGCACCGGCAAGGAACTCTGGAAATTCCAGACCGGTTCCGGCGTCGTGGCGCCGCCGATCACCTGGATGGACGGCGGCGTGCAATACGTCGCAGTGGTTTCCGGTTGGGGTGGTGCGGTACCACTGTGGGGTGGTGACGTGGCGGCTAAGGTCAGCTACCTTGAACAAGGTGGTTCGGTCTGGGTCTTCAAGCTGGCCGGTTCGACGGCAGTGGCGTCGAAGTAACGCGGTCACCGGCCTGCCGGGGTAGGTGACCTGGTTCGCCGGCAGAACAAAAGGCAAGGGCCAGCGAAGTGATTCGCTGGCCCTTTTTGTCATGCCGGGCTTAGATTGCCGTTCCGATGTTCTTGACGGTCATCGGAAAACCCAACTGGTAGCCGCGACCACGCAACGCATTGATGGGGGTGTCCGCACCGACATGCGGTGCCAGTTTCTGGCGCAACCGGCTAATCAGGACTTCGATGCGGGCCTTGTTGATTTTTTCAGACTGGTTCTCGTCGCCAAACAGCACTAACAATTTGGCGTGGCTGGCATACGGGCCCGACAGGGCCAGTTCGCGTAACAGCAAGGCCTCGTTGCCGGTGAGCCTGAGGCAAAAGCCATCGGGACAGTGCAATGTGGCACCGGCGCTATCGAGCTGCCAGTGCATGGCTCGCACCTTGGGCTTGAGCCGGCCAAACAGATTCCGCACGACGGCAGTCAGTTCTTCAGGTCGGGTCGGTTTGGTCAGGTAGACGTCGGCGCCGGCGGCATAGCCTTCCAGCCGGTCGATACTCCTGACCCGCGCGCTCAGAATAATGATGCCCAGATCCGGCATGCTGGCGCGGATGCGCCGGGTAATGTCGAGGCCGTCTTCGTCCGGTAAATTCAGGTCGAGAATCAGGATGTCGGTGGCCTGCGTGCACAGGATGGCATCGAGTTCTTCGCCACAATCGACACCGCGTACGGCAAAGCCTTCATCGCTCAGATAGAGCGCCAGTTCATCGCGCAGGGTTTCGTTGTCCTCGACCAGGATCAACGACGGTTCTAGTGTTTGAGAGGTGCTCATGACTGTTTGAGTGTGAAAATAAAACAAACGCTATCCGGCTCGGCAACATGCCGGATCGTCGATTCCAGTTGCGTGGCCAAGGTATGTGCCAGCCAGAGACCGAGGCCCGCACCGACATGACGGCGTGCGCTTTCGGCGCGATAGTAGCGTACAAAAACCTGCTCCGGATCCGGCCTGCCGGCTTTGCCAACGGCGTTAGCGACGCGACATACCAGCGTCTCCGGCGTGCCTGTTATCGATGCGGAAGGGGCAATATCGAGC
>CAILRJ010000262.1 GCA_903836575.1 uncultured Burkholderiales bacterium
CGCTTCATTACCTGGATGACCAGCCATACACCAGCCGGCATCCTGTTCGATATCGACATCGCGCTGCGTCCCGACGGCGCCAGCGGGTTGCTGGTCTCAACCATTGCCGCGTTCGAGAAATACCAGCTGAAATCAGCCTGGGTCTGGGAACACCAGGCACTCACGCGCGCACGCTTTTGCGCTGGCGATACCGATATCGGTCAGCGCTTTGAACTGTTGCGGCTCGACGTGCTGCGCCAACCACGCGAGGCCGCACCGCTGCAGCAGGAAGTCAGGACGATGCGCGGCAAGATGACCAGCGCCCATCCGGCCCGGAATCGCCAGTTCGATCTCAAGCATGACCGTGGCGGCATGATCGATATCGAATTCATCGTCCAGTACCTGGTCCTGTTGCATGCCTCAACATCGCCGCAACTGACCGACGACATCGGTAATATCGCCTTGCTGAAACTGGCGAGCGGGCTGGGCCTGATTGACGCTGCACTGGCTGCCGCGGTGGCCAATGCCTACCGGGTCTATCGCAAACTGCAGCATCATGCGCGCTTGCAGGGCGAGGAGCAGGCGCTAGTGGCACCCGAGCGGGTTGCCACGGAAGCGCTGGCGGTACAGCAACTCTGGAACAGCGTGTTCGGCGATCCCGCCACTGCCTGAAGCCAGGCGTTTCATGGCAGGTCGGCGTGCATCAACGAGGCACCGAAACGCTCGAAGCGCGGAATGAAATTGCGTTCGGCGTCCAGTGAAAACGCGACCCGTCCGACCCGACCGGTAATCGCGGCGCGCTTGATGAACCCGATATAGCGCGAATCGAGACTGTTGTCGCGGCTGTCACCAAGCATCAGGTAATGGTCGCGCGGCACCTGCATCGGACCGAAGTTGCGCCGCGCGTCGGTGCGCCCCGGCATCAGCATGATGCTGCGCAAACTGCCCAGTATCCGCTCCTCCAGAACCACCTGTCTGCCCTGGTAATCGGGCGTGGTGTGCGTGGCCACCACACCGGTGGCCGTGGCATACGATGCCTGCACGCCATTGAGAGTCAGAACGTCATTGCGCAGTTCGACCGTGTCGCCGGGCAAGCCAACCAGCCGCTTGATCAGTCGCCTGCCATCTTCGGGAGATGAAAACGTGACGATGTCGCCGCGCCGGGGGTCGGCAATATGGGCGATGACGACATCGGTGAATGGCACTTTCAGGTCGTAGGCAAACCGCTCGGCGATGATGCGGTCACCGATCATGACCGTCGGATACATCGATCCGGACGGTACCGAATACCAGTCGGCAATCGCACTGCGTAAAAACACCATGCCAACCAGAAAGGTCAGCACGGCGCGGTGGTCGGCTAGCGTTTGTTTGATCATGCGCATCGTCGTTGGTCCGGCAAACAAGAAAGGGAACCAGCAGTATGCGGGCCGCATTTGCGCAGCGGATTGATACGTAGCAACCAACTCGCGGTTACTTCCGCAACGATCTATTTCCGCCACAATGGATTCAATTCGACTATTATCGAAACATGGAAACAAAAACTGCCGTTACTGCCCTCGCTGCCCTGGCCCACGATTCCCGGCTGGCCGTCTTTCGCCTGCTGGTGCAAGCCGGCCCGACCGGACTGGCCGCCAGCCGGATCGCCGAACAGTTGGCCATCCCGCCGTCATCGCTCTCGTTCCACCTGAAAGAATTGAGCCATGCCGGCATGGTGACCGGCACGCAGGATGGCCGCTCGATTATTTATGCGGCGCAATTTGGCACGATGAACGAACTGCTCGCCTACCTGACCGACAACTGCTGTGGCGGCAACGCCTGCAACCCGCCCCTCATCTCGCCCAAGGAGTGCCCATGACCGTCACCATTTATCACAATCCCGCTTGCGGTACCTCGCGCAACACGCTGGCACTGATCCGCAACAGCGGCGTTGAACCCCGCATCATCGATTACCTGACGCAGCCGCCGACCCGTGCGGTGCTCGACGAATTGATCCGCAGCGCCGGTCTGACCGTGCGTCAGGCGATCCGCGAAAAAGGCACGCCGTACGCCGAACTCGGCCTCGACAACCCGGCCCTCACCGACGACGCCTTGCTCGCCGCGATGCGAGCCGATCCGATCCTGATCAACCGGCCGTTCGTGATCACGCCGCTCGGCGTGCGCCTGTGCCGGCCGTCCGAACTGGTACTCGATATTCTGGTGGATGCGCAACGCGCCGCGTTCAGCAAGGAAGATGGCGAAGCGGTCATCACGGATACCGGCAAGCGCGCTCAGTCATGATCGCCGACCTGCCCAACATCAGCGGCGCGCATCTGGCGCTGCCCGCACTCGACCGGCTTGAACCGGACACACGCGCGACCCACGCACCCCGCATCCTGTTGCTGTACGGCTCGTTGCGCGAACGCTCGTACAGCAAGTTGCTGACACTTGAAGCCGAACGCCTGCTGCAGCATTTTGGCGCCGAAACCCGCGTCTTCGATCCGCGCGATTTGCCGATGGTCGACAGCGTCACGCCGGATCATCCGAAGGTGCAGGAGTTGCGCGCGTTATCGCAATGGTCGGAGGGCCAGGTCTGGTGCAGTCCGGAACGGCACGGCACACTGACCGGCATCTTCAAGTCGCAAATCGACTGGCTGCCACTGGAACTCGGTTCGTTACGGCCAACCCAGGGCCGCACGCTGGCCGTGATGCAGGTCAGCGGCGGCTCGCAGTCGTTCAATAGCGTTAATGCGCTGCGGGTGCTGGGACGCTGGATGCGCATGGTGACCATTCCGAACCAGTCGTCGGTGGCCAAGGCCTATGAAGAATTTGATGAGGCCGGACGCATGAAGCCATCGGCGTATTACGACCGGCTGGCCGACGTGATGGAAGAATTGGTGAAGTTCACGCTGCTGGTACGGGACCGTTCGGATTACCTGACCGACCGCTACAGCGAGCGCAAGGCGTTTCAACCGTTGCCGGACAAGTTGTAGATAACTTCAACGCCACTTGTTTTTCTTGCTGCGATATTCGTGCTGCAGCACCAGCCGCGTTGCCCCAACCAGCGGACTGAGGCCCAGTACCAGCTGAGTCAGCACATGTCCCGGCAGGATCCACAGCGACGCAACCGGTGCAACCACCTGCGTCGCCGCCGAAATCAGTGGTGCGACCCACCCGGCTTCATCGGTCACATCCAGCAGCACGTCGCCATCGCCATTGGTATGCAGAAAAATCTCGCCGCCTTCGGCCAGCACGAAACACACGCCCGGGCTATTGACTGCCTGCTTGCGGATCACCGCATGCAGATCGCGGTTGAGGTTATCCACCCAGAGTTCGACATCGGCGATGGTTTCCAGCGGCGTCCATGGAATCGGTTGCAGCGTGGCCCCGGCGCGGTCGTCGTCGAAATCATCCATTGCGAAAAGCGGTTTGAATCGGTGTCATTGTGGAATCTGGAAAAGTCAGCGCGGTGCGCTCAAGGCGTCATTATCGTGCAACAGGGTGACCTTTGGGAAATGCCTGCCAATCGAAACCACCTCCCCCTATGTGCCGTAATTGCTCTGACAGCACATTCAAAATGAATAAATTTCGATGATTACCTCCATATCGCAGATTTTCTGACACTACTTTGATGACCCTGAATAAATTTCGATGAAAAATCAGTCTGTCGCTGGAGAGCAGGAGCACGTCAACGAAGACTGGCTGGTGACGCTGCAAAATGCGGTCATCAAAGACAGCTATGGCAAGTAGCCGTCTTGAACAACCCGACGTCATCACCCGGTAACTTTACCCGGTTAGAGTGACAACTTCCGCAAAGCAGCAAGTGCAATGCGGGCTGCACTGATGTGAAAAGCACAGGCACTACCGTAGCTGGCGGTCGGGAAACATACCAGCACCAATAAAAAAAACGCCCCGCTCAGCGGGGCGTTTTGCATGGTGCGAAGAATGCGAAGCAGCTTATTTAGCGGTCATCAACGCCACGGTGGTGTCGAGCATGCGGTTCGAGAAACCCCATTCGTTGTCATACCAGGACGAGACTTTGACCAGCCGGCCCGACACTTTGGTCAGCGTCGAATCGAAGTTGCTCGAGGCCGGGTTGTGGTTGAAGTCAACCGATACGAGCGGCTCGGTCTGGTACGTCAGAATGTCTTTCAATGCGCCTTCGGACGCGGCCAGCATGATCGCGTTGACTTCATCGACGGTCGTGTCGCGCGCAGCGATGAACGACAGATCGACGATCGAGACATTGATCGTCGGTACGCGGATCGCGTAGCCGTCGAGTTTGCCGTTGAGTTCCGGCAAGACCAGACCAACCGCAGTGGCCGCGCCGGTCTTGGCGGGGATCATGCTGCTGGTGGCCGAACGGGCGCGACGCAGGTCTTCATGCATCACATCGGTCAGCACCTGGTCGTTGGTGTAGGCATGAACGGTCGTCATCAAGCCATTAACCAGACCGATGGTGTCGTTCAACGGCTTGACCAGCGGTGCCAGGCAATTGGTGGTGCACGACGCGTTCGAGATCACGGTATCAGTAGACTTGAGCACATGCTGGTTCACACCGAATACGATGGTTGCATCGACATCCTTGCCGCCGGGTGCGGAGATGATGACTTTCTTGGCGCCGCCTTTCAGGTGGGCCGAGGCTTTCTCTTTGGTGGTGAAGAAGCCGGTGCATTCGAGCACGACGTCAACATTCAACTCGCCCCATGGAATCTCGGCCGGATTGCGCTGGGCAAAGACACGGATGCTGTCGCCATTGACGATCATGGTGTCGCCTTCAACGACGACGGTACCCGGGAACTTGCCGTGGGTGGTGTCGTAGCGGGTCAGGTGAGCGTTCGATTTGGCATCGCCGAGGTCGTTGATGGCAACGATCTGGATATCATTTTTTTTGCCGCCTTCGTAATGTGCGCGAAGGATGTTGCGGCCGATGCGGCCGTAGCCGTTAATTGCGACGCGAATAGTCATGCTGCTTCTCCTTAGAATAAAAAATTCTGTCAAAAAGTACGAGGGTTCAACCAGTGCGCCGTCAATGCGGCGTAAACAAGCTCAGATCGCGCCAGCCATAACCGACCTCGAGCAGGTCAATGCCATCCCACTGGTAGGCTTGTTCGATCAGCAGTTCGGCCTGGCGCTTTTCAAAAAATGCGCGCGCGATCTTGTTTTCCGAAATCACCCAGGTGAGCAGTCCGCTTGCACCTTGCGCCTGCTGCGCCTGTGCCACCATCGTCACAAGCCGGCTGCCTATGCCAGCCCGTTGCAGGTCGGGAATCAGGTAGATCGCAGCCAGCTCGGCATCGAGCCCGAACTTCGGTTCATCGAGCATCTTGCCGGCGGCAAAACCGACCACATCGCCATCGAGTTCGGCGACAAACACCGAGGTCTTCGAGGACGTGGCACTCAGCACCCGATGCCACAAGTGCATGCTGTCCTCGACTTCCATGTTGTCCAGATACTCGTCGGGCATGATGTCGTGATACGTCTTGCGCCAGCTATCGATGCGCACCATCGCGATGCCTTCGGCATCATCGGGCGTGGCCGCCCGCAAAAATGTCGCGTCTACCGCGTTCAAGCGAGGGTCCGGTGGACTGCGGCAACGACGTTCTCGACGGTAAAACCAAAGTGCTTGAACAGCACCGGTGCCGGAGCCGATTCGCCAAAGGTATCGATGCCGATGACTTCGCCTTCGAGCCCGACATACTTGTACCAGAAGTCGGTGACACCAGCTTCGATGGCAACGCGCGGCAAGCCTTTGGTCAATACGCTGGCTTTGTAGGCAGCGTCCTGACGATCAAACACATCGGTACTCGGCATCGATACCACACGCACCGCGACACCGGCAGCGGCCAGCGCATCGGCAGCCTTGACGGCCAGTTCGATTTCGGAACCGGTGGCGATCAGGATTGCCTTGGCATCCGCCGCATCGCGCAGGATGTAACCACCGCGCGCGATATCGGCAACCTGTTGCGCGCTGCGTTCCTGATACGGCAAATTCTGGCGCGAGAAAATCAGTGTGCTCGGACCGTTCTTGCGGACCACGGCCTGCTGCCACGCGACTGCCGATTCGACGGTATCGCACGGACGCCAGTTATCGAGATTCGGGATCAGACGCATGCTCGAGACATGCTCGACCGATTGATGGGTCGGGCCGTCTTCGCCCAGACCGATCGAGTCATGCGTGAACACGAAGATCGAACGGATTTTCATCAGCGCCGCCATGCGCAGTGCATTACGGCTGTAATCGGAAAAAGTCAGGAAGGTCGCGCCGAACGGGATGTAGCCACCGTGCAGCGTGATGCCGTTCATCATCGCGCTCATGCCGAATTCGCGCACACCGTAGTTGATGTGGTTGCCGGGCTGGTCGGCCCGCACTGCAATACATTCTTTCCAGTTGGTCAGGTTCGAGCCAGTCAAGTCGGCTGAACCACCGAGGAATTCCGGCAGGACCTGAGCATAGGCTTGAATCGCATTCTGGCTGGCCTTGCGGGTCGCGATGGTTTCTTTCTTGTCAATGCAAGCAGCGAGGTAGCTGGCGACAGTCGCATCGAAATTGCCCGGCAATTCGCCGTTCATGCGGCGCAGCAGTTCGCCGGCCAGTTGCGGGAACCGCTCGCTGTAGGCGGCGAACAAGGCATTCCATGCAGCCTGACGCGCGGCGCCGGGAAGCTTGGCGTCCCATGCGGCGTAGACGTCGTCAGGAATTTCAAACGGTGCCGAATGCCAGCCGATTGCTTCGCGTACCGCGGCGATTTCCTTGTCGCCGAGCGCGGCGCCATGGACCTTGTCGGAACCTTGCAGATTCGGTGAGCCCTTGCCGATCACGGTTTTGCAGCAAATCAGCGTCGGCTTGCCGGCCAGTTTGGCGGCGGCAATCGCCGCCGACACGGCGGCGACATCATGACCATCGACGTCTGGAATCACGTTCCAGCCATAGGCTTCGAAGCGCTTCGGGGTATCGTCACCGAACCAGCCGGCAACCTTGCCATCGATCGAAATGCCGTTGTCGTCGTACAGCACAATCAGCTTCGACAGACGCAGCACGCCGGCCAGCGAACAGGCTTCGTGCGAAATGCCTTCCATCAGGCAGCCATCGCCGACGAAGGTGTAGGTGTGATGATCGACGACATCGAAGCCGCTCTGATTGAACTCGGCAGCCAGCAGTTTTTCAGCGAGTGCCATGCCGACCGCGTTGGTCAGGCCCTGGCCGAGCGGGCCGGTGGTGGTTTCGATGCCCGGGGTGACGTCGACTTCAGGATGGCCCGGTGTCTTCGAATGCATCTGGCGGAAGTTGCGCAGCTCATCCATCGGCAAGTCATAGCCGCTCAGGTGCAGCAGTGCGTAATGCAGCATCGAACCGTGGCCGTTGGACAGCACGAAGCGGTCGCGGTTGATCCAGCGCGGATCGGCCGGATTGTGACTGTAATGCTCGGACCACAAGGCTACGGCGATGTCGGCCATTCCCATCGGCATGCCCGGATGGCCGGAGTTGGCCTTCTGGACGGCGTCCATCGCCAGCGCGCGGATCGCGTTGGCCATATTGTTCGTGGTTTGCAATGAAGTCATCGTGATCACATGGAAAATAAGGGTGAGATGCCGCGCACTGACTGTCTCTCGAACTGGCCGGACAATTTGGCAAGCAGGCATCGGCAGGGAGCCGGCATTTTACCAGACCAGCACCGTCAGCCAACGCCAAATCCGCAATCCCGTCTGCGGCGATGCTGGTCGTTCCGGGTCACATCGTGCAGACTCTGCCCTATCGTTCCATCCACAAGGTCTGCCATGCCCCGATTCCATTGCCCCCTGCCGCTCGCCGTTGGCGACCTCCTCGCCCTGCCGGACCATGTCGCTCACCATATCCAGGTGATCCGCTTGCAGGCCGGTGCCATGGTCACGCTATTCAATGGCGATGGCAACGAGTACTGCGCCACGATCACACTGCTGGAAAAAAAACGCGTCACTGTCGAGGTCAAGACCTGCACCGCACGCTCGGTCGAGTTGCCGTATGCGATCACGCTGGCGCAAGCGCTGCCGGAGTCGTCAAAGATGGACTGGATCATCGAGAAAGCCGTCGAACTTGGCGTCGCCGGTGTCCAGCCGCTGTCGGCACAACGCTGCGTGGTGCGACTGTCGGCCGAACGTGCGGAGAAGCGCCAGTCGCACTGGCAAGGCATTATCGTCAGCGCCAGCGAACAGAGTGGACGCAACCGGCTGGCGCAGCTGGCTCCGGTGACTGACTTCAGCCGCTGGATCGCCCGGCAGGATATCCACAAACGCATCTTGCTGTCGCCGCGTGCCGACCAGTCGCTGGCCGACTGGGCACGTCACCAACCGCCGCAAGCAGTGACGCTGTTGATTGGACCGGAGGGCGGCTTGAGCGACGATGAAGAAAATCTGGCCATTGCCCACGGCGCGATTGCACTGTCGATGGGGCCGCGCGTGCTGCGTACCGAAACCGCCGGACTGGCGGCGCTGGCCATGCTGGCCGGTGCGTGGGGCGACAGCACAGCGTGAATACCGCAATAGGCAGTGCATCGGACGCAAAAACAAACATTTGGTACATCACATTTGTAATAAGTTAGTCAGCGTTCGGTAATCGGCACGTCACCTTCAGGGCCTATCCTGCCCGCAGATTGAAAATCTCAATCGCTACCAGGGAAAATAAAAAATGACTTGCCAGATTATTCGACGTGCCTTGCCTGCGCGTTTCGTCTTGACACTGCTCGCTTGTGCGGTCAGCTCGGCATTTGCCGCTGACGACAATACCGACACCCAATCCGAAACCCGTATTCAGGTCACTGCCTCCAAAGTCACCGCCGCAATGATGGCGCCTAGCCAGACATCGCTGGCTGCGACCCAGCCGCAATCGGTGATCAACCGCTCGTTCATCGAAAGCTCGATCTCGCCGGTCAGCGACTACACCGCGATCGCCGCGATTGCACCTAGCGTCACCGGCGGCGTTTCGGCCAACGGTCCCGGCCTGGGCGAAGCCAAGAATGGCTTGCGCGGCTTTAAGGATGGCGAGTTCAATGTCACTTTCGATGGCATTCCATTCGGTGACACCAACGGTGCCACGCATCACTCGACCGCCTATTTTCCGGCCAGCGTGATCGGCGGCGTGGTGGTCGAACGCGGCCCCGGCAAGGCCAGCGACTTTGGTCAGGCCACCTTTGGCGGCTCGATCAATCTGCAGTCACGCGAAGTCTCGGCACGCCAGTCGATCTCGCCATTTGCGGCCTACGGCACCTGGAACACCAAGCTGATCGGCACCCGTGTCGATACCGGCACCCTCGCTGATCTGGGCGATGCCCGCATCGCGTTCAATATCCAGCGCCTTAGCAGCGATGGCGCGCGCACGTTTAGCGCGATTCAGGGCGACAGCATCATGTTCAAGCTGGAGAAGCCGCTCGGCAGCAACACGCTGCTGACCGTCAACACCAACTACAACAAAAATTACTACTACCAGCCCGACAAGGACAATGGCCTGACGATGGCGCAAGTGGCCCAGTACGGCAAAAATTACGTACTGAGCAATGATCCGACCAAGGCCAATTTTTACGGCTATAACCGGGCTGACAAGACCACCAACCTGAACTACATCCGCCTGCAAAGCGACCTCGGCGGCGGCTGGGCAATCGACAACAACCTGTATCACTACAATTACTCCAACACCACGCTGGCAGCCGACAGCGGCAACCTGCCCGGCGTCGGATTTGGTAGCGTGGTCAATGCCAACGGCAGCAAATTGGCTGGCCAAATGCCCGGTTATGTCAAGACCAACGAGTACAAGGTCACCGGCGATATCTTCAAGGTCAGCAAGCAGTTCGAGGCCGGCCTGGCCCGCACCGGCGTCTGGATCGAACAAGCTGACACGCACCGCAGCACTTATGATTTCAACTTGCTGACGATGCTGCCAAGCTACAAGGAAGCTGCCGTCGCAGGGGTTTTCACGGGCATCAACAACGTCAAGTACGAGCAAAAATCCGGCTGGAAAAGTTATCAGCCTTTTGTCGAATTCGAGTGGGCCGCCACGCCTGACCTGACCATTACGCCCGGTATCAAGACCATGCTGACCAAGCTCAGCATCGATGCTTCGGTGAATCAGACCGCGCGTCTGCCGCAGCAGATCAACAAGGATTTCCACGCCACCTTGCCGTTCCTGACGGCGAACTACAAGCTCAGCCCGATCTGGTCGACCTATGCCCAATATGCCAAGGGCATGCTGGTTCCGGACATCAGCCTGTTTCAGAGCACCAAGGCCAATGCCTCGTCGATCGAAGCACAGCGCTCCACCAATTACCAATTGGGCGTGGTCCACAAGACCGACGCGCTGCTGTTCGATGCTGACCTGTATTACATCGATTTCAGCAACAAGTTCGCGGTCCTGCCGGGCACCGATGCCCAGCCGGTGTATTACAACCAGGGTGGCGTGACCTACAAGGGTCTGGAAGGACAAGTTACTTACG